>JANOYC010000088.1:0-11753 GCA_031428675.1 Microbacteriaceae bacterium | reverse complement strand
GAGGTTCTCCCAGGAGTCCGCTCCCCCGCGCGAACGCGGCAGGACGTGGTCGATCGTGTTCGCCGGCGCGGCGCAATACCCGCAACGATGCGAGTCGCGCCGGAGCACGCCGCGACGCGAAACGGGAACGGCACCGCCGTTCGGCACGCGCACATACCGTTGCAGGATGATGACCGACGGCCGCTCCCACGAGCGATTCGAGCCCCACACCGGGTGATCTCGGTCGTGCTCGATCACGGCCGCCTTGCCGTTCAGCACGAGCACGATCGCTCGCTTGAACGACACCACAGCGAGCGGCTCGTATCCGGCGTTCAAAACCAGTGTGCGCATTCGTCACCCTCCGACAAGTACCTGGACGGCTTCCAGGTGTTCGACGTGTGTCTGGCGAAGCGAGGTGCGGGGGCAACAGGGCAAACAAAAAGGCACCGTCGTCATGACGATGCCTTGCTGTTTCGAACGCGACAGTGCACGCTCGGCCTACTGCTGTGGCGTATGAAGAAGAGCGCGCGCGCATCCACGGATTGGATGCTGCGCACTTTCATCATCGACACTCCCGAGTGGTTTCCCGAACTCCAGAGCTTCAGGGTAACCCAGAAATGTTACGGGCACGCATCGAGATGGTGACGTGTCTCGCGGCGCTTGCACCGAGGTGCAGGCGCCTAGATGCCGAGGCGAACGAAGTAGACGCTGCCCCAGATCGGCTGCATCCGTACCGCGGCCCCGCTGTATGGAGCATGCAGCACGACACCGTTGCCGGCATATATGCCGTTGTGGCTACCGTCCGACCACACCACGATGTCGCCGGGGCGGGCATCGGCTGCAGAGATCTTGGTGCCCATCGCGGCCTGGCTCACGACGGAGTGCGGGAGAGCAACCCCGAATTGCGCGTACACGAACATCACGAGCCCGGAGCAATCGAAGCCAGCCGGCGTCGCTCCACCGTAAACGTAGGGAACGCCCTGATACTGCATGCCCACCTGGAGCACCTGGTCGAGGCTGAACGTCGGATACGCCGGGTTGGCCACGTAGTCACTCGCCGACGGCCCAGAGTACGACTTGTAGGTGGTGCGGAACTGCGCACGGCGAAGTTCCGCCGCGGTCGTCGCCGTGAACGCATCGCGCTCGACCGTCGTGATCGGAGCCGCATCGGGAACGGTTACCGTCTGCGCCCCCGACTGCTTGAGTGCAACCACGGATGCCGCCGCATCGGAAGCGGTGGTGTCGGGAGTGGGCACGAGAGCGTAGGCGGGCAGGGCCACGGTCGCGAAGAGTGCGGGCACGAGCACCGCGGTTGCCGCGACGCTCAGGAAGTTCGACTTGCGCTTGACGCGCACAGCGCGTTCGGCGCTCATCTGCGCTGGCGTGATGTCCACCGCGACCGATGACGTGGTCATGATGGCCCGCTCTGAGCGAGAAAGCTTGGCGAGCGTTGCGAGTGACGTGCCGGGTTTTTGGGTCAAGAGTGGTGGCTCCTGCGTCTCGACAGCCCTAGCGACTGCCCCATCCATTTCGTAGTTGTAAGTACGACACAGCGCGAAGAGACAGTGGTTGAGACGTCGTGCGCTGGGCCCCCGGCATCGGGATGTTGAACCGTGGGACTCTTCGATGCTAGCGAAATTTAGGTGTCTTGTCACCAACTCGTTATGAAAAGCGTCATTCGCACCTCGCTGGATGCCTTATGGAGCGCCGAGATCAGAGGGTGACGAAAATGTGCACAGCGACTTCGTTGGGCAATTCGAGACCCTCGCCGAAGCCCTCAACCTGCACGAAAACATACGATCCAACAGCCGACACGACAGCCGGCGCACCCGGCATCACACCGGCATCCTGCAACTGCTGGAGCAACTCCGGTTCGAACTGCACGGGCTCACCCAGTCGTCGGATGACTACTCGCACAGGCTCCGTGCTACCCGCGACTCGATCGACCAAGCGAACGACGCCATCCATGAACGCTGGTGCGGGCGCGTCGCCGAGTTCGTCGAGACCGGGAATGGGGTTGCCGTATGGCGACTCGGTGGGATGCCCGAGCATCTCGAGCAGCCGGCGCTCCACCTTTTCGCTCATCACGTGTTCCCACCGGCACGCCTCATCATGCACGTAGGCCCAATCGAGGCCAATAACATCGGCGAGCAGTCGTTCGGCAAGCCGGTGCTTGCGCATCACGTGAACAGCGCGCCTGCGGCCGGCCGGCGTCAACTCAAGGTGACGGTCGCCCTCAACGACGACGAGGCCGTCGCGTTCCATGCGCGCAACGGTCTGAGACACGGTCGGGCCGGAATGGCCGAGGCGCTCCGAGATGCGAGCGCGCAGCGGCACGATGTGCTCTTCTTCAAGGTCGAGAATCGTGCGCAGATACATCTCCGTCGTGTCGACGAGATCCGTCATGCGCTTCGACCGCCCTTCTGCGTGCACAGCTTAGGCAAGCCTAACGCAGTGCCGGATGCCGCCCCAGCGGAGGCGAGGAAGCCTCACCCGCGGCGCGCCGTAGAATTGGCCCATGTCGAGCATTGAGATTCCCCGCGACCTGTTGCCCCTCGACGGACGATTCGGATGCGGCCCTTCCAAGGTGCGTCCGGAACAGCTCGCCCACCTCACGGCATCGGCCGCGCTGCTCGGCACGAGTCACCGCCAAGCCCCAGTGAAGAACCTCGTCGGCAGGGTGCGCGAGGGGCTCGGCTCGCTCTTCTCGATCCCTGCGGGCTACGAAGTCGTTCTCGGCAACGGCGGTTCAACCGCATTCTGGGACGCCGCCGCCTTCGGCCTCATCGAGAAGCGCAGCGAAAACCTGACCTTCGGCGAGTTCAGCGCGAAGTTCGCGCACGCTGCAACGACGCCATTCCTTGAGAAACCCCACGTGGTGTCGGCCGCACCCGGGTCGCGCAGCGAGGTAGAAGTGCTCGAGGGAATTGACGTCTACGCCTGGCCGCACAACGAGACGTCGACCGGTGTCATGGCGCCCATCACCCGCGTGCACGGGGACGAGGGTGCACTCACCGTGATCGATGCGACGAGTGCTGCCGGCGGCATCCAGTTTGACGCTGCGGAAGCCGACGTTTACTACTTCGCACCGCAGAAAAACTTCGCCAGCGACGGCGGTCTCTGGTTCGCCCTGTTCTCCCCCGCGGCCATCGAGCGCGTTGAGCGGATCGCCGCGAGCGGACGCTACATTCCCGAGTTCCTCAGCCTGAAGAACGCGGTCGACAACTCGCGCCTCAACCAGACGCTGAACACCCCGGCGCTCACGACGCTTCTCCTTCTCGAAGCCCAACTCGATTGGCTGAACGGCAACGGTGGGCTCGCGTTCGCCGACGCCCGCACGCGCGAGTCGTCGGCGGCGCTCTACGACTGGGCGGATGCGGCGTCGTTCGCAACGCCGTTCGTTACAAACCCGGAGCATCGCTCGCAAGTGGTCGTCACAATCGACTTCAGCGACGACATCGACGCCGCCCTCATTGCGAAGACCCTGCGCGCGAACGGCATTGTCGACACCGAGCCCTATCGAAAGCTCGGCCGCAACCAGCTGCGAGTGGCCACGTTCGCCGCGATCGATCCGGCCGACGTGCGCCAGCTTATCGCCTCCATCGACCACGTCATCGGCGCGCTGTAGCGCACCGGATCGGCTGCGGATGCGGTTCTGGGTGCGAGACGATCGGCGCCGACCCGACCCGGTGGTCGTGCGCACCGACGACCAGGTGCCGATTCTCGTGGGCACTGGCCTGTGGGCCGTCGGCTTCGTCGTGATCGCCGTCGTCGCGCCTATCGAACACCGCACGTGGTTGCTGGTGACCTGCGTCATCGGCGTTGTGCTCGGCGTGATCGGGCTCATCTACACCCGCGCTCGGCAGCGCAACGGCCGACGCTGACTAGCGCTCGTCGCCCTCGATAGCGGCGTATTCGTCGTCGTCGGCTTCGTCGTCGTCGTCTACATCGTCGTCATCGTCCGGCTCGTCGTCCGGGTCTGGATCGATGTCGACGCCGTCGATGTCGCCGCCGTGAAGGAGTGGCACGTCGTCGTCGGAATCGTCGTCGAGGTCGTCAAGGTCATCGTCGGCGTCGTCATCAGATTCTTCGTCCGACGCATCTGCCTCAGCAATCGCCGCTTGCGCCGCAAGGTAATCGTCCATGCGGTCGACCCACGGAATCCACTCCGGGGCGAGCAACGCGCCCTCTCCGGGAATCAACTCGGTCTCCAACACGTGCGGCGATTCCCCATCGAGAACAGCGACGCTGACGACCCATCGCCAGCCCGGGTAGCCGGGCATGGGAGTGCCGAACGTGAGATTCACCACCGAATCGCCGGCCGACTCTTCACCGAGGTAGTCACCGATGGTTTCGGGAAGGGTGATCTCACGCAGTGCAGCGCGAGCGATGTCGACGCGCGACTCAGGCATCCAATTCGTCCGCGACCCGGCGCAGCATCGCGGCGATCTTCGAGCTGTGGCTCTTGTCGGGGTAACGACCCCGCTTGAGGTTCGAGCCGATGCCGTCGAGCAGCTTCACGAGGTCTTCAACGATGATCGCCATGTCGTCAGCGGGCTTGCGGTTCATCTTCACCAGGCTCGGAGGTGCGTCGAGAACGCGCACCGAAAGTGCCTGCGCACCCTTCTTGCCATCGGCGATGCCGAACTCGAGGCGCGTGCCGGGCTTGACGCCCGTCAGGCCAGCCGGAAGCGCGGACGCGTGCAGAAAGACCTCCTGGCCATCATCTGAACTGATGAAGCCGAAGCCCTTCTCGTCGTCGTAAAACTTGACCTTGCCGGTGGGCATTGCGATACCTCTCTCACACGGTGCCGATCACTGTGCCTTTCAAGGATACGGGGTCGCGAGCGCCCCTTATTCTTAATGCGTGCCTGCCCCGACTCCTCCCGCGCCCATCAGCCGACTGCAACGCACCCTCGCGTTTATGATCGGCGCAATTTTTCTCGTCTCCGTGGTGTGCATGGCGGCAATCCTCATCGGCTCCGCTGCTGGCGCCGGAGAGAACGACGGCTTCAGCAAAGGCATCTGGCCGTTCGTGATCGTGCTCCCCTTTCCTGGGCTCATCATCGGCTTTCTTCTAATGGTCGCGCTCCTCGTCGTCACAGCGATCTCACGATCCAGAGCGGCGAAGGATGCACGAAGCTAGGGGTTCCGCTCTGCGCCTCGCTGCGCACTTGCGCTCGCTCGCGCCCACCGAGCTGGCCCACCTTGTCGACGCTCGTGACATCCGGTCGACCGGCATATCTGACTACATCGACCTCGCCGAGGCGCTTCTCGACCCGCATTCGATTCAGGATGCGGTGGCCAAACTCGAGCGATCGGCGATCGCGGTCATCGCCGTCGCCGCAGACCTGGGCACGGCAACTCCGTCGACAACGGTCGACTGGCTCGTGGCGCTCGATGCGCACGACGACATGACCACACCGGAACTGGTGGCGCGGCGCCTTACGGAAGCCGTTCGCCTGGGACTCGGCGAATCCGACGACAGCGGAGCCGTCACTATCTGGCCGGTCGTGGGGGATGTGATCACCGATTGGCCGGCCGAGGGCATACTCGGTCTGCGGGAGCTCGTGACCGCACCCCCGCCGCCCACGCTCGCCGCCGTCGACAACGTCGATCCTCGGTTCATCGATCGCGGTGCAGCCGAGCGTGCTTTCGCGGCAACGACAGCCGTGACTGAACTCGTGAGCGCCCTCCAACGGGAACCCGCTCGGCTGCTCTCCCGCGGCGGTATCGCTCTCCCCGACCTCCGTCGGCTGGCGCAAGCCACCGCAACAGAGCTCGACGACGTCGCCGACATTGTCGCCATCGCCGCCCGCGCGGCGCTCGTCGCGCCCGACGCGTCGCGCTGGTTACCCACGACCGACGCGCACGCCTGGCTCGGTCTGCCCGCGAGCGGGCGCTGGGGCGTGCTCGCCGGCGCGTGGATCGATCGGCTGCCGTCCGACATCCGCTCGCTTCTCGCCAGCCGGGCGCACGCCGCGTGGGGCGACCAACTCGATGCGTATCTCGAGTGGCTGTTTCCGGCGGGCGGGCAGCGGATGCGTGCACGCATCCGGCAGTACACGCACCACGCCGAACTCTTGGGAATCACTGCGAAGGCTCTGCCCACCTCGCCCGGGGTCGCCCTGCTGGGAGGCGACACCGCACGCGCGGTCAGCACGATCGCCGATCTGTTTCCGACCGAAGTGCACCACGTGTATTTCCAGCACGACCTGTCGGTCGTCGCACCGGGCCCGCTCGCCGCGGCGATCGACGAACGCCTACGCGGCATCGCCGATGTGGAAGGCCGCAGTCTCGCCTCGCACTACCGCGTGTCGGCAGCCAGCCTCACGCGCGCACTCGCCGCGGGAGAAACCCCAGAGAGCATTCGCGAGTTCTTCAGCGAGATCGCTCTCACCGGCATCCCGCAACCGCTCGATTACCTGATCACCGATACGTCCGCACGACACGGATCGGTGCGTGTGGGTCACATCGCGGGCGGTGACCCGGGCGCAACCGGAGCGCGCAGTTACGTGCGTTCGATCGATCCGCACCTTCTCGGCACGATCCTCATCGACCACAGCCTTTCCTCGCTCGGATTTCAGCGTCGGGGAAACCGCCTACTGAGCCGCGCGACGCGAGAGGCGGTGTTTTGGGCACTCGCCCAGGCGCGCTACCCGGTGGCGGCCGAAGCCGCCGACGGATCAGTGGAGCACATCGAACGCCAGCACACCACCAGCCCGGTCGCCGGTCACCTCGACTCGAGCGGTAGCGACCTCGCGGAACGACTTCGCGCAAGCGCACCCGACGACGCCTCCGAACTCGGGGTCTGGCTCACCCGACAACTCGAGGCGGCCATTCGCGGTAAATTCGCGGTGCGCGTCACGGTCGAACTCGCCGACGGGCTCAGCGTCGAATATCTCCTCGAGCCCACGAGCATCGCCGCCGGCCGACTCCGCGCCCGCGACCGGCGCGCAGACCTCGAGCGCACGCTGCCGTTGTCGCGCATCACCGGTCTCGCCGCGCTGTAGCCGCGCATCCGGGTCTCGCCGCGTTGTAGCCGCGCATCCGGGTCGAACCCGACGACCTCTCACCCGGCTGGCTTAGTCTGGGGTGGTGATTTCGGAGCCCGGGCCCCTCATCGTTCAGAGCGATCGCACGGTGTTGCTGGAGGTCGCCCACCCCAAGGCCGAGGATGCGCGCCACGATCTCGGCATTTTTGCGGAACTCGAGCGGGCGCCGGAACACATCCACACCTATCGCATCACGCGCCTCGGTCTGTGGAACGCTCGCGCCGCCGGTCACACCGCCGAGGACATGCTGGCAACGCTCGAGAGGTACTCGAAGTTTCCGATCCCACAGAGTGTCTCCGTCGATATCACCGAGACCGTCGCTCGCTACGGCCGACTCGTCATCAAGCGGGACGACGACGGGGTGCTCACGCTCACTGCCTCGGAGCCGGCCGTCCTCGCCGAGATCGGACGCAACAAACGCGTGGCGAACCTGCTGTTCGAACGGCGCACTCCCACCACGGTGGTTCTGCAGCCGTGGGCTCGCGGCGAGATAAAGCAAGCGCTGCTGAGCCTCGGCTGGCCTGCCGAAGATCTCGCTGGATACACGCCGGGAACTCCGCACGACATCGGCCTCAACGAGACCGGGTGGGCCCTGCGCGACTACCAGAACAAAGCTGTCTCGAACTTCTTCGAGGGAGGTTCCGGAGTAGTCGTGCTCCCCTGCGGTGCCGGCAAGACTCTGGTCGGAGCGGGCGCGATGGCGACGGCGAAAACCACCACGCTCATCCTGGTCACCAACACGGTGTCGGCTCGCCAGTGGCGAAGTGAGCTGCTCAAACGCACGACTCTCACCGAAGACGAGATCGGCGAGTACTCCGGTCAGGTCAAGGAGATCAAGCCGGTCACCATCGCGACCTATCAGATCCTCACCGCTCGCCGAGGCGGCGAGTACTCGCACCTCGCCCTCCTCGATGCGCTCGACTGGGGGCTCGTGATCTACGACGAAGTGCACCTGCTGCCAGCACCCGTGTTCAAACTCACCGCCGAATTGCAGGCCAGGCGAAGGCTCGGACTCACGGCAACCCTGGTTCGAGAAGATGGCCGCGAAGGCGACGTCTTCACCCTCATCGGCCCCAAGCGCTTCGATGCGCCGTGGAAGGAGATCGAGGCGCAGGGCTTCATCTCCCCGGCCGCCTGTTACGAAGTGCGGATCGATCTGCCACAGGGCGACCGGCTCGCGTATGCGGCATCGGCAGATGACGAGCGCTACCGCATCGCGGCGACCGCCCCTGAGAAGATCCGCACGGTGCGCAGCCTGGTCGAGAAGCATGCCGGCGAACGCATACTCGTAATCGGGCAGTACCTCGATCAGCTCGATGTGCTCGCCGAGTCGCTCGGGGCTCCTCAGATCACGGGGGCGACGCCCATTCCCGACCGCGAGAGACTTTTTCAGGAGTTTCGCGACGGGGTGACGAAGGTGCTCGTGGTCTCGAAGGTTGCCAATTTCAGCATCGACTTGCCCGAGGCATCCGTGGCCATTCAGGTGTCCGGGTCGTTCGGTTCGCGGCAGGAGGAGGCGCAACGGCTTGGCCGACTGTTGCGGCCGAAGGAGAGTGGCCTTACGGCGAGTTTCTACACGCTCGTCGCGCGTGACACGGTCGATCAGGACTTCGCACAGAACCGCCAGCGCTTCCTGGCCGAACAGGGCTACAGCTACACGATCCTCGACGCACACGCGCTCGACGCCGCGCCGGCCTAGCGCTCCGCGGCGCACGCGCACCCTGCGGCGGCGTCGCGCTCGCACCCCTCCGCGAAATTCAGGCACGGCGGCAAACTATGCGGCGTGTTGCCCGTCCCCGCCGGAGTGTCGTGCCTTGCTGCCTGAATTTCGCGCAACGCGTGGGGCGAGGCGACGTCGGCGCGCAACGCGTGGGGCGAGGCGACGTCGGCGCGCAACGCGTGGGGCGGGGCCGGCCACAATGCGGGCGCAGGGGCGGCGGCGGACCGCAGCGGGCGCGCCGTACGACGGGCGACGTGTGGATGCGGCTGGCTCCCAGAAACCTTCCAGCCAACGCGCAGATACTGTTCGCATGAGCGATGGTCCCAAGATTCTTGTCGTGGATGACGAACCCAACATCCGCGATCTACTCACCACTAGTCTGCGCTTCGCTGGATTCGCGGTCCGTGCAGTCAGCAATGGCGCCCAGGCAATCTCCGCCGTGCTCGACGAAGAACCTGATCTGATCGTGCTCGACGTCATGCTGCCCGACATGAACGGCTTCAGTGTCACGAAGCGACTCCGCACCTCCGGGTATACCGCCCCCATCCTCTTCCTCACCGCGAAAGACGACACGGAGGACAAGATCATGGGCCTCACCGTCGGCGGCGACGATTACGTCACCAAGCCCTTCAGCCTCGATGAGATTGTCGCGCGCATCAAAGCAATCCTCCGTCGCACAATGCACGACGATGAGGAAGCCATCATCCGTGCAGGCGAACTGACCATGGATCAGGACACCCACGAAGTGACCGTCGGCTCCCAGCAGGTCGAGTTGAGCCCCACCGAATTCAAGCTCCTGCGCTACCTGATGCTCAATCCCAACCGCGTGCTCTCGAAAGCACAGATCCTCGACCACGTCTGGGAGTACGACTTCAACGGCGACGCCGGCATCGTTGAAAGCTACATTTCCTACCTTCGGCGCAAGCTCGACCTCTACTCGAGTGAGTCGCTCATCCAAACCAAGCGTGGATTCGGTTACATGCTGAAGGCTGCAAAGAGCTAACCTTTCCCTCTGATGCACGAGGCTCTCATCCGGTGGTGGAACGGGATTTCGCTCCGCACCAAAATCACCGGGGTAACAGTGCTCGTGGTCGCATCGGGACTCATCGTTGTCGGCACTGGCACGATGACCGTGTTGCGCAACTTCCTCCTCGAAGACGTCGACCGGCAGATTCGAGAAGCGTGGTCTGCGCTGCCCAGACCGATCAACTTGCAGACTGCGAATCCGATCACCTCCGACGAGGCATCGCAACCGCGTGTGTTCTACCTCGCCGCGGTGAGTGCGCACGGTTCTCTCATCAGCGACAACCTCGCAGAGAGCGAGTCGGATCTTGCACCCGTGGTGTCACACCTCACGCTCAGCTATGTCTCGGAGAAAGAGGGTGCGCTCACCCTCAGCAACGCGACCCGCACGACGCAGTGGCGGGTGATCGCATTTCCCGTGAGTGTCGAGGACACCGGCCAACAGGCGACGCTCCTCATCGGGCTGAATCTTCGCGCCACCAATGGAATCATCTCGGGCTTCGGCTCGATCTTCTTGGGCTTCGGACTTCTCGTCGTGATTCTCGGCGCCGCGCTCACTCGCGTGCTCGTCACGAGCACCTTCGCCCCGTTGCGCGAGGTCGAAGACACCGCCGCCCGATTCGCTGGCGGTGATTTCAGCCAGCGGCTCGGCGGTGCGCCCCCCAACACTGAGGTCGGGCGCCTCAACCGGTCGCTCAACGCGATGCTCAACCGCATCGACCGCGCCTTCGCCGACCGATCGCGCACGATCGAGCAGATGCGCCGGTTCGTCGGCGACGCGAGCCACGAGCTGCGCACTCCTCTCGTTTCGGTGCGCGGTTATGCCGAGCTCTATCGGATGGGCGCGCTGACCAAACCCGAAGATGTCGCTCAGGCCATGGAGCGCATCGAGAAGGAGGCGATTCGGATGGGCGGGCTCGTCGAAGACCTCCTTGAACTCGCCCGTCTCGACGAAGCGCGAAGCCTCACCCTCGTTCCCGTCGACCTCGTGCCGATCGCGCACGACGTGGCCTCGGATGCGATGGCCTCGTCACCCAGCCGAACGGTGCGGGTCGTCGTCTCCGACGTTTCAACGCCCACCGCGCCGACTCCGGTCGTGACCGAAACGCCTGTCGAGAGCGCCGGGCGCGTGGCATTCGCCGGTGCGACGCTCGCGCGCTTGCGGCCGCGGCGGCTCCGCCCGACATCGACCGCACAGTCGCCGATTCACGCGGAACCGAAGCCGGTCGAGCCGAGCGCCATCGTGCTGGCCGACGAGAACAAGATCCGTCAGGTCGTCACGAACCTCATGGGCAACGCCATGCGATTCACTCCCGACGGCAGCCCCATCGAGATCGGCGTGGAGATCAACCGGTCTCGCGGCACGGCCTCGATCGATGTCATCGACCATGGCGAGGGCATCCCTGAGCAGATCCGGGAGAAGATCTTCCAGCGATTCTGGCGCGCTGACTCGTCGCGCAACCGCGACACGGGCGGTAGCGGCCTCGGGCTCGCGATCGTCGCATCCATCGTCGCGTCGCACAACGGGCACGTTAGTGTCACCGAAACCCCGGGCGGCGGAGCCACCTTCCGCGTCACCGTGCCGCTTGCTCCGGAACCAGAGGGGGAATCCGACTCCTCTCCCCCACAGCCCCAGTCGTAGCGGCGTTCAGCGCGCTGGTGGGGAACAACGGATGCTCCGGCCGGCTGAGTCGTACCGTCGCACTATGACGACATTCCACGTTGACAGTGACGCTGTTCTGAGCGCGACGACCGCGGTTCGCGCTTCGTCCGAGCGAATCCGGGCAGAGGTCGCCGGGTTGCTCGCCCAATTGACCGGGCTTGAGGGTTCGTGGTCGGGAAGTGCCGCATCCGCCTTTCAGGGCATCGTGGCCGAGTGGCGCACCACGCAAGCTCACGTAGAGCAGGCGCTCGACGCAATCACGGGAGCCACGACCATGGCCGCGCAGCAGTACGCCGACACCGAGCTGGCGAAC
>JANOYC010000087.1:0-4660 GCA_031428675.1 Microbacteriaceae bacterium | reverse complement strand
GCTCGCACGCGCAGACGAAGCGGATGCGGCACTGGCAACCGCCCTCACCGCCGCTGCCGACGCGAAAGCCCGCGTTGATGAGCAGCGAGGCACCGCTGACCAGATGTACGAACAGCTCGCATCGCTGCGCGGCACCTCGGTCGCCATCGAACGTGGATACCTCGAAGGACTCGCTTGGGAGGCCGTGCAGAACTCGGTGAAGGCGCCGCCGACAGCGCCGAAGGCGCCGCTGACCACGATTGCGCCGCCGGTGCCTACACCGCCGGTGCCTACACCGCCGGTGCCAACGCCGCCTGTGTCTGTCCCGCCTGTGTCTGTCCCGCCTGTATCAACGCCACCGGAGTCTGCCCCACCGGAGTCTGCCCCACCCGTGTCTGCCCCGCCGGTTTCGGCGCCACCGGTGTCGACCGTCGCGGCGCCGAACGCGCAATCGGTCGCCACGGCAATCGCATTCGCGAACTCCCAGCTGGGTGACCCTTACCGGTTGGGGGCGGCCGGACCCGACGAATGGGATTGCTCAGGCCTCACGAAGTCGAGTTATTCGGCAGCGGGCGTCTACATCGGAACGCACTCGGCTACGAACCAATACTCAACGATGCAGGCGCGCGGCAGACTCGTGACGCTCGACCAACTCGAGGCTGGTGACCTGCTGTTCTACTCGAGCGGCGGAGCAACGTCGGGATCGAAATATCACACCGCGCTGTACATCGGGGGCGGTCGCATGATCGAGGCGCCCTATCCCGGGCGCACCGTGCGCGCGGTCCCCGTGCGCTATGGCGATCTCGTTCCCTATGCGGGGCGACCGACTCCGTAGCGCTAATGCTCCGCGGGGCCCTCGGCCACGAGCTTCTCGATGCCGGCGACAACGATCGCCTCGGCCTCGGCAGCGTCGCCCCAGCCCTCGGTCTTTACCCACTTGCCGGGCTCGAGGTCCTTGTAGTGCTCGAAGAAGTGCTCGATCTCTTTGCGGGTGTACTCCGGGATGTCATTGACGTCTTGGATGTGCGTCCAGCGCGGGTCCTTCGCGGGAACGGCGATGACCTTGGCGTCGCTGCCACCGTCATCCGTCATATTGAAGACCGCGACTGGGCGCACGCTCACGCCGACTCCGGGAAAGAGCGGGTAGTCGAGCAGCACGAGCACGTCGACCGGGTCGCCGTCGAGGCCGAGGGTGTTCTCGAAGAACCCGTAGTCGGTCGGGTACACGAAGCCCGTGAAGAGCACGCGGTCGAGGTAAACGCGTCCGGTGGTGTGGTCGACTTCGTACTTGTTGCGGCTTCCCTTGGGAATCTCAATGACGGCGTCGTATGCGGCCATGGCCGTGCTCCTCAGGTCTGGGGTGTCGGCACCCGATGTCTCGTCGCCGGTTCGCCGACGCGGTGCTGCAATAACGTTACTGGATGCACTCCGCGCGGCCGAGACTCACCCCCGCGATCGCGGACGTTCGCCGAGCAGTCCGCAACGCGCTGACCGCTCGCACGGCTGCGGGTCAGCTCGACACGCAGCCCGCGCCCACGGAATCGACACCGAAAACGGGCGCGCTCGTGCTTGTCGCACTGAGCGGCGGCCCCGACTCGCTCGCGCTCGCGGCCGCAACGGCCTTCGAGGCACCGAGGGCCGGCATCCGAGTCGGTGCCATCATCATCGATCACGGGCTGCAGTCGGCATCCGCGGACGTCGCCGCCGTAGCCGCAGAACAAGCGCGCAACCTCGGCCTCGACCCGGTGATCGTGGTCGAGGTGGAGGTCGGCGCAACCGGCGGACCGGAGGCCGCCGCGCGGATCGCGCGCTATTGCGCCATTGATCGCGTCGCCGTCGAGATCCGCGCGTCCGCCGTTCTTCTGGGGCACACGCTCGACGATCAAGCCGAGACCGTGCTCCTCGGACTCGCGCGCGGCAGTGGCCCCACGAGCCTGGCCGGTATGGATGCCCGCAACGGCATCTATCTGCGTCCGTTACTGGGCATCCGTCGATCGATGACCGTGCAAGCATGCGCGGACGCGGGACTCACCCCATGGTTGGACCCCCACAACGCCGACCCAGCTTTCACCCGCGTGCGGGTGCGCACCAAGGTGTTGCCGACGCTCGAAGCGGAGCTGGGGCCGGGCGTGGCGGAGGCTCTCGCCCGCACCGCCGAGCAGCTTCGTGAAGACGCGCAGGCGCTCGACCATTTCGCCGAGGAACAGATTGGAGAACTTGCGGAGATCGCTGACGCGGGCATCTCCCTGCCGGTGCAGGCGCTCGCAATCAATCCGCCGGCGTTGCGTCAGCGACTCATCCGGCTCGCAGTGCTCGGTGAGTTCCACGTTTCGCTGAGCCGGGCTCAGACGCTTGAGATCGCACGCTTGGTGACCGAATGGCACGGCCAAGGACCACTTGACATGCCCGGCCTTAGAGTGGAACGGCGCGGATCGCGCATCGTGTTCTCGGCCCGAGAAGCGGCCCAAGAAGCACCGAAAAACTGAAGGAACACCATGGAACTCGCGGATGTTGCCGCAGACCTGTCCGATGTGCTGATCTCTGAGAAGGAGATCGCCGACAAAATCGCGGAGCTGTGCCGCCGGGTCGAAGTCGACTACGCCGGGGAGCGTGTGCTCCTCGTCGGGGTGCTCAAGGGCGCGGTCATGGTGATGGCCGACGTGGCACGCGAGCTCAAAATGCACGTCGACATGGACTGGATGGCCGTCTCGTCATACGGCGCCGGCACGACATCGAGCGGTGTCGTGCGCATCCTCAAAGATCTCGACGCCGACTTGACCGGTCGACACGTGGTGATCGTCGAGGACATCATCGACTCCGGGCTGACTTTGTCGTGGCTTATCAGCAACTTGAAAAGCCGCGGACCGGCATCCATCGAAATACTGGCGCTGCTGCGCAAACCGGAGGCCGCCAAGGTGCAGGTCGACGTCAAGTACGCGGGATTCGACATCCCGAACGCGTTCGTCGTCGGCTACGGTCTCGACTACGCCGAGCGCTACCGCAATCTCAAGGGCATCGGGGTGCTCTCCCCGCACGTTTATTCGTAGCGGCAGGTAGCGGCACGGGCGACGGGCACCGAGCGGGCGCCTCGCGAGCACCGTTCCCCCTGTGGCGAACACGCAGAGTGACCGCAGGTTGACCGCGATACCCTTGCACCACGTCTCTTCGAGGAAGGTGCTGGGCGCTTCGCCCAACTCATCATGGATTTCAAGCGCTTATTTCGCGGCCCGATCATCTACATCGTGCTTGGCATCATCGCGGTGTGGATCGGGTCGAGCCTGCTCACCGGCTCCGGGTTCCGCGCCATCACGACGCAAGAGGGCCTCGATCTGCTCGAGGGCGACACGGTCTCCAAGGTCAAGATCGTGGACGGCGAACAGCGCGTCGACCTCACTCTCTCGCGCGATGCCGGCGACAAGGGCAAGCAAGTCCAGTTCTACTATGTGACGCCTCGCGGGGCAGAGGTCATCGACGCGATCAACGCCTCTGAGGCGAAGTTCGACGACGAAGTTCCCCAGGCCAACTTCTTCACCTCGCTGCTGGGCATCCTGATTCCGTTTCTTCTTATCGGCGTGATTTTCTATTTCCTCTTCATGCGGATGCAGGGCGGTGGCAGCCGGGTCATGCAATTCGGCAAGTCGAAGGCCAAGCTCATCGGCAAAGACAGCCCGCAAGTGACGTTCGCGGATGTCGCGGGCGCCAACGAGGCGATCGAGGAGCTCGAGGAGATCAAGGACTTTTTGAAGGACCCGGCTCGGTTCCAGGCTGTCGGTGCGCGCATTCCCAAGGGTGTTCTGCTCTACGGCCCTCCCGGAACGGGTAAGACCCTGCTCGCGCGGGCCGTCGCCGGTGAAGCGGGCGTGCCGTTCTACTCGATCTCCGGGTCTGACTTTGTGGAGATGTTCGTCGGTGTCGGCGCGAGTCGCGTGCGTGACTTGTTTGAGCAGGCCAAGGCCAACGCGCCAGCGATCATCTTCGTCGACGAGATCGATGCGGTCGGGCGCCACCGTGGCGCCGGCATGGGCGGCGGCCACGACGAGCGCGAGCAGACGCTCAACCAATTGCTCGTCGAGATGGACGGCTTCGACGTGAAGGCGAATGTCATCATGATCGCCGCCACCAACCGCCCCGACATCCTCGACCCGGCTCTGCTCCGCCCGGGCCGATTCGACCGCCAGATCGGCGTCGACGCCCCCGACCTGCAGGGCCGCAAGCGAATCCTCGAAGTGCACGGCAAGGGAAAGCCGCTCGCAGCCGGTGTCGACCTCGAGGTTCTCGCCCGCAAGACTCCCGGCTTCACCGGTGCAGACCTCGCCAACGTGCTCAACGAAGCTGCGTTGCTGACCGCGCGTTCGCGGGCGCAACTCATCGACAACCGCGCTTTGGATGAGGCGGTCGACCGCGTCATGGCTGGCCCGCAGCGCCGCTCGCGCATCATGAACGATAAAGAGAAGCTCATCACCGCGTATCACGAGGGCGGCCACGCCCTCGCGGCCTCGGCAATGCGCAACACTGATCCCGTGACCAAGGTCACGATCCTGCCGCGCGGCCGGGCCCTCGGCTACACGATGGTGCTCCCGCTCGAAGACAAGTATTCGGTGACGCGCAACGAACTGCTCGACCAGCTCGCCTACGCGATGGGAGGGCGAGTCGCCGAGGAGATCGTGTTCCACGACCCGAC
>JANOYC010000086.1:0-9050 GCA_031428675.1 Microbacteriaceae bacterium | reverse complement strand
GCCGCGGGCAACAGCGCCCGAGCCTCGTCGACCGCCATCCCGGTCGCGACCAGAAGATCGACGACAAGCGGGCGAGCGAGCAAGACAATGATCGACTCCGATACGGCCGCGCCTGGCACGATTCGCGACGGCGAGAGCGTGACGGCCAGGTGCTGCAAAGTCGAGCGTGCGGCCGCTGCACGATCTGGCTCGTCGATACTCGCCTGCAGGTCGACAACGGCACCGAAGATCGGCTGAAGCATGTCGGCGAGTTCGGGCCGAGCAGAACCGTCGCGAACGAGAAAGTCGATGCGGCGGGCGATTACCCGCAAATGCCGCGCGCCCAAATCTGCGGCGCGCAGCACGCGCGCCTGGTGTCGCAGCTCCGGGAGGTGTCGTCGCAGGAACGGCGAAATGCGTGCGACCGAAATCGCCGAGTCGAGTGATACGGTCCAGTCGTCGACGAGAGCCTGGGTGCGTCGCAGTCGTTCGAGCGCCAGTGCGGCCGCGGGTTCGAGCCCGCGCCTCAGCGACTCGTCGAGCGCACCGACCGACTCCTGCAGCGTCGACATGAGGCGAAGCGCGTCACGTCGGGCCAGTCGACGCGGGTCACGCGGGATGAGCGCGGTCACCGCGAGCGCAACCACTCCCCCGATCGCACCATCAATCGTGCGCACGAACACCCCGCCGGCCGGCGTAGGCAACAGAAGCACGAGCATCGATTGCACGCCGGCCGCAATCGCGAACGCGTTGCTCGGCGACACGAACCGGGCGATCACGAGTGTGAGGAACAGCACGACCGCGATCTGCCACAACCCGGTGCCGACAACCATGAGCATGAGCTCGCTGAGCGCAATACCGACGGTCACGCCAATGACGGCGTCGAGCACGCGTTTCGGCCGGGCATCCCGGGTGAATCCAAGCGTCGAAATCGTCACGGTAAGCGCAAGCAACGGCAAGGCATGCCCGAGCGCGAAATGCGTGATCGAATACGCCGCAACCACACCGACAACGATTTGAAACGCCGCTGGAACTGAAATCCACGCACGCCGCATCGACTGTGAAAGGTCAAGGCGACGGATGATCCGACGCTCCAGCCGCGCAAGGGCGGCCGCTGATGCGCGAGCGCGACCGGTCAACGACGCACGGCGCCGAGGCGCGGCAGCCGCGGCACGTTCGCCTCCGCACCAGCGGTCGGTGGCACGATGACTTCTTGCCCCGCCGCGATCATGACACCGCTCGACGTTACTGACAATTGTGCAGACGGGTCGACCGAACGCTTGATGACTGCGAGCGCGATCGGCCCAAGTTCATAGTGGATGGCGACAGACGTCACGTGACCGACAACCGCTTCGCCCGCCGCAACCGGGTCTCCCGCCGACGGGAGCACGGCATCCGAACCATCGAGGTGCAGCATGACCAGGCGCCGAGGCGGATGACCGAGGTTGTGCACCTTTGCGACGGTCTCCTGCCCACGGTAGCAACCCTTCGACAGATGAACCGCGCTGCGGAGCCAATCGAGTTCGTGCGGGATGGTGCGATCGTCGCCCTCGGTGGCGAGTTGAGGCCGCCAGGCCGCGATGCGCAGCGCCTCGAGAGCGATCGTGCCGGCAGCCGGATGCGCCGCCGCGACCTCGAGCTCACTGCGAGCGATGAGCGTCTCGGTGTAACTCCACTCGTGGCCAGGATGCGTATCGGTCTGCGCGTACTGATGCCCACCCGGTACGACGCTGACCCACGGGTCGCGCCACACCAGCGGTATGCCGCGCGGGGCCAGCGCCGGAAGGTCGGGGGCGCCGAGTGATCCGATGGTCGCAACATCGTTGGAGCGGTCGGCAACCTCGACGCGCAGCATGAACCGCATGCGGTCGAGCCACGGCCCGAATCGGTGCGCTTCATCGCGGTCGAGTAGGAGCCACGCGGTCTCACCGTCATCGATGAGCCGAGCTGCGAACTCCACCCGACCCGCCGGGTCGAGCAGGAGCGTCTCGGCAGATTCGCCGGGCGAAAGGCTGGCGAGCGACTGCGAGGTGAGTGAATCGAGCCATGTCAGTCGGTCGGGGCCGGTAACAGTGAGCACGCCTCGATGTGACAGGTCGACGTTTGCGCGCCCCTCGGCGAGCGCCCGCTGCTCACCGAGCGGGTTGCCATAGTGCTCGGGCACCGGGTGGCCCACCGCACCGGGAAGAGCGGTGAACGGGGAAGCAGTCGGCGCGTTAGTCGACACGAGCGAGCCGTCCGGACGCGTGGGTGCGCAAGTCGTGACCGAGCGCGGCGATATCCCAGGCCCACAGCAGGTGGTTCTCGACCAGCCCGTAGATGCGGGTGGCCGCCGCATAGGGCTTCGCGGTAGCAGTGCGCATCACGGCGTCGGTCGCCAGGTCGATGCGAGCGCCCTTCGCTCGGCCGAGATACAACTCGTTGATTCCGCCCGGATGCACGAGGGAGACCTCGATGGAGAAGCCGTCGTCGGGTCGACGCAACGTCTCGACCGCGGCCGCCGAGGTGAAGGGCTTGTCACCGACACCGGGCAACATGCCCGGACCGGGGTCGCCCTCGGTGGCGCCGCGGCTGAGTCGCCAGTACCCCATTTCGGTCACGAGCGGTTGCGGACCGAGATCCGCGTCGCCAGCCGATTCGTTGAGCAGCCACGTATAGGAGGTGTAGTTCAAATGCGGCAGACCGTCGTGGCTGAACGACACGCGCTGGCCGAATTCGTGATTGAGCACCTCATCGCCCACCGCGTAGTGCACAACGCCGGTGCCCTCCCAGACGCCCACGAGGAAGGCGAGCGGTGCGAGCTCGGCCGGGAGGCTGGAATCGATCTCGATCATCTGTCACTCCACGGCGAACGCAGCGGCATTCAGCGCTGTCCGCGGAAAAGGTTGTACACCACCACTACGGAGACGAAGCCGATCGAGAGCGAGGCCAGCACAAGGAGGCCGACGAAGAACAGCTCAAGGGCGAGAAGCATGGGTCAATCCTAACCGCCGAAGACCGCGAGCATGCCGGACGCGACGGCGAGAACCACGATCGATCCCACAATGCTCGTGGTCACTCGCGAAACGAAGCCGTCTTTGCGCTGCGTTGACAACTGGATGAGAAAGGTCGCGAGCACGCACGAAGCAAAGACGATCGGTATCCAGGTGAAGACCGCGTGGGCCGGCGATAGCGCCGCAACGAGCAATGCACCGATAATCGACAGTACCCAGACTGGGATCACGCTTGTCCATTGCCAGGTCACCTCACCATGCTAGGGCGCTTGTAGACTGTCGAGCACGCACTTTGGAGGACCCGTGGCTCAGCTGTTGATCCTGACCTCTGCGGCCGACGTCGACGTTCTGCCCGCACTGGGGTTACTGAGCCATAAAACGCGCCAAATTCCCGCGTCACCGGCCTCGCTCGTGAGCGCGCCGACCTGCGATCTCATCTTCATCGACGCTCGCCAGGACCTCGCGAACGCGAAGTCGCTGTGCAAAATTCTGCGCACCACCGGGGTCAACGTTCCGCTCATGCTCGTGCTCACCGAGGGTGGACTCACCGCGGTGAGCGCCGATTGGGGCGTCGACGACGTCATCCTTGAAACCGCCGGACCCGCCGAAGTGGATGCCCGCGTTCGCCTCGTGATCGGCCGTCAAGCCGAAGACAAAACGAATTCCAAGATCCAGGCATCCGGTGTCGTGATCGACGAGGCGAGTTATTCGGCGAAGGTGCACGGCCGCCCTCTCGATCTGACCTTCAAGGAGTTCGAGTTGCTGCGATTCTTCGCGACCCACCCGTCGCGGGTGTTCACGCGCGAGCAGTTGCTCAGCGAAGTGTGGGGCTACGACTACTTCGGCGGCACCCGCACGGTTGACGTACACGTGCGCCGCTTACGAGCGAAGCTCGGCGACCTCGAGTCGCTCATCGGCACCGTGCGCAACGTCGGATACCGCTTCAACGTCTACGACGACGACACGCAACGAGCAGAATCCTCTGTGAGTGTCTGACTAGGTCGGCAATTCGACTTCGAACGGTACGCGATCGACATCCAGTATTCACGCGTCAGGATGTAACAGCGCGCGCCCGGGTGCCATGATGGGGCGATGGACACGGCAGGCTATCTGGGCGACGCCGCGGTCGGCGCCGATTACTACGACGCTCTCGACGAAGATTTGTATGACGACGACGGAAGCCTTCCTGCCGATCGTTTTCTCGACCGCGAGCTGAGCTGGCTCGCCTTTAACCGGCGCGTGCTCGAGCTCGCCGAAGACCCGAAGATGCCGTTGCTCGAGCGCGCGAACTTCCTCGCCATCTTCGCGAGCAATCTCGACGAGTTCTTCATGGTGCGCGTCGCCGGACTCAAGCGGCGCATCGCGACGGGCCTTGCAGTGCCGACCAACGTGGGCCGCGGCCCATCCGAAGTGCTCGCCGACATCAGCACGATGGCGCACGAACTGCAGGAAAGGCACGCTCGAGCGTTCCACGACCTCGTGAAGCCCGCGCTCGACGAAGCCAACATTCACGTCGAATCACTCGCCGACCTCAACGACGATGACCGCGCTCGCATGGACGACCTGTTCTCCAACCAGATCTTCCCCGTGCTCATGCCCCTCGCGGTTGACCCGGCGCATCCGTTTCCCTATATCTCCGGTCTGTCGCTCAACCTGTCGATTCGAGTGCGCAACCCGAAAACGAACCGTGTCGAATTCGCGCGACTCAAGGTACCGACGATCCTTCCGCGCTTCGTGCAGCTACCGGATGACGACAGCGGCCGGATGCGCTTCATTCCGCTCGAAGACCTCATCTCCAATCACCTGCAAGACCTCTTTCCGGGAATGGAGATTCTCGAGCACCACGAGTTTCGCGTCACCCGGAACGAAGACCTCGAGGTGGAGGAGGACGAGTCGGAGAACCTGATCCAGGCGCTCGAGAAAGAACTCCTGCGGCGCCGGTTCGGACCACCGATCCGCCTCGAGATCACCGACGACATGGATGACGTGACGCTGGGTCTGCTGATGCAGGAACTCGAGATCACTGAGAAGGAGGTCTACCGGCTCCCCGCTCCGCTCGATCTGGGCGGTCTTTTCGAGCTCGTGAAGCTCGACCGGCCGAAGCTCAAGTACCCCAAGCACGTTCCCACCACGAGCGTGTCGCTACTTCCGACGGAGCCGACCGCGCAACCCGACATCTTCGCGTCGATTGCGCGGCACGACGTTTTGCTGCATCACCCCTATGAATCGTTTGCCACGAGCGTGCAGGCGTTTCTCGAGCAGGCCGCCGCCGACCCGCACGTGCTTGCGATCAAGCAAACGCTCTATCGCACCTCAGGAGACAGCCCCATCGTGCAAGCGCTCATCAGCGCGGCCGAAGCGGGCAAAGCCGTGCTCGCGCTCGTGGAGATCAAGGCGCGCTTTGACGAATCGGCCAACATCAACTGGGCGCGCAAGCTCGAGAAGGCTGGCGTTCATGTGGTCTATGGTCTGGTCGGGTTGAAGACGCATTGCAAGCTCGCGCAAGTGGTGCGCCACGAGAAGGGTGTGCTCCGGCACTACACCCACATCGGCACCGGCAATTACAACCCGAAGACGAGCCGCATTTACGAAGACCTCGGTCTGCTGACGGCGGATGACCAAGTCGGCAAAGACATCACCCGCCTGTTCAACGAGTTGTCGGGCTACGCGATCGAAAAGAAGTTCAAGCGACTGCTGGTCGCGCCGTTGCACTTGCGGAAGGGGCTGCTGAAGCGCATCCGGATCGAAGCGGACAACGCGCAACGGGGTCTGCCATCGGGCATCAGTATCAAGCTCAACTCGATCGTCGACGAAGCGATCATCGACGGGCTCTACCGCGCGAGCAATGCCGGGGTGCCGATCAGCATCGTCGTGCGCGGCATTTGCGCCATCAAGCCGGGCCAAACCGGGCTAAGCGAAAACATCCGGGTGCGGTCGATTCTCGGGCGCTACCTCGAGCACTCTCGCATCTTCTCGTTCGTGAATAACGGCGACCCCCAGGTCTACATCGGTAGCGCCGACATGATGCACCGCAATCTCGATCGGCGCGTTGAAGTGCTCGTGCGGTTGACGAGTTCCGACCACATCCACGAGATCGACCGCATCTTCGATGAGGCGATGTCCCCGACGACGGCGTCGTGGTGGCTCGATGAAACGGGAAGGTGGACGCGCCACGACGTCACGGCATCCGGCGCACCTCTCGAGCAATTGCAAGACAACCAGATGAAGCAGATCAGTCAACGCAAACGACCCGGGGCGTTGCGGTGAGTTCCACCGCAGAGCCGGTGCTCGCCGCCGGCGCGGTGCTCTGGCGAGTCGTCGACGACAAGCTGCGCGTGCTCGTGGTGCACCGCACTCAGCATCGCGACGTCTCGTTGCCGAAAGGCAAGGTCGATCCCGGCGAAACGCTGCCAGAGACTGCGGTGCGAGAAATCGCCGAGGAGACCGGCCTCATCGTCGCGCTCGGCGCTCCCCTCGGTCTCGTCGAATACACGATGCCCAATGGTCGCGAGAAGCACGTGTGGTATTGGCAGGCTGAGGTCAGCGCGCACGCCGTAGAGTCATCGCATTTCGAATCAAACGACGAGATCTTCGACGTCGAGTGGCTGTCGCTGAAGAAAGCGCGCCGCGCCCTGAGCTATCCGCACGACATCGAGCTCGTCGACCGCTTCGCCGACCGCTGGAAAGCCGGCCGCGCACGCACCTTCGCGATCATCACGGTGCGTCACGGCAAAGCGGTGCCGCCCGAAGTGTGGGACGGGCCGGATTCCACGCGCCCGCTCATGCAACGCGGTGTCGATCAGGCGACAAGCGTGGCGCCCGGAATCGCCGCGTGGCGCCCGTCGAAAATCATCACGAGCACGGCCACCCGGTGTATTGCCACGATCGAGCCCGTGGCACGGTTGACCGGTGTTCGCACCGTCGAGACGCACGAGATCAGCCAAGATGCCTACGAACGCGGTAACGCGGCGGTCGCGGGCGTGGTGCGCGACCGGATTGCGAAAGCGCGCACAACGGTTCTGTGCAGCCACGGCCCGGTGATCCCCGACATCATCGCAGAAGTCGCCCGCGTCACCCACTCGCGCATTGACTCCCAATTGCGGCGCTCGGCCGCCCTGTCGACGGGCGAATACACCGTGCTGCACCTGTCGGTCGACAACCCGACGAGCGGCATCGTAGCCGTCGAAACCCACAGCCCCTCAGTTGAGTGACGCATCAACTGTTGAGCCCGCGTTTACCTTCCGTTCACCTCGCGCGGCAGACATGGTTAACCTTTCGACCTAGCGTCGTGGTTGGGCCTGCACCGGCCCGATCCTGTATCACCCCGATACCCACCCAGTAAGGACTCTTGTGATCATCAATCGTTTCGGCCGCATCGCGGTCGTCGCCGCAGCTGGCGCCCTGCTGCTCTCATCGTGTGCAGCGAACGAAGGCGACAGCACCGACTCCACCACCGAGCCCAGCACCCTCTCCGGCACTATTTCCGGCGCTGGCTCGTCGGCCCAGGGCAGCGCCCAAGAAGCGTGGATCGCCGCCTTCCAGACCGCGAACCCCGAAGTCACCATCAACTACGACCCGACCGGTTCGGGCGCTGGACGCGAAGCGTTCATCGCGGGCGGAACGGCATGGGCCGGCTCCGACTCCGCGCTGAGCGACGAAGAACTCGCTGGCACGTTCGGCACCTGCGCCGAGGGCGCAACCGCCATCGACCTTCCGACCTACATCTCGCCGATCGCGGTCATCTTCAACGTCGAGGGCGTTGACTCCCTCAAGCTCGACGCCGCGACCCTCGCGTCGATCTTCAAGGGCACCATCACCTCGTGGGATGACGCCGCGATCGTCGCGCTCAACGAGGGCACCACGCTCCCGTCGGCACCCATCACCGCCGTGCACCGCTCGGACGACTCGGGCACTACCAAGAACTTCACGGACTACCTGAACAAGGTCGCCCCGGAGATCTGGGACGAGGAAGCCGGCGACGCGTTCCCGTATGACGGTGGCGAGGCCGCTCAGGGCACCTCCGGTGTCGTGGACGCCGTGACCAATGGCACCAACACGATCGGCTACGCCGACGCGTCGAAGGCCGGCCCGCTCGGAGTTGCCGCAATCAAGGTCGGCGACGAGTTCGTCGACTACACGCCCGAGGCCGCTGCCGAGGTCGTCGCAGGATCGCCGGCTGTCGAAGGACGCGCCGACAACGACCTCGCGTTCGCACTCGACCGCAACACGACCGACCCGTCGCACTACCCGCTCGTGCTCGTCAGCTACAGCATCGTGTGCACCGAGTATGCGGACGCTGCCCAGGGTGAACTCGTGAAGGCGTACATCAGCTTCATCACGAGCGCTGAAGGCCAGGCCGTCGCCGTCGAATCCGCCGGTGCCGCACCGCTGTCGGAGGAGCTCTCGGCCAAGGTCGCCACCGCACTCGAGACAGTCAAGTAACACCGGTACGATAACCAATCAGCACCTGACGGGCCGAGACCTCCGCGCATTGCACGGATGGTCTTGGCCCGTCAGACTGAGTGAAGCAGCCGTCGTCCGGTTCGCTTCTTCCCCACAATTCCTCACGTAGACGGGTCGCCGAAACTCCTCATGACGACATCCACTACCCCCACCCGAGCGCGCCAGCGGCCCGCCGACCGCATTTTCGCGGGTAGTACTGTCGCCGCCGGTTCGCTCATCCTCGCGGCTCTCGCGGCCGTCGCCGTCTTCCTACTCGCGCAAAGCATCCCCGCGTTTGTTGCCGACCCAGCGGAACTCAAGGGCTCCCCCTCCAGCTTCTGGGAGTACGTCGCGCCCCTCGCCTTCGGCACTCTGTGGGCTGCCGCCATCGCGCTCCTGCTCGCACTCCCGCTGTCGATCGGCATCGCGCTTTTCATCTCGCACTACGCGCCGCGCCGCGTCGCGCAGACCCTGGGCTACATCATCGACCTGCTCGCGGCCGTGCCGTCTGTGGTATTCGGCCTGTGGGGCATCAAGATTCTCGCCCCGGCGGTGGTTCCCTTCTACTCCTGGCTGGTCGACAACTTCGGTTGGATTCCCCTGTTCGCCCCGCCCGTGTCCGGCACCGGTCGCACA
>JANOYC010000085.1:0-5419 GCA_031428675.1 Microbacteriaceae bacterium | reverse complement strand
TGCAACCTGCACCGCCGCCTCATACGGAGTAAGTGGAGTTGTGTTGGAATCCAAGGCAGTACTCGCATTTCGACGTCGAGATGACAACGATACCTGATCGGGGTACGGAACGGATAGAACGCTGTCGCGGCGCGGCCATCTAACCCGCCGGGCAACACGGCGACACGTGCCAGCGGTGGCCGCGATCCAGGGCGTGCTCGCGGGGTGCCGACACTCCAATCCCGGTCAAGCGATCCTTGCGCACTATCGGACAGAACGTTGCCAGCCAGCGAAAGATACTGGGACTGACGGCGCGGATGGTCGCGGAACGAGCAGGAACCACGCCCCCCACGATCAGCAAACTCGAGAACGGCGAAGGCACGACACTAGAGATCGCCTAGCGTGTACTGCGTGTCCTCGGACTCATGGATGGCGTGGTGGCTGCTACTGATCCGTTCGGCACCGAGCGAGGCCGACTCATGGTGGACGAGAAGCTCCCCGTGCGTGTGAGGGTGCGCAATCATGCCTGATGCGTACGAAGTAACGACAGTAGTGGGCCGCACAGAGGTGCTCGCGGGCAGAATCTACCGGACTAGAACGTCAGGATCTTTTGAATACGACATTGCGACCAGATCGACACTCCAACGGCATCCGCTGATTGGTACGCTATCCAGTACCACCTTCAAGGAGAGATCATGACTGCCATGACTGCGACCGACGCGCGCAAAGGCCTGTTCGGCATAATCCAGCAGGTAAACGAGGACCACACCGCTATCGAGGTCGTCTCCAAGCACGGTAACGCGGTCATCATCTCCAAGGACGACTACGACGCGATGACCGAAACCGCTCATCTGCTGCGCAACCCAGCCAACGCAGAACGGCTGCTTGAAGCAATCGAACGAGCTCGGCGTGGCAAGTTCGAGCAGCACGACCTCCTCGACGCGTGAAGCGGTCCTTGGCGTTTGACCCGCATGGGTGGGAAGACTACGTCTACTGGCAAACACAAGATCGCAAGACGCTGAAGCGAATCAACCAGCTCATCGCGGACGTGCTCCGCGACCCCTTCGACGGTATCGGCAAACCCGAACCGCTAAAGCACATCCTCGCTGGCGCCTGGTCCCGCCGCATCGACGATGTGAACCGACTCGTGTACTACGTCACCGACGAGCACGTCGTGATCCTTCAGGCTCGCGAACATTATTAGTATGCCCGGCACGTTGGCCATCGCCGTCGACAGGGCGCTCCCAGAGCTGAGAACCTGCGTACGAACTGTTTGCCAAGTGAAGGTTCCCGCTGAACGTCCGCGCGGTCACACAGGAACAGAGTGCGTGTTGGCAAGCGCGCGGCTCCGACGGGAAGCCCGGGAAAGGCTTGGTCGAGGCGCTCATCGATCCAGGATGCTCTGCCTTCGCGGCTCGAGTCCGACAACATTTGTGAGTGCCGGGCGGGCCAGGTAGATAAGGCAGTTTCATCGGCGCAGGCCGGTCTCTGACGCGCTGGAGTTGGTGTCTCGCCTGAAGCTGGTGAGGTTCGGCAGTTTTGGGGCGCGCCGTCGCTCGTCGGCGCTGGCTGCCAGGCAACGCACAGACTCCCGTGCCGCCAGAGCTGCACGGGAAAGTCCGCGATCTGACCGGTCGCGTTCCAGCGCGAGCACGAACTGCTCTCGAGCGTCGTGGAGGTCAGCCGCGACGACATGCAGGCGGTTCGAGTCTCGCCCGCGGGTCATTCCGACGTAGACGCTCGCGGCATCCATTGCGTCGCCGATCACCGTGTGCGACTCGGGAACCGTCGCGCCCTGCAGTCCATATGCAGTCGAAGCGTACGCGAGATGGGTGTGCTCGGCGACGTACATCGCAGGTAGCCGCACGGTGCGTCGCTTCCCGCTGGTGCTGTGTTCCTTCGCCCAGACCGAACCGTCCTCGCTCACGCTCTGGACAACCCACGTTTGCCGGTTCGCGACGCGCACCGCGGAGTCGTTCTGCCTGGTTTGGATCACGTCCCCGCGTCCGATACTCAAGCCGTCGTTGCCGGTCGTCGTGCGGCGGTCGTCGACCTGGCCGGCGCGTACACGCACGTCGCGGATGCGCGAGTTCAGTTCGCGGGCCGCGTCGTTCGTCGCAACCGTGATCGCGTCGCCGTCACGCCGCTCGCAGGCGAGCTCGTCGCGAAGGGCCCCCGGGCTCTCATGGATGACGACAAGCCCGCGCGAGTGCAGCTCGTCGAACAGCGCTGACGAATGCTCCCCGCGTCGAATCTGCACGGTGAGTGCGGCATATCCCGGGTCGGTGAAGCGGTGGACCGTCGTCATGCCGTGCACGCGGGGGAGGAGTTGAGCGGCGATGTCCAGCACGCCTCCGCGGCCGACCGCTGCGAGCTGCGCTCGATCGCCGACGAGCGCGAGCGCTGCGCCGTGCTAATGGCACAGCCTCGGCGACGGGGTGCCGGTTGACGTAAAGAAACCCCCGTCATGTAGAAGCTAGGCGGGGGTTTGAGTGGCTCCGACGGGCGTCGATCCCGTGACCTCACGATTTTCAGTCGTGCGCTCTACCAACTGAGCTACAGAGCCTCGGGGGCGACCCCGATTGAGACGAAAAGCCCCTCCTTTCGAAGAGGCTTCTCACCAGCGACCCTGACCGGACTTGAACCGGCGACCTCCGCCGTGACAGGGCGGCGCGCTAACCAACTGCGCTACAGGGCCTTGCTATGAAGTTTTCTGAAATGTTTGGTGACCCCAACGGGATTCGAACCCGTGCTACCGCCGTGAAAGGGCGGCGTCCTAGGCCACTAAACGATGGGGCCGTGAAG
Source organism: Microbacteriaceae bacterium (assembly GCA_031428675.1). Lineage (GTDB taxonomy): Bacteria > Actinomycetota > Actinomycetes > Actinomycetales > Microbacteriaceae > JANOYC01. The sequence continues at coordinate 2,635 of JANOYC010000085.1, read as the reverse complement.
TTCAGAACTCCTAAGCAACCGAGGGTCAAGCATACGGGTTCGGCCGCGATGTGCAAAACCGAGACGGAGATCGGCGAATCGCGCAAATGTGACCCCCGAACTGTGGTCTTGTCGATAGCTTCAAGCTGCGGTTGAATCTTCAGATTCGCACGTCAGTAGTTCCGCAGGCTGGGCATAACCGCCATCCGTTGTTACTGTGGAAAATGTGAGCCGTGTGACTCGCGTGATTTGCACGTGGGGGCACCGAATTCGGGGATTGATGATTACCAGGCACCACCGTCGGGGGGCGGATGCGGAAAACGGACCTCGCTTCCGAGGGATCCGTCGCGTCGCTGTCGCCGTAGTCATCGCGCTTACGGCGTCGATCGGGGTGGCCGCTGGCTCGTCCGTCGCTTACGCCGTCGAGTACCCGTCGTGGCAAGACGTCGTCAACGCCCGCACGAGCGAAGCCGCGACACAGGCCGAAATCCGCCGCATCCAGGGCCTCCTCGGCGGTCTCCGCGCCGAAGTCGAGAAGACTCAGCAGATCGCGATGGAAAAGGGCGAACTCTACGCTGCAGCCGACCTCGCGTTCCAAGAAGCGGCGATCAAGGCCACCACGTTGCAATCCCAAGCGGATGAGGCCGCAGCCTCCGCAGACGAGTCCCGTTTGAAGGCGGGCCAATTTGCCGCGCAGATCGCCCGTAGCGGCAACAAAGACCTGAGCACGACGCTGTTCCTCAACGGAGACAAAGTCGGCGACCTGCTCTCGATGCTCGGCACGGCCGGCAAGCTCAGCCAGCAGGCCGAGGACATCTATACAAAGGCCACGCAGGACCGCAACACCGCCCAAGCGCTGAGCAACCAAGCCGAACTTGCTCGCACCGAGCGTGAACGCCTGAAGGGCGAGGCGCAAGACGCCTTCGTCGCAGCACAGGTCGCGGCACAGAGTGCCGCCGCTGCGCTTGCCGCGCAAGAGGAGCACGAAACGCAGCTCAACGCGCAACTGACCGTGCTCACGGAGCGCCGTGCGGTCACGGAATCGGACTACATCGCCGGCGTGCGGGCCCGCATTGCCGCCGCTGCCGACTTGGGTGCTGGCGAGATCAGCGCATCCGGGTGGGCTCGTCCGGCAGCCGGAAGCATCACCAGCGGATTCGGCTACCGCGCGCATCCGGTCTATGGCACGTGGCGTTTGCACTCCGGCACCGACATCGGAGCTGCGTGCAACAACAACATCTATGCCGCCCACAGCGGAACAGTCGTATACGCCGGTTGGTATGGAACGTACGGCAACTGGGTGCTCATCGACAACGGCGACGGCATCAGCACGGGCTATGCGCACATCGGCAATGGCGGCCTCAAGGTGCAGGTCGGCCAAGAAGTCGGCGTCGGACAGGCTATTGCCAAGGTCGGAACCACGGGCGCATCCACGGGTTGCCACTTGCACTATGAAGTTCGCGTTAACGGCGTGGCAACCGACGCGGTCCCGTTCATGCGCAACCAGGGGATCACGCTTGGTTAGCAGGCTCCGTTTCGGAGCCTCCCGCTAGTGTCCGCGCGGCACCACCGCCCTCTCGGGGCGTTCATCCTCGTTGTCGTCGGAGCGCTTGCCGCTTCCCTCGGCGCGACGTCTGCCGCGGAAGCCGCTCCGAACTACCCCACCTGGGATGAAGTGGAAGCCGCCCGCACGAGCGAGGCGGCGACCATCGCCGAGATCGCTCGCATCGAACAACTTGCGGTGTCGCTCGCCGAAGCCAGCGTGCACCTCGATCGTGTGGCGATGGAGCTCGGCGAGGAGTACAACATCGCGCGAGACGTCTACGACCAAGCCAGTCGCGAGGCCGATCGACTGCGCATGTTGGCGAGCGAGGCGGATGCCCGTGCCGCTCGTTCGGGACGGGCGGCCGGTCAGGTGGTGGCGCAGTTGTCGCGGTCCGCGGGATTCGACCTGACACTGACCCTCATCCTGTCTGACGGCGACAGCGACAAGCTACTCAATCGGCTGGGAACAATGACGCGGCTTTCCGCGCAATCAGCCGCCATCTACGACGAAGCGGTGCAAGATCGCAATGCCGCCGAATCTCTCGGCGCGCAAGCGGTTGTTGCCGAGCAGTCCATGCTCGCACGCGCAGACGAGGCGGATGCGGCACTGGCAACCGCCCTCACCGCCGCTGCCGACGCGAAAGCCCGCGTTGATGAGCAGCGAGGCACCGCTGACCAGATGTACGAACAGCTCGCATCGCTGCGCGGCACCTCGGTCGCCGTCGAACGCGGGTACCTCGAAGGACTCGCTTGGGAGGCCGTGCAGAACTCGGTGAAGGCGCCGCCGTCAGTGACGAAGGCGCCTCCGGCCGCGAATCCCACCGTGACCACCCCGAAGGCACCCACGGCCCCGCCCGCTCCTGCTCCGGTCTCGAATCCGACGCCGACCGCCCCGACTGCGCCGCCGGTGGTGTCAACGCCACCGGAGTCTGCCCCACCCGTGTCTGCCCCGCCGGTTTCGGCGCCACCGGTGTCGACCGTCGCGGCTCCGAACGCGCAATCGGTCGCCACGGCAATCGCATTCGCGAGCTCCCAGCTGGGTGACCCTTACCGGTTGGGGGCGGCCGGACCCGACGAATGGGATTGCTCAGGCCTCACGAAGTCGAGTTAT
>JANOYC010000084.1:0-5046 GCA_031428675.1 Microbacteriaceae bacterium | reverse complement strand
CGAATCGCTCGCGCTGGATCACCGGGTCGACCAGCTCCGAGTAGCCGGTCGCGAGCTCGAAGCCGCGGATGTACAGGTCCCACTTCTCCACCACACCCGGAATCGAGCGGTGGTCGCGCACGAGCGGGCTGGTGTCGACCGGGAAGTCCAACACGAATGTCGGCCGCACCAGGTCGACCTTGATGTAGTGCTCCCACAGCTCCTCGACGAGCTTGCCGTGAGTGGGGTGATCGACCTCGACGCCGATCTTCGCGGCGTGCTCCATCAGGTAGGCGAGGTCGGTCTGCGGGGTGATCTCGAGCCCGGATGCCGCGACCAGCGAGTCATACATCGACACCCGGTCCCACTGCCCGCCGAGGTCGTACTCCGTGCCGTCCGCCCACGTGACGATCGTCGATCCCGACACCGCGACCGCGGCGTTCTGCACAAGCTGCTGGGTGAGGTCGGCCATCTGGTGGTAGTCGCCGTAGGCCTCGTAGGCCTCCAGCATGGCGAACTCGGGCGAGTGGGTGGAATCGGCGCCCTCGTTGCGGAAGTTGCGGTTGATCTCGAACACCCGGTCGAGGCCGCCGACCACAGCGCGCTTCAGGAACAGCTCCGGCGCGATGCGCAGATACAGCTCCGTGTCGAAGGCGTTCGAGTGCGTGATGAACGGGCGAGCGGATGCGCCTCCGTGCATGGTCTGGAGCATCGGCGTCTCGACTTCGAGATAGTCGCGCTCGGTGAAGGTGCGGCGAAGCGACGCGTTGACCGCCGAGCGGGCGCGCACCACGGAGCGAGCCCGGTCGCGCACGATCAGGTCAAGATAGCGACTGCGCACGCGGCTCTCTTCGCTGAGCTCGGAGTGCAGGTTCGGCAGCGGCAGGATCGCTTTCGCGGCGATCTTCCACTCCGCAGCCATGATCGACAGCTCACCGCGACGCGACGCGACGATCTCACCCGAGACGAAGAGGTGGTCTCCGAGGTCAACGAGTTCTTTCCAGCGTTCCAGCGATTCGGCACCCACCACAGCAAGCGAGATCATCGCCTGGATGCGGGCGCCGTCGCCTGACTGCAAGGACGCGAAACACAGCTTGCCGGTGTTGCGAAGGTGCACCACGCGGCCAGCGACTCCGACGGACTCGCCCGTCGTCGCATCCGCGTGAAGATCTCCGAATCGCTCACGCACGGCGGGAATCGTCGTCGTGACCGGCACTGCGACCGGATACGCCTCGGTGCCGTCGTCGACGAGTCGGGCGCGTTTGGCGAGGCGAACCGCCTTCTGTTGGAAGATCTCCTCGGCGCTGGCCTCGGTCGTCTCCTCAGCGCTCGGCGTGGGGCCGGCGTTCTCGCTCATGCGTGCTCCTGGTCTGCGGGGGCGTCATCCGTCAGTCAACTTCCCCATGGTAGTCGGGGAGTGCAGTCGCTCAGCCGCCGAGCAGAACCTCGGTGTTGTCGATCAGCCGGGTCTCGCCGATCCGGGCGGCAATGAGGGCGATGGCGCGGCCGCGATAGTAATCGTCGACGGGCAGGAAGGTCGTGGGGTCGACCAGCCGCAAGTAGTCGAGTTCGACGAGTGGCTCGCCCATGAGAACTGCCTGGGCCGACGCGATCACAACGTCGATGCCACGGTCGGCCGACGATTCCGCTGCTTCCAGTGCTCGCCACAGCGCGGGCGCTGCCATCTTCTGCTTATCGGTGAGGTTCTGATTGCGACTCGAGAGCGCGAGACCGGACGGCTCACGCACGGTGTCGACCGCTTCGATCCGCACCGGAAAGTCGAGGTCGCGCACCATGCGCTTCACGAGAAAAAGTTGCTGGGCGTCTTTCTTGCCGAAGACGGCGGTGCGCGGCGTGAGGATGTGGAACAGCTTCGCGACGACAGTGAGCATGCCGTCGAAGTGCCCGGGCCGAGCGCGCCCTTCCAGGCTCGCCCCAACTGCACCGGACGAGATCTTGGTCGCACTGGCGCCATCCGGATACATCTCGGCGGCCTCCGGCGCAAAAACGAACTCGACACCCGCGGTAGCGAGGGCTTCCCGGTCGGCGTCGAGTTGGCGCGGGTAGGTGGCAAGGTCTTCGCGCGGCCCGAACTGCATCGGGTTCACGAAAATCGACACCACGACCGTGCCGCCGAGCTTTGTCGCGCGAGCGATGAGTTCGAGGTGGCCGGCGTGGAGGGCGCCCATGGTCGGCACGAGCACGACATCGTCGCGATCGGCGAGGGCGGAACGGGCGTCAGCAACAGTCGTCAACACGACCGGTTGACGCGATGCGGAGGAGCTCACTGCGTGCCTTTCGATTCGCCGTCGTCGACATTGAGGTCGCCGAGGTCGGCCAGATCGATCGTAGTGGCGGATGCCGCGGTGAGCGCATTCTCGACCGAGGAGCGCACTAACGACGACAGAACACGGCCGGGAGATTCGACGCCGATACTGCGGAGGAGGTCGACGGCCTGCCCGACGATCGCGTTCGAGAAGGCCGACACCGTGGCGATCGCTTCCGCGTAAGCGGGGCGTTCGCTCTCGTCAACGATGAGCGGCTCCGCGCCGAGTTCAACGACGATGGCTTGTCCGATCGGCTGCACAGCGGCATGTGCGGTCACGGCGCAATAGCTTTCCCGCAGGCGCGCCAGGTCGAGGCTCGTTCCGGTGAACGCGAGAGCGGGGTGCACCGCGAGGGTGATCGCTCCGGCGGCGGCAGCCGGAGCGAGAACCGCTGTTCCGAGCCCGGGAGCGGTGTGCAGCACGAGTTGGCCCGGTTGCCACGCCCCCACCGTTGCGAGGCCGGCGACGAAGCCCGCGATCTCCGACTCGGGAATTGCAATGATGACGAGCTCGCTGCGCTCGATCACCTCGAGGACGGTCAATATGGCAACGCCAGGCATGAGGGCCTCGGCGCGATCGCGACTGGATTCCGATACGGCGGAGATCCCGGTGATCGCATGGCCGACCCCGGCGAGCGCGGCCCCGAGCACCGGGCCGACCCGGCCAGCGCCGATGATGCCGATGCCGAGTCGTCCGGACTTCTGGATCATTCGAGCATCCAATTCTTGCTGCCGTGTCGCTCGGTCACTGCTCGGACCGCCAACGGTGCGTGCGGTCGGACTTCGCCGAGGCGACGATGGCGGCCGAGACATCGACGAAGAACCGGTGGGCGTCATTGACCGCGAGCGCGCCGAGCCGGGCGGAGATGGGACCGGTGACGGTGTGCACGTGCACCTCGGCGAGGCGCATCCGGCGCAAGAGCGGGCCTTGGCCAAGCGACACACTCTGCACGCGTGCCGCCGGAACCATCACGATCTCGCGCCAGATGGCGCCCTTGCGGAGCAGAATCGCGCCGGGTCGGAGGGCGAAGCCATTGCGCCGCCAGGAAAACCATCGGATTGGCCGGGCACGGCGTGGCGACGTGACGAAGCCGTCGTGTCCACGAGAGACGAGCGCAGCTGTCACGAAATCGAGGGATTCCTCGTCGGCAAGGGTTGGGGCGAGCAGGCCGAGTACCCGGCGAGCGTCGTCCCTATTGCCAACCGGGAGGATCGTCGTGTTCTGTTGACCGTTCGCCCCTTCGGTCGATGAGCGGCTGGCCCGGTTGACCTTGATCATCCACCAGTCCAGCGGGCGCCACAGGATCGGCTGGCTGATCTGAATGGAGTGGATCCGGCCGGGCGGGAGAGTCTCGTTGCTTGTCGTGAGCAGCCCGAATCCGACGCGCACGCCGTCGGGGGTCGCGGCGATCGAGTAGCGCAGCGACTTGAGAAAGCGCGAGACGAGGAAACCGCCGAGCCCGACGATAGCGGGCAGAAGACCGAGCAACGCGACTGCCTCTCCCGAGACCGCGGCAAAAGTAGCGGCGCCGATGAGCACGACAACGAAGACGAGACTCGTGTCGCTCAATGCGATTGAGCCCGCGAGCCGACCGACGTTCAACTGGACGACCGATTCTGGCGGGGCCGCGTCCGGATCGAGCTCGGGGCCGAAGAACTCGGCGATGCGCTCGTCGATGACGTTGGTCGCGCTGGGGTGGTCGGTGTTTGCGCCGCCGACCGTGGTGCTGTCGGTGTGCGTGCCAGAAGCGAGCCGCAGGATGTCGCGCCGCAGTCCGTCGGCGGCGGCCGATCCGAGGTAGGAGAGTTCGACGTTGGCGTTCTGCCCGGCCACGTTCACCTCGAGCTTGGCCGCCCCGAAGAGTCTCGCGATGAACGGGCGGATGATGTTGATGCCTTGGATGCGATCAAGTCGACCCTGGCGATTCGTGCGAAAGAGGATGCCGCTGCGCACCTCGACGAGGTCGTGCGTGATGCGGAAGGTGTGCATCCGCCAGGAGAGGAAGAATCCGACGGTGATCACGAGGAGCACCACGACAACGGCCAGTAGCGCAAAACCGACGAGGCCGCGATTGATGAGGAAGTCGATGGGGTCGCCTTCGTACGAGCCATTGCCACCAACGAACATCTCAAGGATGCGGTCGCGCATGTTGGCGATCAGCACGCCGATGATCGCGATCAGGGTGAATCCGCCGCGCAACAGCGGCGTCGCCGGATGCAACCGGTGCCACTCGCCGTCGGCGAGGTCGCTACTGAGCGATAGGGGCGGTGAGGTCACAGCCCTGCCCTGCGCGATTCGGCGAGCGCGACCAGTTGGTCACGCAAGTGCTCCGCGTCGGCTGCTGCCAGTCCCGGAATGACGACGCCCGTGCTTGCGGCCGCGGTGACGAATTTGAGTTCGCTGAGCCCAAGGGCGCGCGCGAGCGGGCCCCGGTTGATGTCGACGAGCTGCATGCGACCGTAGGGAACGGCGACGAATCGCTGGAACAGGATGCCTCGTCGAAACAGGAGGTCGTCGTCGCGGAGTGCGTAGCCGATCGAGCGAACGCGGCGCGGGGTGAGCGCGATGACCGTGATGAGGATGATCGCGAGCGATCCGGGAAGGGCGTAAAGCTGCTCGATGCCGGTCAAGAACGCCGGGATGCTCGTGGCCGTGAGCACCACGATCGAAAAGATGACGTAGCCGACGATGTCAACGACGATGTATTTCGGGGAGACGCGGTGCCAGCCGCCCGGCGGTT
>JANOYC010000083.1:0-3416 GCA_031428675.1 Microbacteriaceae bacterium | reverse complement strand
AAAGCGGTAATTCGTGTGAGTTGAGCGTCCCACCGCGGGGCGCGTTCGACATCCTCGAATCGAATGCCGTGGATGCGCGTATTCCACTCGGTGAACAGGTCGTGGCCGACGGGCGGTCGGATCAGCCAACCGGTTCGTTCGATCACCACGCCGCGCCGCACCTTGACGAGACCGACGGAACACGCCGACGCGTTAGACGAATTCGCGGTTTCGAAATCAATTGCGGTGAAGTCGAGAGGCACGTGCTGATGCTCTCACGGCCACCGTTATGAACCCGCCAGCAACACAGCTCGTCGCTATCTCGCGCCCCAATCTGTGACGATCAGTGAAGAATTGTCGACATGGCGGCGCCCGGGTGACACGATGGGCGGAAGGGTCGCCCGATCGCTTTGAGCGCTCACCCGAAACCTGCGCACCAACGGAGTCTGAACCATGAAACTCAGAACCATTTCCCGAATGCTCGCTGGGGCGACCGCTCTGATTCTCGTTGGACTTCTCGTTCCGCAGGGTGCTTCGGCAGCGATAACAACTATCGCGCAGGATGGGTTCTCGCGGGTCGTGTCGAACGGCTGGGGCTCCGCTGAGATTGGCGGCGGTTGGACGACCAGCGCTGTGTCGAGCTATTTCGTCGATGGGGGCGCAGGCGGGTTCACGCACTCGTCAGGTACGACACGGCGAGCCGATCTCAATGGCATATCGGTCGCCGACGTCGACGTGAGTATGCAGGTGTCGATTGACAAGCCTGCGACGGGAAACGGAGTGTATGCCGGCATCGTTGCGCGCAAGTCAGGGGCAGAGTTCTACATGGTGCGCGCGAGGTTTGTGCCTGACGGTTCGGTGGCGTTGCAACTCCTACGGGGATCGTCGACGGTCGTGAGCAACGTGACGATACCGGGACTGAGCTATTCGCCCGGCGCCGCGTTACGGCTCCGGGTGTCCGTCGCGGGAGCGTCGCCAACGACTATTCGCGCCAAGGCATGGCTTGCCGGGTCGAGCGAGCCGTCGTCGTGGGGGCTGTCTACGACAGATTCATCGTCTGGGCTGCAGGATGCGGGAACCATCGGAGTCGAAGGGTACCTGTCAAGCGGTGCGACCAACGCGCCCATCACCGTGCGCTACGACAACGTCGTTGCGAGCGCCGACTCCGCCACGCCGCCTCCGCCGAGCAATGTCGCGCCCTCCGCGTCATTCACCACGAGCGTCTCGGGACTCGCGGTCAGCGCGAACGGCACCGCGTCATCCGATTCTGATGGCAGCATCGCGCGGTGGGCGTGGAATTTCGGGGATGGTGCGACCGGTTCCGGAGCGACATCGTCGCACAGTTACGCAAGCAGCGGCACGTACACTGTCACCCTCACGGTCACCGACAACGACGGAGCCACCGCGAGCACGACGCGTTCGGTGACTGTTTCCAGCGGGAGCACCACGACGCCCGCTGGCCTCGTCATGGCCGTGATCGGCGACATGCCCTACGGATCGTCGCAGTTGACGATGTTGCCGGGGCGGATCGACCAGATGAACGCCGACTCGCAAGTGAATCTCGCAGCGCATCTCGGCGATATCAGTTCGCCGCTCAATTGCTCCACAAGTTACTTCCAGACCATCAAGGGGCAGTTCGACCGATTCGCTGACCCGCTCGTGTACACGCCAGGCGATAACGAATGGGCTGATTGCCATCGCGCATCGACGGGGGCCGGCGATCCAATCGCGAAGCTGTCGTCGGTGCGAAGCGTGTTCTTCCCGACCCCGGGCCGCACTCTCGGAAAGACGAAGATCTCAGTTACCGCGCAGGGCGGTTATCCCGAGAACGTGAGGTTCAATTCCGGCGGGATCACTCTCGGCACCATCCACACCGTTGGCTCCTACAATGACCTCGCCACCTGGAGCGGTCAGAGCGGCATCACGGCGGCCCAGCAATCCGAATTCAACGCGCGGCAAAGCGCCAACGTGAGTTGGATCAAGGCGATTTTCGCGCAAGCGAAGTCGGCGGGCAGTCGTGCCGTCGTGATCATGACGCAAGCGGACATGTTCCAGCCGGGAACAACTCCGCCATCTATCTACAAGACGGCGTTCCAAGCGGTCGTGCGAGAACTCGCAGCGCAGAGCCCATCGTTTGCCAAACCCGTGCTGCTCATCAACGGGGACAGCCACGGCTACATGAGCGACAAGCCGCTCACGAGCTCGACGTGGAAGTCGTACTACGGCATCGCGAACTCCGTCTCGAACTTCTCGCGCATCACCGTCAAGGGCGGGTCCAGCGCAGACGAATGGCTGAAGCTCACCGTCGTGAGCAGTTCCACCGTGTTGCAAACACAACGGATCAAGTTTCAATAGCGAGCCCGGGCGTCCATAGCGGACCGGACACGGCGGAGCGATCACCGCGTCACGGTACCCTTGACACCCGTGGCTCTTACTATCGCAATCGTCGGTCTCCCCAACGTCGGAAAGTCGACGCTGTTCAATGCGCTGACCAAGAACCAGGTTCTCGCAGCGAACTATCCGTTCGCCACCATCGAACCCAATGTCGGCGTCGTCAACCTCCCCGACCCGCGACTGACCAAACTCGCCGAGATCTTCGGAAGCGAGCGCATCCTTCCAGCTCCGGTGTCGTTCGTCGACATCGCCGGTATCGTCAAGGGCGCAAGCGTGGGGGAGGGACTCGGCAACAAGTTTCTGGCGAACATCCGCGAGGCCGATGCGATCGCTCAAGTGATCCGCGGATTCGAGGACCCGGATGTCGTGCACGTCGACGGCAAAGTCGATGCGGCATCCGATATGGAGACCATCAACACCGAGCTCATCCTCGCCGACCTGCAGACGCTCGAGAAGGCGCAGTCTCGTTACGACAAGGATCTCCGCGCGAAAAAGATCGACCAGTCGACGATCGCGGCAGCTGAGGCGGCCGTGCGCTGGCTCAACGACGGGAAGCCGTTGTCGGCATCCTCAATCGATCTGGAGCCGATCCGGGAGCTCGGTCTGCTCACCGCGAAGCCGTTCATCTACGTATTCAACGTCGACGAAGCGATCCTGGGCGACTCGGCTCGACTCTCGGAGCTTGCGGCGATCGTGGCGCCGGCGAAGGCTGTCTTCCTCGACGCGAAGCTCGAGAGCGAGCTCATCGACCTCGATGCGGACGACGCCGCCGAACTGCTCGCGAGCACAGGACAGGAGGAGAGCGGGCTCGACCAGCTCGCCCGTATCGGCTTCGACACCCTCGGTTTGCAGACTTACCTGACCGCTGGGCCGAAGGAATCGCGTGCTTGGACGATTCCGAAGGGTGCGAAAGCGCCGCAGGCCGCTGGTGTCATCCACACCGACTTCGAAAAGGGCTTCATCAAGGCCGAGATCATCGGATTCGACGACCTCGTCGCCACCGGTTCGATCGCCGAGGCCCGAGCGAAGGGCAAGGCCCGGAT
>JANOYC010000082.1:0-2943 GCA_031428675.1 Microbacteriaceae bacterium | reverse complement strand
GCCGGTCGAAAGCTCTACTGGTGTCCGTCGTGCCAGGCGTGATCGCCGACCGCACGCTGGTGGCCGCGCGCCTGGCGACCGGAGCCGAGCCCGTCGACATTCGAATCGCGCGAGGCCGCATCGCCGCCATCACCCCGACCGATACCGAGGCCCCGAGCGGAGAGCCGATCGACCTCGACGGCCGTGCGCTGATCGCCGGGCTGTGGGACAACCACGCTCACCTCAACCAGTGGGCGGCGACGTCACGGCGGTTCGATGTGTCGTCGGCTCGCTCCGCTCGCGCGGCGGCCGACCTCGTGGCTTCGGGGCAGCTTCTTCGACCGGAAGTGCCCATTGTCGGCGTCGGATTTCGCGACGGACTGTGGCCGGACTCACCGACGGCGGCGGTGCTCGACGCGGTCATGCCCGAGCGGCCCGTCGTGCTCATCAGCGCTGATTTGCATTCCTGTTGGCTGAACAGCGCCGCGCTCGCCCATTTCGCGCCGGGCGAGTCACACGGACTCGTGCGCGAAGAGGTCGCCTTCGCTGTGCAACGGATGCTCGATGACGTGCCGGTGCAGACGATGGATGACTGGGTCGCTGAGGCGGGACGTGTCGCCGCGTCGCGGGGCGTCGTCGGAATCGTGGATTTCGAGATGGCCTGGAACATCGACACCTGGCGGCGGCGCACCGCGAACGGGTTCGACTCGCAGCGAATCGAGTTCGGCATTTATCCGCAGCACCTCGAGCGTGCGCTCGCTGATGGGCTCCGTTCCGGAGACGCCGTGAACGACCTGGTGACGGTGGGGTCGCTCAAGGTGATCACCGATGGCTCGCTCAACTCGCGAACGGCCTATTGCTTTCATCCCTACGCCGCCGACGGGCACGACGAATTCGGTGCGCTCAACGTGTCGCCGGGTGATCTCCGTGAGCTGATGGCTCGAGCGTGGGAAGGCGGTCTGCGCAGCGCCATTCACGCCATCGGCGATCGTGCGAATGCGCTCGCGCTCGACGCTTTCGATGCCGTGGGCTGTGCGGGAAGCATCGAGCACGCACAATTGCTTGCCGACGCCGATGTGCCTCGATTCGCGACGCTCGACGTGATCGCGAGCGTTCAGCCCGAGCATGCCATGGATGACCGGGACATGGCCGATCGCTACTGGTCGGCACACACTGCACGCGCTTTCGTGCTGCGGAGCCTTGCCGATGTCGGTGCGCGACTGGCGTTCGGGTCAGACGCCCCGGTGGCGCCCCTCGACCCGTGGGTGACCATCGCGGCGGCCACGTCGCGAACTCGCGACGGGCGCTTGCCGTGGCATCCCGAGCAAGCAGTCAGCGTCGATGCCGCGCTCGCCGCGTCGACCCGGAACTCCATCGCGGTCGGCGGTGTCGCCGATTTCGTTGCCACCGATATCGATCCGCTCGAAGCGACCGACCAGGAGCTACGGCAGATGCCCGTTTCTCTGACCGTGCTCGGCGGGCGGATCACTCACCAAACCCTGTGAGTCAGTCATAACTCCGTGTCGCATATCGGTCGCCATTCACAGCTAGGATTTCTGAATGGAACTTCGCCAGTTAGAGCACTTCGTGACAGTGGCCGATGAGCGGCACTTCACCCGGGCATCCGAATTGCTTCAGATTTCTCAATCTGGCTTGTCCGCGTCGATCCGTGCGCTGGAAATCGAACTCGGTACGTCGTTGTTCATTCGCAGCACCCGACGGGTGGAGCTGACTGCGGCGGGCACCGCGTTCCTCGCCGACGCCGTGCGCACTCTCGCGAGTGCGGCCGCCGCCCAGAACGCTGTCGCTGCAGTGCGCGGGCTGCTTCGCGGTTCGCTCACGGTGGGAGCCGAGCCGTGCCTCGGATCGGTCGACCTTCCCGCAGAGCTCGCCCGATTCCGCTCGGCCAACGCGGGGCTCGAGATTCACTTGCGGTACGCGGGGTCGGTGGAACTGTCGGAGAGCATTGCGAGTGGCCGCATGGATGTCGCGCTCGTTGTCGAAACCGGAGACACTCCGCCCGGCGTGCAGCTTCTCACTCTCTCGTCACAGAACCTCGTGGTGCTCTGTCATCCCGACCATCCGCTCGCGAGCGAGCAGCGAATTGATATTGAGGCTTTGCGCGGCGAATCACTTATCGGATTTCAGCCGGGCTGGGGCGCGCACTCGTTGGCTCGCCGTGCGTTCGCCGCGGCCGGCTTCGACTATCGCACGACCCTTGAGGTCAACGATGTGCACCCGTTGCTCGACCTCGTCGGTTACAACTTGGGTGTGGCGATCGTGCCTGCGAGTTTCGCGAACAAGCGGCCGGAGTCGCTCCGTGCCGTCTCGCTCGACGAATCGATGCCGCGGTGGCGCGTCGCCGTCGCCGTGGCAGACGAGCCGAGCCCGGCCGCCACGGCGTTCCTCCAGCAGCTGCTGGGCAGTGCGAACACTCAGGCGGCGTCGAGTGCGGCGATCTCCTCAGCCGAGAGCGTCACGTTCACGGCCTGAACCGAGTCGATGATGCTTTCGGGTCGGGATGCGCCGGGGATCGGGATAACCTGAGGCGACTTGGCGAGCTGCCAGGCGAGGCAGGCGACCTGTGGGCTGACGTCGTGGGCATCGGCAACCACGCGGAACGGCTCGAATCGGTCGCCCAGAGCGCCCGCTGAACGAATACCTCCCAACGGGCTCCAGGGCAAAAACGCGATGCCGAGCTCGTCGCACAGATGGAGTTCCGGCTCGCTCGAGCGGAACGCTGGGGAGAATTGGTTCTGCACCGATACGAGTCTGCCGCCGAGGATCTCCTGCGCCTGTCGGATCTGGTCGGGATTCGCGTTGGAGATGCCAGCCATGCGGATGACGCCGTCGTCGAGCAGGTCGCGGATCGCTCCGACCGAGTCGGCGTAGTCGACCTCGGGGTCGGGGCGGTGAAACTGGTAGAGCCCGATTGCGTCGACGCCGAGCCGTGAGAGAGACGCC
>JANOYC010000081.1:0-18642 GCA_031428675.1 Microbacteriaceae bacterium | reverse complement strand
GCTGGCCGGCTACCCGCTGGTCAACCTGCGTCTGACGCTGTTGGACGGGGGCTACCACGAGGTGGACTCCTCCGAGATGGCGTTCAAGGTGGCCGGCTCGATGGCGATGAAGGAGGCGGCCCGGTTGGCGTCACCGGTGATCCTCGAACCGATGATGTCCGTCGAGGTCATCACCCCCGAGGACTACATGGGGGACGTGATCGGCGACCTCAACTCCCGCCGTGGCCAGATCCAGGCCATGGAGGAGCGCAGCGGTGCCCGCGTCGTCAAGGCACTCGTGCCGCTGTCGGAGATGTTCGGTTACGTGGGCGACCTCCGGTCGCGCACCCAGGGCCGGGCGAACTACTCCATGGTGTTCGACTCCTACGCGGAGGTCCCGCAGAACGTTGCCAAGGAGATCATCGCGAAGGCGACCGGGGAGTGACCCGATAGCCTGGTCCCTCGGGGCCGGGCAGTGTGGCCGGTCAGCGAACCGGACAGCCGCACGACCTGCGGGCGACGAGCACCTGCTCCGACACCCACGACCAGACCTGCCAACCAGAACTGCTGCGCAGATCGTGCAGCGCACGAAGTCCAGGAGGACATCACAGTGGCGAAGGCGAAGTTTCAGCGGACGAAGCCGCACGTCAACATCGGCACCATCGGTCACATCGACCACGGTAAGACGACGCTGACGGCTGCCATCACCAAGGTGCTGCACGACAAGTACCCCGACGTCAACGAAGCCTCGGCGTTCGACCAGATCGACAAGGCACCGGAGGAGCGTCAGCGCGGCATCACCATCTCGATCGCGCACGTCGAGTACCAGACGGAGAAGCGCCACTACGCGCACGTCGACTGCCCGGGCCACGCCGACTACATCAAGAACATGATCACCGGTGCCGCTCAGATGGATGGCGCGATCCTCGTGGTTGCGGCAACCGACGGCCCGATGGCTCAGACCCGTGAGCACGTTCTGCTCGCTCGCCAGGTTGGCGTTCCCTACCTGCTCGTCGCGCTCAACAAGTCGGACATGGTCGACGACGAGGAGATCCTGGAGCTCGTTGAGCTCGAGGTTCGCGAACTGCTCTCGAGCCAGGGTTTCGACGGCGACGACGCCCCGGTCATCCGGGTTTCGGGCCTCAAGGCTCTCGAAGGCGACCCGACCTGGGTCAAGTCCGTCGAGGAGCTCATGGACGCCGTTGACAACGCGGTACCGGACCCGGTGCGCGACAAGGACAAGCCGTTCTTGATGCCGATCGAGGACGTCTTCACGATCACCGGTCGTGGAACCGTTGTCACGGGCCGCGCCGAGCGTGGAACGCTGAAGATCAACTCCGAGATCGAGATTGTCGGCATCCGCCCGACGCAGAAGACGATCGTCACCGGTATTGAGATGTTCCACAAGCAGCTCGACGAGGCATGGGCCGGCGAGAACTGTGGTCTCCTGCTCCGTGGAACCAAGCGTGAAGACGTCGAGCGCGGCCAGGTTGTTGTCAAGCCCGGCTCGGTCACGCCGCACACGCAGTTCGAGGGAACCGCCTACATCCTGTCCAAGGACGAGGGTGGGCGTCACAACCCGTTCTACGCGAACTACCGTCCGCAGTTCTACTTCCGCACCACCGACGTCACCGGCGTCATCACGCTGCCCGAGGGCACCGAGATGGTCATGCCCGGCGACACCACCGGCATGACGGTCGAGCTCATCCAGCCGATCGCTATGGAAGAGGGACTCGGCTTCGCCATCCGTGAGGGTGGACGCACCGTGGGCGCCGGAACCGTCACCAAGGTTCTCAAGTAATCCAGCGCTAACGCATTCAGGCGGGGTCGGTCCTTCGGGGCCGGCCCCGTTTGGCGTCCCCCGCCCCGCCCCGCCCCGCCCGCCGTCCCGCCGCGCCTCCCGCCCCGCCGCGCCTCCCGCCCCGCCGCGCCTCCCGGCGAGAGTGCCCGTTTGGGACAAGAGTGCCCGGGCGCGCGAGCACTCTCGTCCCGAACGATCCTTCTCGCCGGGTGCGTGGTGCCGCGTGCGGCGCTGTCGCGGTCCTCCACAACGGGCGGGCGCATCCCGATTTGCTGCATTGTGCGTCTGATTCCCCGTGTCCGTCTGCGCTCGTTCACGCTTGCGATGTGACAGACGCCACCCCAGAGTTCGAATACGCACGAGAGCAGCGGATGCCGGGTCAAGACCGCAGGCAACTCGCTCGAGCGGCCGCATCCGGGCAATCGCAGCGGGTGGCGCGCGGGGTTTACCTCCCCACGCACGTTTGGACGGCACTCGATGCGCGGCACCGGCACATCGCGACGGTTGCTGCGACGCTCGCGCCGCGTGCCTCGGCAGTCGTGTCGCACTGGTCGGCGGCCGCGTTCCACGACCTGCCTTCTGTCGACCCATGGCCGGGCGAGGTGCACGTGATCGTCGAGCCGAAATCGGGCTCAGGCAGGCGGGGCCCAGTCGTTCGGCACGCACTTCCGCTCGACGCAGCCGACGTGATTGAGATTGGCGGCATCCTCGTGACGTCGCTCGCTCGAACGGTGCTCGACCTTGCCTGTGCGGCGTCTTTCATGGCTGCGGTTGTGGTGGCCGACGCGGCGCTTCATGTCGATCGGTTCGGTCGCAGCGCGGCACGTGTCACGCGGCTGGAGCTGGAGCAGACGTGGGAGCGGGCGCGGCCGCTCAAGGCCCATTCGCGGTCGCGGGCGGTGTTCGCCTTCGCCGAGACGAGGTCGGAATCCCCGCTGGAGTCGGTGAGCCGGGTCACGATGCGAGCCATTGGATGCCCGCAGCCGGCGCTGCAGGTGCCGCACTACGACGCGGCCGGATTCATCGGCGATGTGGACTTCGCTTGGCGGGAGCACGGTGTGGTGGGTGAGGCTGACGGCGACTCGAAGTATCTCGACCCCCGACTTCGCGCGGGGCGCTCCGCAGACGACGTCGTGATCGCCGAGAAGGAGCGCGAGAATCGGCTACGCGCGCTGCCGCGAACGGTCGTGCGCTGGCGGTGGCACGAGGCGATGAGCCCGCCTCTGATGCGTCGCAAGCTTGCCGCGGCCGGCCTACCCCTCGGCAAGCCGTGGTCGTGAGTCGTCGCCGCGCCCCGCCGCGCACTCCCGCGCCGCGCCCCGCCGCGCACTGCCGGTAAGAGTGCCCGTTTGGGACGAGAGGGCCCGGGCGCACGGTGTCTCTTGTCCCGAGCGGTCCCTCTTACGCGGGGCTGCGCGCCGTGGGGCTGCGCGCCGTGGGGCTGCGCGCCGCGGGGCCGCGCGCCGCGGGTCCTGCGTGCCGGGGTAATGTCAGAGAGTGCCAAGGCTCCGTCGCAGCGACTCGACGGCACCCGGCATGTCCCGCGTGCGGTCGGGTCGGGGTTTCCGATACCTGGAATCGGATGGCGCGCCGGTTCGCGACGAAACAGTACTCGCGCGCATCCGGCTCCTCGCGATTCCGCCCGCGTGGACCGACGTCTGGATCTGCGAGCATCCGAATGGCCATATTCAGGCGACCGGTCTCGACGCCGAGGGTCGCCGTCAGTACATCTACCACGCGCAGTGGAGCGCCAAGCGCGCTCGGGTCAAATACGCGCGGGCCCTCGAACTCGCCGCGACGCTCCCGTCCGCTCGACGTCGCGTCACGACGGCGCTTCGCAGCGACGGGCTCACCCGGGAGCGTGTGCTTGCCGCCGCCTTTCGGATGCTCGACACCGGAAGCCTCCGCGTCGGATCCGAGCGATACGCGGAGGCGAACGGCAGTTTCGGGCTGTCGACGATGATGTGCGTGCATGCGACCGTGGCGGGTGCAGACACGGTTGAGCTGCGGTTTCCGGCTAAGAGCGGGCAGGAATGGGAATCGTCGATTCGCGATCCTGATCTCGCGGTGGTGGTGAAACTTCTCAAGCGCCGCGGAGGCACTCACCGGCTGCTCGCGTGGTCGGAGAACGGCCAGTGGCATCCGGTGGATGCGGCGGAGATCAACGGGTACGTGCGGGAGCTGACCGGGGGAGACTTCACTGCCAAGGACTTCCGCACTCTGCATGGCTCTGTCGCGGCAGCGAAGAGCCTGGCGAAGCACGGCCCAGCTCACACGATCACGGAACGCAAACGAGCGATCGCCCAAGCGATGCGGGATGCCGCCGACGAACTCTGCAACACGCCTGCAATCGCCCGCTCAAGCTATGTCGATCCGCGAATCGTGGATCTGTACGCGAGAGGCCGCACGATCGACCCGACGCGCCTCGCGTCCGCTGAGTCGGAACTGCGCGAGTTGCTCGGCTAGCGCGTGCCGGCCTTCCCCCGTCACCTTCCGCCCGCCCTTGCTCAAAATTCAGGCAAGAAGGCTCGACGCGCCGGGAACACCTGCCTCACAGCGGCGTGGCGCATCCGCGTGCCTGAATTTCGCGCAGTGGGGGTGAGCGGCGGGGCGGCAGTGGAGTGAGCGGCGGGGCGGCAGTGGGGCTGAGCGGCGGGCGCAGTGGGGGTGAGCGGGGCGGCAGGCGGGGGCGCGCCGGGCGCGACACGCCCGGGTTGCAGCAATGCCGTGGCTGTGGCAGACTCTTCTAGTTCGACATTTCGCGCCTTGGTGCGCGGATCACTTCCAGGCAGTGCATAGGTTCAAGACCTAGGCCGCGGGAAGCAAGAACACAGCTTAATCGAAACCCCACGGCGCGGATATTTCTGCGCCGATTTGGCGCGCTGGAGCATCAGGCAGCGCAGCAAACAGTGCACGAGCACTGCGGCGGGGTGTGAGAAATAACCGGATAACGACGTGTGCGGCGCGAGGCTTCGGCCCCGCGCGACATTGGCAGATAAACAGTGGTGCGACAGCAGAAGTGCTTCGCGGCAAAGCAGCTCAAACGGCGCAGTGCGCCCGGCGAGGGACAAAAGAGAGAGAGTCTGACATGGCGGGACAGAAGATCCGCATTCGACTTAAGTCGTATGACCACGCTGGTCTCGACGCTTCGGCGCGAAAGATCGTTGACACGGTGACCCGCGCGGGCGCCACGGTGGTCGGCCCTGTGCCGCTGCCGACGGAGAAGAACGTGGTCGTCGTGATCCGTTCTCCCCACAAGTACAAGGACAGCCGCGAGCACTTCGAGAAGCGCACCCACAAGCGGCTCATCGACATCATTGACCCGACGCCGAAGGCCGTTGACTCGCTCATGCGACTCGACCTTCCGGCTGACGTCAATATCGAGATCAAGCTCTAGCCGAGACCAGAACCTAAAGGAAAACCTATGTCTACGACAAAGACGACCAAGGGGCTGCTGGGCAAGAAGCTCGGTATGACCCAGGTCTGGGACGAGAACAACAAACTCGTTCCCGTCACGGTGGTTGAGATCACCCCTAACGTTGTGACCCAATTGCGCACTCAGGATGTCGACGGATACGAAGCGGTTCAGATCGCTTACGGCCAGATCGACCCCCGCAAGGTCAACAAGCCCGCTACCGGCCACTTTGACAAGGCCGGTGTTACCCCGCGCCGTCACCTCACCGAGGTGCGCACCGCGGATGCCGCCGAGTACTCGCTCGGCCAAGAGCTCTCGGTCGACATCTTCGAAGCCGGCCAGCTGGTCGACGTCGTCGGCACCAGCAAGGGCAAGGGCTTTGCCGGTGTCATGAAGCGCCATAACTTCAAGGGTGTCTCCGCGTCGCATGGTGCGCACCGCAACCACCGCAAGCCCGGCTCGATCGGCGCATCGTCGACCCCCAGCCGCGTGTTCAAGGGCATGCGCATGGCCGGTCGCATGGGTGGTGACCGTGTCACGGTTCTCAACCTCAAGGTCCATGCGGTCGACGCAGAGAAGGGCCTCATCCTCATCAAGGGTGCGGTTCCCGGTGCTCGCGGTCGCATCGTTTTCGTTCGCAACGCAGTGAAGGGAGCGTAGTTTCCATGGCTACCTCAGTGCCTACCCAGACGCTTGACGTCCTCGACTCCACGGGCAAGAAGTCCGGCACGGTCGACGCACCCGCCGAGCTTTTCGACGTGCAGACCAACGTTCCGCTCATCCACCAGGTTGTTGTTGCACAGCTCGCCGCCGCACGCCAGGGCACGCACGACACGAAGCGTCGTGGCGAGGTCTCGGGAGCCGGTCGCAAGCCGTTCAAGCAGAAGGGAACCGGTCGCGCTCGCCAGGGCTCGATCCGTGCTCCTCAGATGACCGGTGGTGGCATCGTTCACGGGCCACACCCGCGCGACTACTCGCAGCGCACCCCCAAGAAGATGATCGCCGCAGCTTTGCTCGGTGCTCTCTCTGACCGCGCACGCGGCGAGCGTCTTCACGTGATCGAGTCGCTTTCGCTCGGCGAGGCGCCTTCGACCAAGACCGTGGTCGCCCTGCTCGACTCGATCGCCAGCAGCAAGCACGTTCTGATCGTGCTCGAGCGTGACGACGAGCTCAGCCGCAAGAGCGTCCGCAACATTCCGACGGTGCACGTGCTGCCGTTCGACCAGCTCAACGCCTACGACGTGCTCGTGAGCGACGACATCATCTTCACCAAGGGTGCTTTCGACGCGTTCGTCTCGTCGAAGTCTGCCAAGAAGGAGGAGGTCAGCGCATGACCGCCACGAACAAGGATCCGCGCGACATCATCATCGCGCCCGTTGTCTCCGAGAAGAGCTACAGCCTGATCGACGACGGAAAGTACACCTTCATCGTTGACCCGCGCTCGAACAAGACCGAGATCAAGCTCGCCATCGAGAAGATCTTCAACGTCAAGGTCGGCTCGATCAACACACTGAACCGCACGGGCAAGACCCGCCGCACCAAGTTCGGCACTGGCAAGCGCAAGGACACGAAGCGTGCAATCGTCACGCTCAAATCCGGTTCCATCGACATCTTCACGGCTGTCGGCTAGGGAACAGAGGGATAAACAATGGCTATTCGCAAGTACAAGCCCACGACCCCTGGTCGTCGTGGCTCCTCGGTGGCTGATTTCGCCGAGATCACCCGCTCGACCCCCGAGAAGTCGCTGCTGCGCCCGCTGCCGAAGACCGGTGGCCGCAACAACGCTGGTCGGATCACGACGCGTCACATCGGTGGTGGCCACAAGCGCCAGTACCGTCTGATCGACTTCCGTCGTAACGACAAAGACGGCGTGGACGCCAAGGTCGCTCACATCGAGTACGACCCCAACCGCACCGCCCGCATCGCGTTGCTCCACTTCGTGGATGGCACGAAGCGCTACATCCTCGCTCCCAACAAGCTCGCTCAGGGTGATGTTGTTGAGTCGGGTGCAGGCGCCGACATCAAGCCGGGCAACAACCTGCCGCTGCGCAACATCCCCGTCGGTACGGTCATTCACGCGATCGAACTGAAGCCAGGCGGCGGTGCGAAGATGGCCCGCTCGGCCGGAGCATCCGTTCGTCTCGTTGCCAAGGACGGCCCGTACGCGCAGCTTCGACTGCCGTCCGGTGAAATCCGCAACGTGGATGCGCGCTGCCGCGCGACCGTTGGCGAGGTCGGCAACGCCGAGCAGTCCAACATCAACTGGGGTAAGGCCGGCCGCATGCGCTGGAAGGGCGTCCGCCCGACCGTGCGTGGTGTCGCCATGAACCCGGTCGACCACCCGCACGGTGGTGGTGAGGGCAAGACCTCCGGTGGACGTCACCCGGTCAGCCCTTGGGGCCAGAAGGAAGGCCGCACCCGCAAGCGCAAGCTTGAAAGCGACCAGCTCATCGTTCGCCGTCGCAACGTCGGCAAGAAGCGCAAGTAGGAGTTGTAGAAGATGCCACGCAGTCTGAAGAAGGGCCCCTTCGTCGATGACCACCTGCTTCGCAAGGTGATCGTCGCCAATGAGGCCAAGAGCAAGAACGTGATCAAGACCTGGTCGCGCCGTTCGATGATCATCCCGGCAATGCTGGGCCACACCATCGCGGTGCACGACGGTCGCAAGCACATCCCGGTGTTCATCACCGAGACCATGGTGGGCCACAAGCTCGGCGAGTTCTCGCCCACCCGCACCTTCCGCGGACACGTGAAGGATGACAAGAAGGGTCGTCGCCGCTAACGCGGTGACGTGAGGAGGAGAGAAATGGTGGAGTCGATCGCACGCGTGCGTCACATCCGCGTGACCCCCACGAAGGCTCGTCGTGTCGTCAACCTGATCCGCGGAAAACAGGCCGTCGAGGCTCTCGCGATCCTGAAGTTTGCGCCGCAAGGTGCGAGCGAGCCGGTGTACAAGCTCGTCGCGTCAGCGATGGCTAACGCCCGGGTCAAGGCGGATGCCTCGAACAGCTACCTGGACGAGCAAGACCTGT
This sequence comes from Microbacteriaceae bacterium, assembly GCA_031428675.1. GTDB lineage: Bacteria > Actinomycetota > Actinomycetes > Actinomycetales > Microbacteriaceae > JANOYC01. The sequence continues at coordinate 10,415 of JANOYC010000081.1, read as the reverse complement.
TCGTGTCCCAGGCCTACGTCGACGAGGGAACGACCCTGAAGCGGTTCCAGCCGCGCGCCCAGGGCCGCGCCTTCCAGATTCTGAAGCGCACGAGCCACATCACGATTGTTCTGGCCACGCCGGACGAGTCCGCTGAGGCGCCCGCGCGCACGACTGCGAAGGCAGGAAAGAAGTAATGGGACAGAAAGTCAATCCATACGGCTTCCGTCTGGGAATCACCACCGACCATGTGTCGCGGTGGTTCTCCGACAGCACCAAGCCGGGACAGCGTTACAGCGACTACGTCGCCGAGGACGTCAAGATCCGCAACCTGCTGAAGACGAGCCTCGACCGTGCTGGAGTTGCCCGCATCGAAATCGAGCGCACCCGTGACCGCGTTCGCGTGGACATCCACACGGCACGCCCGGGTATCGTCATCGGTCGCCGCGGCGCCGAGGCCGAGCGCATCCGCGCCGACCTCGAGAAGCTGTCCGGCAAGCAGATCCAGCTCAACATCCTTGAGGTGAAGAACCCGGAGTCCGAGGCGCAGCTTGTCGCGCAGGGCATCGCCGAGCAGCTCAGTGCACGTGTGGCGTTCCGCCGCGCAATGCGCAAGGGTCTGCAGGGCGCCCAGCGTTCCTCGACCGTCAAGGGTGTGCGCATCCAGGTTTCCGGTCGTCTCGGTGGCGCAGAAATGAGCCGTTCAGAGTTCTACCGCGAGGGTCGCGTTCCGCTGCACACGCTGCGCGCGAACATCGACTACGGCTTCTACGAGGCGAAGACCACCTTCGGTCGTATCGGCGTGAAGGTCTGGATCTACAAGGGTGACATCACCAACAAGGAGCTTGCTCGCGAGCAGGCGAACCAGAAGTCGCAGCGCCCCGAGCGCCGTGACGACCGTCGCGATGGCGACCGTCCCCGCCGCGCACCGCGTGCCGAGGCGCCGGTTGCAGCAGGAGCTGAGGCATAACCATGTTGATTCCCCGCAGAGTAAAGCACCGCAAGCAGCACCACCCCGGCCGTAGCGGCCAGGCCACCGGTGGCACGAAGGTGTCGTTCGGCGAGTTCGGTATCCAGGCCATCACGCCTGCGTATGTCACCAACCGCCAGATCGAAGCAGCCCGTATCGCCATGACTCGTCACATCAAGCGTGGCGGAAAGGTGTGGATCAACATCTACCCCGACCGTCCATTGACGAAGAAGCCGGCCGAAACCCGCATGGGTTCCGGCAAGGGAAGCCCCGAGTGGTGGGTTGCCAACGTCAAGCCGGGCCGCGTGCTCTTCGAGGTCGCCGGAGTCAATGAGACTCTGGCCCGCGAAGCACTCACCCGTGCTATCCACAAGCTGCCGCTGAAGGCACGCATCATCAAGCGAGAGGAAGGCGACGCATAATGGCGATCGGATCCAAGGAGCTCGCTCCGACCGAACTCGACACATTCGAGGACGAGCGCCTCGTCGACGAGCTGAAGAAGGCCAAGGAAGAGCTGTTCAACCTGCGCTTCCAGTCGGCCACCGGCCAGCTCGAGAGCCACGGACGCTTGCGTGCCGTGAAGCGCGACATCGCGCGTATCTACACGGTTATCCGTGAGCGTGAGCTCGGCATTCGTGCCACTCCCGCCCCGGTCGAGGTTCCGGCCAAGGCCCCCAAGAAGACCAAGAAGTCGGATGCCGCGGCCGAGGCCGCTGAGCCGGCTACCGAGACGGAGGCCAAGTAATGGCTAAAGCAGACGCGACAGTAAAGCCGTCAACCGGCGCAACTGGCCACGAGTCGGCCGCTCACGACGTGAAGGACGAGACCGCACGCGGATACCGCAAGGTCCGTCGTGGTTACGTAACGAGCGACAAGATGGACAAGACGATCGTCGTCGAGGTCGAGGACCGCGTGAAGCACCCGCTTTACGGCAAGGTCATTCGCCGCACCTCGAAGATCAAGGCGCACGACGAGACCAACTCGGCGGGCATCGGCGACCTCGTTCTCATCAACGAGACTCGTCCGCTGAGCGCCACGAAGCGCTGGCGCCTCGTCGAAATTCTCGAGAGGGCCAAGTAAGCCGCGCGGCTTGCTTGAGTAGCAGGAGACAGAAATGATTCAGCAGGAATCCCGACTCAAGGTCGCCGACAACACCGGCGCCAAGGAGATTCTGACCATTCGCGTGCTTGGTGGCTCCGGTCGTCGCTACGCGGGTCTCGGCGACATCATTGTCGCCACGGTGAAAGACGCAATTCCTGGCGGCAACGTCAAGAAGGGTGATGTCGTCAAGGCCGTCATCGTGCGCACCAAGAAGGAGACCCGTCGTGCTGACGGTTCGTACATCAAGTTCGATGAGAACGCCGCAGTGATCCTCAAGAACGACGGGGACCCGCGCGGTACCCGCATCTTCGGACCGGTCGGTCGCGAACTCCGCGACAAGAAGTTCATGAAGATCATCTCGCTGGCGCCGGAGGTGCTCTAATGGCAAACATCAAGAAGGGTGACCTCGTTCAGGTCATCAGCGGACGCACCCAGGCTCGCGGCGGAGACCGCGGCAAGCAGGGTCGCGTCATCGAGGTTCAGGCGGAGAAGAACCGCGTGATCGTGGAGGGTGTCAATTTCGTCACCAAGCACGTTCGCGTCGGCCAGACCCAGCGCGGAACCAAGACGGGCGGCGTTGAGACACACGAGGCTCCGATCCACGTGTCGAACATCGCACTTGTCAACCCCGACACCAAGCTTCCGGCCCGCATCGGCTTCCGCGAGGAGACGAACGAGGCGGGTAAGACCGTTCGCGTGCGTTTCTTCAAGAAGTCGCGTCGCGAGGAGAACAAGAAGGCTGCGAAGCCGACGAAGAAGGACGCCGAGTAATGGCCAAGACCGCAACCGCTCCGGCGAGCGTCGAGACTGCAGGAAGCACGCTCCCGCGCCTCAAGCAGAAGTACCGCAGCGAGATCGCCGCGCAGCTGAAGAAGGACCTCAACCTCACGAACGTGCACCAGGTGCCCGGCCTCGTGAAGATCGTGGTCAACACCGGTGTCGGCGAGGCAGCTCGCGATGGCAAGATCATCGATGGGGCCGTCAAGGACCTCACCGCGATCACCGGTCAGAAGCCGCAGGTCACGCTGGCCCGCAAGTCGATCGCACAGTTCAAGCTCCGCGAAGGACAGCCGATCGGCGCCCACGTCACGCTTCGTGGCGACCGCGCTTGGGAGTTCCTCGATCGCCTGCTGTCGCTCGCTCTGCCGCGTATCCGTGACTTCCGTGGCCTCTCGGACAAGCAGTTCGACGGCAACGGCAACTACACCTTCGGTCTCACCGAGCAGTCGGTTTTCCACGAGATCGACCAGGACAAGATCGATCGCGTTCGTGGCTTCGACATCACGATCGTCACCACGGCGAGGACCGACGAGCAGGGCCGCGCGTTACTGAAAGCGCTCGGTTTTCCGTTCAAATCTGCCGAGAACGCTTCATAACACCACCGAAAGCCGGTGGCGTCCGCGCGCGGACACCATCGCACCGATCGACCAGGTCGGCATTCGCGTAACGGATGTCGAAACCGGCCGAGAATAGGAATCAACTGCAATGACAATGACAGATCCGGTCGCAGACCTGCTGACCAGACTGCGGAACGCCAACTCGGCGTACCATGACACCGTTTCGCTGCCGAGCAGCAAGCTGAAGTCGCACATCGCCGACATTTTGAAGGCCGAGGGCTACATCGCCGGTTGGAAGATCGAGGACGCCCGCGTCGGACAGACGCTCGTCATCGACCTCAAGTACGGCCCCAACCGCGAGCGCTCCATCGCTGGCATCAAGCGCGTCTCGAAGCCTGGCCTGCGTGTATACGCGAAGTCGACCGAGATCCCGCAGGTGTTGGGCGGCCTCGGCGTCGCGATCCTGTCGACCTCCTCTGGCCTGCTCACCGACCGCCAGGCATCCAAGAAGGGCGTGGGTGGGGAAGTCCTCGCCTACGTGTGGTAACCCAACATGTCACGTATTGGACGTCTCCCGATTTCGATCCCCACCGGGGTCAACGTCACGGTTGATGGCTCTGTCGTCGCCGTCTCGGGTCCGAAGGGTGAGTTGACGCTGGCCGTCGCGAGCCCCATCACCGTCGTTGTCGAAGAGGGGCAGGTGCTCGTCACCCGTCCCGACGACGAGCGCGCATCGCGCTCGCTGCACGGCCTGACCCGTACCCTCATCGCCAACCAGATCATCGGCGTGACCGAGGGCTACAAGAAGGGCCTCGAGGTCGTCGGCACCGGTTACCGCGTCGCGGCCAAGGGTGAGTCGGTCGAGTTCGCGCTCGGCTTCTCGCACCCCATCACCGTCACCCCGCCCGCAGGCATCAGCCTCACGGTCGAGGGCAACACCAAGCTCACCGTCAGCGGCATCGACAAGCAGGCCGTCGGCGAAGTTGCAGCCAACATTCGTAAGTTGCGCAAGCCGGAGCCCTATAAGGGCAAGGGCGTGCGTTACGCAGGCGAAGTAGTCCGCCGCAAGGCCGGAAAGAGTGGTAAGTAATCATGGGTCTCGGAACTAGAGGCAAGAGCAAGTCGGCAGCCAAGGGCCGCCGTCACGCGCGTCTTCGCAAGAAGGTTGTCGGCACCGAGGTGCGTCCCCGTCTGGTGGTCACGCGCTCCGCTCGTCACGTATTCGTGCAGGTCGTCGATGACAGCAAGGGACACACCCTCGCGTCGGCATCGACGCTCGAAACGGATCTCCGCACCTTCGACGGCGACAAGACCGCTAAGGCGCGCAAGGTCGGCGAGCTCGTCGGCGAGCGCGCGAAGAAGGCCGGCATCGACGCCGTTGTGTTCGATCGTGGCGGCAACCGCTACGCGGGCCGCGTGGCAGCGATCGCCGATGGAGCACGAGAGGCAGGACTGAGCCTGTGAGCACCGCGCCTTCCAACAGCGAATCAACCAACAAGGAGCAGGACGTGACCGCAGAGGTTAACGCCGAGACCGCAACGACGACCGAGCTCGTTGACGCACCCGCGACCGACGTGACGAGCGAGCCCCGCGAGGCCCGCCGTGGCGGCCGCGAGCGCAACCCGAACCGTGACCGCGGTGCACGCGACACCGAGAAGAGCCAGTTTCTCGAGCGCGTTGTCACCATCAACCGCGTCTCCAAGGTCGTCAAGGGTGGTCGGCGCTTCAGCTTCACCGCGCTCGTCGTCGTCGGCGATGGCAACGGCATGGTCGGCGTCGGCTACGGCAAGGCCCGTGAGGTTCCCACCGCCATCTCCAAGGGCGTCGAGGAAGCGAAGAAGAACTTCTTCCGCGTTCCCCGCGTCGGAGCGACGATTCCGCACCCCGTTCAGGGTGAGGCAGCCGCTGGGGTTGTCCTCCTGCGTCCGGCTGGCCCCGGTACCGGTGTTATCGCCGGTGGCCCGGTGCGCGCCGTTCTCGAGTGCGCCGGTATCCACGACGTGCTGAGCAAGTCGCTGGGATCGTCGAACACGATCAACATCGTCCACGCCACGGTTGAAGCCCTCAAGGGCCTCGAGGAGCCGCGCGCCGTCGCTGCCCGCCGTGGGATTGCGTTCGAGGATGTCGCGCCCGCACGTCTTGTGCGTGCCGAGGCCGACGCTCTCGCCGCGGCAACCGCGAAGGCAGGTGTCTGATGGCCGCGCGACTGAAGGTGACCCAGATCAAGTCGAAGATCAGTGAGAAGCAGAACCAGCGCGACACGCTGCGCAGCCTTGGGCTCAAGCGCATCGGTGATGTCGTTGTCCGCGAGGACAACGCGCAGAATCGCGGCTACGTTCGTACCGTCGCTCACCTGGTGAAGGTGGAGGAGATTGACTAATGGCTGAAGAAACGAAGCCGGCAGAGAAGAAGGTAGCGGACGCCACGGCGCCCGCCGCTAAGTCCGCCGCCAAGAAGCCAGCGGCTGAGAAGTCGTCGGCGAAGAAGGCGAGCAACGACGTTGCCCGCCCGCAGGTGCTCAAGGTGCACCACCTCCGCCCAGCAGCGGGAGCCAAGAAGGCGAAGACCCGCGTGGGTCGCGGTGAGGGCTCAAAGGGTAAGACCGCAGGTCGCGGAACCAAGGGAACCAAGGCTCGCTACTCGGTGAAGCCCGGGTTCGAGGGCGGCAACCTGAACTTCGTGATGCGCACCCCGAAGCTGCGCGGGTTCAAGAACCCTTTCCGCGTCGAGTACCAGGTTGTGAACCTCGAGAAGCTCGCTGAGCTGTACCCGAAGGGCGGCGACGTCACCATCGGAGACCTCGTTGCCAAGGGCGCCGTGCGCAAGAACGAGAAGGTCAAGGTTCTTGGGTCGGGTGACATTGCGGTTAAGCTGAACGTTGCAGTAGACAAGGTCTCCGGCTCGGCTGAGCAGAAGATCGTCGCAGCAGGCGGTTCCGTCAAGTAATTCGAGCGTTCAAGCGCTCCGGCGGTCGCGCAGCGGCCGTCGACTGTAGTCCATGTGGAGTTCTGTTCTTCGGAGCGGGACTCCACTGGGCTATTGGTCAGCAAGCAACAGGAGGACTTGTGTTCAGAGCCGTCGCGCGGATCTTCCGCACGCCCGACCTTCGCAGGAAGATCGGGTTCACGCTCGGAATCGTCGCCCTGTTCCGCCTCGGCTCGTTCATCCCGGCTCCGTTCGTGGACTTCGGCAACGTGCAGACCTGTCTCGCGGCAAACGCGAACACCTCGGGCCTCTATGAGCTCGTCAACCTCTTCAGCGGCGGGGCGCTTCTCCAGCTCTCCGTATTCGCACTCGGCATCATGCCGTATATCACGGCGTCGATCATCGTGCAGTTGCTGCGCGTGGTCATCCCCCACTTCGACACGCTGTACAAAGAAGGCCAGTCCGGCCAGGCGAAGCTCACCCAGTACACGCGTTACCTCACCATCGCCCTCGGTGTTCTGCAGTCGACCACCCTCATCACGGTTGCCCGCAGCGGCGCCCTCTTCGGCTCGAACACCGGCGTGGCGGAGTGCTCCAACCTCATCACGAACGACGCCTGGTACGCGATCCTGCTCATGGTCATCACCATGACCGCCGGTACCGGAATCATCATGTGGATGGGCGAACTCGTCACCGAGCGCGGCATCGGCAACGGAATGTCGCTGCTCATCTTCACCTCGATTGCGGCAACGTTCCCGAGCGCGCTGTGGGGCATCCAGCAGTCGAAGGGCTTCGAAGTCTTCCTCGGCGTCATTCTCATCGGCCTTGTGATCATGGCCGCCGTTGTGTTCGTCGAGCAGTCGCAGCGGCGCATCCCGGTGCAGTACGCCAAGCGCATGGTGGGTCGTCGCACATACGGCGGCAACAACACCTACATTCCGATCAAGGTCAACATGGCCGGTGTCGTGCCGGTCATCTTCGCCTCGTCGTTGCTGTACCTGCCCGCGCTCATCGCCCAGTTCAACCAGCCGGGCGCTGGCGAGACCCCGGCCGCGTGGGTCACCTGGATCACGAACTACCTCACGCGTGGCGACCACCCGCTGTACATGCTCATGTACTTCCTGCTCATCGTTGGTTTCACCTACTTCTACGTCGCGATCACCTTCAACCCCGAAGAGGTCGCCGACAACATGAAGAAGTACGGCGGGTTCATTCCCGGTATCCGTGCTGGCCGCCCGACTGCTGAATACCTCGACTACGTGCTCACCCGTGTGACGCTTCCGGGTTCGCTCTACCTCGGTATCGTGGCGCTCATTCCGCTCATCGCACTGGCGCTCGTGCAGGCCAACGCGAACTTCCCGTTCGGCGGCGCGAGCATCCTGATCATCGTCGGCGTCGGCCTCGAGACAGTCAAGCAAATCGACTCGCAACTGCAGCAGCGTCACTATGAGGGGCTTCTGCGGTGACCCGGATGAACGACAACGGCGTTCGACTGCTGCTCATCGGCCCGCCCGGTGCGGGAAAAGGCACCCAAGCGGCGCACATCGCGGCCGCCTACGGCATCCCCGCGATCTCGACCGGCGACATCTTCCGCTCCAACGTCAAGAACGAGACCGAGCTGGGTGTCAAGGCTAAGCAGTACATGGATGCCGGCAACAACGTTCCCGACAGCCTCACCAATGCGCTCATCCGTGACCGGCTCGCTGAGCCCGATGCTGCTCGCGGATTTTTGCTCGACGGCTACCCGCGCACGGCAGACCAGGTGCGTGAGCTCGACGAGTTCCTCGCGTCGGAGGGCACCGCTCTCGACGTCGTCGTGGAGATCCTCGCCGACGCCGATGTCGTCGTCGACCGCATCAGCAAGCGCGCGGCGATCGAGGGCCGCAGCGACGACTCCGCGGACGTCGTTCGTCGTCGGCTCGAGGTCTATGCGGAACAGACGGAGCCCCTGCTGCACATGTACGACGAGCGCGGCGTCCTTGTGCGCGTCGACGGCATGGGCACGGTCGACCAAGTCACCGCGAGCATTCTCGCGGCGATGGCCGATCGCGGCCTCGCCGCTCCGGCCGCCTGATCGTCGCAACTACGGTGCGCGAACGGGCCTACCGCCCTTCGCCGCATTCGAGTTGGTGAAACGCCGATTATCACCTAAGCTTGATCCTTGGTGTCTTCGGCCTGTTTTGGCGTGCAATCGTTCAGAACAAAGCTGCTGCCCATCCATCCGCACGACCAGCAAACAATACTTTTAGCGACGAAGAGGCAATGGCCAAAAAAGACGGTGTCATCGAGATCGAGGGTGCAGTGGTCGAAGCTCTGCCCAACGCAATGTTTCGCGTTGAGCTGACCAACGGACACAAGGTACTCGCCCACATCTCCGGAAAAATGCGCCAGCACTATATCCGCATCCTCCCCGAGGATCGCGTGATCGTAGAGCTGAGCCCATACGACCTGACCCGCGGCCGGATCGTCTACCGCTACAAGTAGTGCCGCACAGGCATGTGTCAGCTGGAAAGTAACGGCCCGCTCCACCGATCGGGTACGAAGACAGCGAAGAAAGTAACAATCATGAAGGTCAACCCCAGCGTCAAGCCGATCTGCGAGAAGTGCCGCGTCATTCGCCGCAACGGCAACGTCATGGTCATCTGCAAGAGCAACCCGCGCCACAAGCAGCGCCAGGGCTAGCGGGCGAAGGCCGATCTCGGTCTTTGTCGCAGACACCCCACAACTGAATACGAATAACGGCAGTACCAGAACCTGCGCACGCAGGGGACACCCCGGGTTGGAGGCCCAGGCACCGGTACCGCTCCACACCTCCACTCACTCACAGGAGAAGCCACAATGGCACGTCTAGCAGGCGTAGACATTCCGCGCGACAAGCGCGTGGAAGTCGCACTTACCTACATTTACGGTGTCGGCCGCACTCGGTCGCTCAAGACCCTCGCGGACACCGCAATCGATGGAAATATCCGCGTCAAGGATCTGACTGACGACCAGCTCGTCGCCCTTCGCGACTACATCGAACTCAACTACAAGGTGGAAGGTGACCTCCGCCGTGAGGTGGCAGCAGACATCCGCCGCAAGGTTGAGATCGGCAGCTACGAGGGAATTCGCCACCGACGTGGCCTCCCGGTTCGTGGACAGCGCACCAAGACCAACGCTCGTACCCGCAAGGGCCCGAAGCGCACCGTAGCCGGCAAGAAGAAGGCCGGCCGCAAGTAGCCGCCTGGTCCCGGACGCCGTCGATCGGCATCCGGCCAACAATTTTTTAGGAGAACAGCATGGCAGCACCCAAGGCGGCAGCTCGCAAGCCGCGTCGCAAGGAAAAGAAGAACATCGCTGTGGGCCAGGCCCACATCAAGTCGACGTTCAACAACACCATCGTTTCGATCACCGACCCGACCGGAGCGGTCATCAGCTGGGCATCGTCCGGTGGAGTCGGCTTCAAGGGCTCGCGCAAGTCGACGCCGTTCGCGGCTCAGCTCGCGGCCGAGTCCGCTGCGCGCCAAGCGCAGGAGCACGGCGTCAAGAAGGTCGACGTCTTCGTCAAGGGCCCCGGCTCCGGACGCGAGACCGCAATCCGTTCGCTTCAGGCCGCTGGCCTCGAGGTCGGCGTGATCAGCGACGTCACCCCGCAGGCGCACAACGGTTGCCGCCCGCCGAAGCGTCGCCGCGTCTAACCACCACGCATCGAGCGTGGCGAGCCATTGGTTCGCCACGCTCGGTCACCGGGGCGGGCATCCGAGCGCTGAATTGCACGGCGGCCGCCATCCGGTTCCAGAACCATCACGTTGAACACAACTCAATAGAACGCCGGGCCAGCCACCCGGTGCATCCGAAAGTGTCAAATAGCGGACACTTCGCCGAAAGGAAAAACCAGTGCTCATTGCACAGCGCCCCACCCTTGCCGAAGAAAATATTTCAGAGTTCCGTTCGCGCTTCGTCATCGAACCGCTCGAACCAGGCTTCGGCTACACCCTCGGCAACTCTCTTCGTCGCACGCTGCTCTCCTCGATTCCCGGAGCTGCCGTTACGAGCATCCGCATCGACGGTGTGCTGCACGAGTTCAGCACCGTCGCCGGTGTCAAGGAAGACGTCACCGAGAT
>JANOYC010000080.1:0-2129 GCA_031428675.1 Microbacteriaceae bacterium | reverse complement strand
GGTGGTCGACGACGATCTTCGGCGTGTAGTAGGAGCCGGTTGCCTTGCGCTCCCCCGAGGCCGAGTGGAAGTACGGGCGACCCGATCGCGCGACGACTTCATCATCGCCCTTTGCAGGGACGTACGCACCGTTCCGGTCCACGGTGAGGTCCTGCTCGGCGAGCGACAGGCTGGATTCGAGCAGGCCCTCGTAGATAGTGCCGAACTCGCGCACCTGAAGGCTACGGAAGTCGACCGGCCCCCAGGTCTGGTCGACGGTCTCCTCACTGAGGAGTTCCTGGAGGGCGGGGCCGATCACGCTGTCGGCGAGCTTGACGCGAGACAGCAGGGCACCTTCTTCAGCGACGGGATCGAACAGGCTGCCACCGTAGGCGGGCACCTCCCAGCGGGAGTTGCCATGGAAGATCACTTCCCACACCTGCGTCAGGTCTGACCAGATCGCTGCCGACTCGGTGGAGAACTGGTCGGGGCCAGTCCCGATCTCGCGGGTGATGAATGCCTGGAGCGAGTTCGCGTCGTAGTGGTCGTTGCGGCCCGCGGGCAGCAGCTCGGTCGCTTCCCCGTATGCCTGGAACAGCAGGCGGAACAGGATGCGCATCGTGAGCCGGTATGCGATCTGAAGCCCGTGCGCGTCGAGCGTGAGCCCGAGCGACGGGAGCTGATCGGCGATGGCGAGCGCGACCCGAGGAACCACGCCTTCGTAGACGTGGTCACGCAGGCGCGTGCCGAGGTCCGCGGCGTACTTGCCCGAGCCGTCGAGGATCTGCTGCGCCGAGCCGTTCGCGTCGAGCGCCTCGGCGGAGAAGATCAACGTGAGCAGCGCAGCCTGCTCGGGCGCGAGCAGATCCAAGTCCAGCTCGAAGTACGTCTCGGACTGACCGCGCTGACCGACGCCAACACCGTCGCGTCCGGGATAGAGACGCAGGGTGGACTTGCGCAGTGCGATCACCCACGGCACGTCCTCACGGCCAGCGATTTCGAGCGCCTTGGCCACAGGCGTGAGCTGGTATGTCGCGGACTTCTGATCGAAGTGCTCGTCGTCACGCAAGAGCACCGCAACGGCACGCCGCGGGCCGCTCGCTGTGCGCAGGACGAGCAGCCGCTCCGACCCCGCGGGCTCAGCGTCGAACCCGAGCGCCGTCACCAGTTCGTTGCCGCGCTTCGGCAGGATCGGCGCGGCCTTCTGGCCCGCGGATTCCCAATCAGGGCGGCGAGGCACGTCACGGTTGAGGTGGTAGGTGGCGAACAGGAAGTGGTTGGAGAAGCCGTCCGTGCCTCCTGAGGACATCGCCTCCTGGATCGCGCGGATGCGCCCGTGGGCGGCGAGCCCGTTCCCCTCTTCCAGCACTGACTGGAGCTGGCGCTCAGCCTGACCGATCGTGACAGGGCCGATCGGCGGAGCGTCCGCGGACGGATAGTGAATCCAGACACCATCAGGGGTGACTGCTGCGACGATGAAGCCCATCGGAGCCCGCGTACCGCGCGACTTCCACAGATCGTCAAGCACGCTCTTCGTCGGCCGCGCGGTCAGGCGAGCGACCCCGACCTGGATCGCTCCTGCTCCGGCGTCATCCTGTCCGAGGACGACGATGGCGTCGGCAGCGCCCGCAGGCGCATCCGCCCACGCGACCGTGCTCGACCCATCAAGCTGCAATGCCGACACGTTCCCTGCTCTCTCCACGCTCATCCCAGGTGCCCCGGAAACCAATCGGCAGCCGTTACCGTCGCCACCCGCTCCATGCCATCTGCGTCCCCGACAACCAGGACGTCGCCATACGTCGTCACCCGAAGTGTCGCACCGTCCGCAAGCCGCTCGGCGAACGGCGACTTGCGACGTTCGCCCGAGTCGAGGTCGGCGATCTCGTCGCCTTCGACCGCATAGAAGTGGTGTGTGAAGAACCCGCGGGCGATGTCACTCTTCGGGTCGGGGCCGAGGTAGCCAAGTAGGCGCGGGGTTGCGCCGATGAAGCCGCCAATGGCCCCGTCGGTGTCGATCCACAGCTCGCGGCCTCGCGGCTCGACGGCAGTCCAGGCGCGAACCTTGTCGGCGAAGTCGCCGGTCATCTGGGAGCGCACGGATTCCATCGTGTCGGGATGCACGACATCGCCCGCACGAGTGATGCGGTAGC
>JANOYC010000079.1:0-7877 GCA_031428675.1 Microbacteriaceae bacterium | reverse complement strand
GCATCACCAGCGCAGTGCCCATGGGGGCGATGATGGCGATTGCTGCCTTCGTGGCGATCGCGTCGCTGTGGTTGATCGTTCGGCCACGCACAGTGCCGGCGCTCTCTCGCTGATTGGTTGCGGGTTGGGTTTTCCGACGTTGTAAAGTCGCTGATGACGCCGATGCTCGGCGACCGTGAGGAGACCTCGTGTCGGCGACCATGCACGACGTAGCGCGAGTGGCTGGCGTGTCGATCAAAACGGTCTCAAACGTCGTCAACGATTTTCCTCACGTGCGACCGTCGACCCGCCAGCGTGTGTTGGATGCCATCGACACGCTGGGATATCGCCCGAATCTGGCAGCCCGCGGCCTGCGCTCAGGCAAGTCGGGTGTCATCGCGCTCATCATCCCCGACCTCCGGAACGCCTACTTCGCCGAGCTCGCCGACTCGGTCATGCGCGCCGCGGCCAAACGCAACCTAGCTGTTTTCATCCAACAGATCGGTGGCGGCAGGGAGGAGGAGATCGCGACCCTGCGCGGACAGCGGATGACGGCCGTCGACGGCATCCTGTACAGCGTCCTCGCACTGGGCGAAGACGACATCGACCTGCTCCAGATTTCCACGCCGCTCGTGCTTTTGGGCGAAAGCATCTTCAATGCACCCAATGACCACGTCACGATGGAGAACGTTGAGGGGGTGCGCGCGGCCACCGACCACCTGATATCGATCGGATGTCGTCGTATCGTCGCGCTCGGGGTGCACCCCGGAGAAGTGATCGGTTCAGCTGGCCTGAGGTTGGATGGCTACCGTCAGGCGTTAGCGAACGCGGGCATCACATTCGATGATGATTTGCTGTGCGTATCCGGATCGTGGCATCGATCAAATGGGGCTGCGGCGATGCGAGATTTCCTCGGTCGCGGCGTGCCCTTCGACGGGGTGGTCGCATTCAATGACGCGATGGCGCTCGGGGCCATGCGCGTGATTCAGGAGTCGGGACTGCGTGTGCCCGATGACGTCGCGATCATCGGTTTTGACGACATCGACGAGACGAGATACTCCTTGCCGACGCTGTCCTCGGTGGACCCGGGCAGGGACGCAATTGCCGAAGAGGCGGTGCGGCTGCTTTGTGAGCGCATCGACCAGGAGACGGAGTTGGTACCGCCGAGGCTTGCAATGCCGGCAAGCCGGGTCATCCGGCGAGAATCGACGACACGTTCATAGCGAGTCGCTGAGTAAACCGTCCTCGCCTGGTATGCCGGCACGCGCGTTGTCGTTGTGCGGGCGATACCGACGCTCTCCGCAAACGGTTACATTCTCTCCCCTGCAATCGGTCGCTTGACAAGGGGCAATATCGCCCGCATTATGTGTTTTACAACGTTATATACAACGTTGTAAATAACCACCCTCCCGCACCTCGACAATGACGTCCATGCACCTTGGTGCAGGGCCGAAGGGATTCACAGTGAAGAAAAACCTCCTCGTCGCAACCGCTTCAGCGGTCACCCTCATGGCAGCGCTCTCGGGATGCGCCGGAGGGAGCACCGGCACCTCATCCTCGGCCTCCGACTGCACGAACAAAATCGTGAACACGGATGCACCGGTTGTCACAATGTGGGCGTGGTACCCAAACATGCCAGCAGTCATCGACAACTTCAACAACGCCCATGACGACGTCCAGGTGTGCTGGAACAACGTGGGACAGGGCGGCGCCCAGTACGACAAGGTGCAGACCGCGATCTCCGCTGGCAAGGGACTGCCGGATGTGGTGATGCTGGAGGCGGATCACCTCGCGGGCTACGCGATCCAGGGGGCACTCGTCGACATCGCCGAATACGGCGCGAATGACGTCAAGGGCAACTTCAGCGAAGGTGCGTGGAAGGACGTCTCACTCGGCGACGCCGTGTATGCGGCGCCCGTCGATGGCGGGCCGATGGCGATGATCTACCGCACCGACGTTTTCGAGCAGTACGGCATCGATTCGCCGCCGACAACGTGGGATGAGTATCGCGCGGCCGCTGAGAAGGTGAAGGCTGCGGGTGGACCGCTCTTCGGTGACCTTGGCTCCAACGTTCCCGCCGTCATGATGGCGTTGCAGATTCAAAAGGGCGCTGATCCCTTTGCATACGATCTGACCACACCGGAAGACATCCGCATCACGCTGGACGACCCCGATTCCCAAGAGGTTCTCGACTACTGGGCAGGCCTTGTGGAAGACGGACTCGTCGGCACGGTCGACCAGTTCACGACCGACTACATCTCGGGAGTGGTGAGCGGCGAATACGCCACCTACATCTCAGCGGCATGGGCTCCCGGCTACTTGAGCGGCGCCGGAGTCGGGGTCGGCGAATCTGAAGGCGTGTGGGCCGTTGCACCGCTCCCGCAGTGGGACACGGCGAAACCCGTCTCGGTCAACTGGGGAGGCTCTGCCTTCGCTGTTACGAGTCAGGCAAAGGACCCGGCACTTGCGGCCAAGGTCGCGCTCGGCGTCTACGCTGACCCCGCCTCGCTCGAGGATGGCTGGAAGAACCAGATCATCTTCCCGCTCAACCAAGACGTGCTTACCTCGGACGAGTTCGTGAACAATGAGTCCGCTTTCTTCAGCGGTCAGACTGCAAACAAGGATGTTTACGTCCCGGCTGAGAACGCCTACAAAGGTTTTGTCTATCCGCCGATCATCGTCTACTACTACGCACAACTGCAGGCGCAGCTCGCCAAGATCAACGCGGGGGAGATCGGCGGCGCGGAAGCCGCGACCGAGCTCCAGCAGATCATGGTCGAGTACGCCGAGGGCGAAGGTTTCTCGGTCAGCGAGTAGAGCTAGCTCGGCCTGCCGAGGCGGTCCGATTTCGGGAGTGATCCCGAGATCGGACCGCCCCAACCGGCACCACATTCAACGATCAAGGGATCTGACCATGGCAGTTGCTCCACCGGTCGCGGTACAGTCGCCGCGCCAGGCCTCTTCGAAACCGGCACAGCCCGAGTCGCGTGGAAAGCGCTCGGGTCGCCGGCGACCGTCCCTCGTCGGATGGGCGTTCATCGCTCCATTCGCCGTGGTCTTCGCGGTGTTCCTGGTCGCGCCGCTCGCCTACGCGTTTTACCTGAGTTTGTTCAGCAAGGGTCTCGCCACGGGCACCACCTTCACTGGCTGGGACAACTACATCCGAGCATTCACCGACGATTCGTTCGTGAACGGCGTCTGGTTCGTCATCCGCTTCGCAATCGTTCTCATTCCGGTGCAGATGGCCGTTTCCCTCGGCGTGGCGCTCGTGCTCGACGCGATTACCACTCGCTTCGCCCGAGCAGCACGACTTATCATCTTCCTGCCCTATGCGATCCCGGCTGTCATCGGCGCACTCATGTGGGGATTCCTCTACAGCCCCACGTTCGGACCGCTCGATCAGCTCTTCGGGCTGTTCGGTGTCGACGCGCCGTTCCTGCTCGGACCAGATACTGTCTTCGGCGGGCTCATGAACGTCGTCACCTGGCAGTGGGCCGGGTACTACATGATCATCATCTACGCGGCGTTGCAGGGCATCGACCCCGCCTTGTACGAGGCGGCGAAGATCGATGGTGCGAATGCGTGGCAGGTTGCCTTCCGCATCAAAGTGCCGCTGGTCTCGTCGGCGCTCGTGCTCATTCTCGTCTTCGCCCTGATCGGGACGCTGCAGTTCTTCACCGAACCGCAGATTCTGAGGCTTGCCTCCAACGGCACGATAACTCCGGATTTCACGCCGAACATCTACGCCTACAACCAAGCGTTCGCCTACGCGAACTTCAACTACGCGTCGGCAATTTCCTTCGCCTTGGGCGTCGTGGTGTTCATCGCGGTCTACGTATTCCTCTTCTTCACTCGTAAGCGCGGGAGCGACTTCTCATGACGACTGCACGACTATCCGGACAGACGGGCCAATTCGGGGCACCGCACAGCCGAGCAAAGCGAACGAACCGCCATGTCGCCGCCTATCTCTTCCTCGGCGCGCTCATCTTCTACTTCCTCATACCGATCTGGTGGCTCATCGTCGCCAGCACGAAGGACGTCGGTGGACTGTTCAGCGGCACGGCCGGTGCACTCTGGTTCGATGAGACTTTCGCGTTCGGCGCCAACCTTGCGTCGCTGTTCACCTACAACGACGGTATCTACCTGCAGTGGTTGGGCAACTCGCTTTTCTACGCGATTTCTGGTGGGGCTGGGGCGACAATCCTCGCCGTGCTCGCCGGCTACGGGTTCGCCAAATTCCGCTTCGCGGGGCGGCGCTTCTTCTTCTCCATCCTGCTCGGTTCCGTCATGGTACCGCTGACGGCACTCGTAATTCCGACCTTCATCCTGTTGTCTCAGGTGGGTCTGACCGACACGATCTGGGCGGTAATCCTGCCGTCGCTGCTCAACCCGTTCGGCGTCTATCTGATGCTCGTCTACGCCACCGACGCCGTGCCCGACGAGTTGCTGGATGCCGCGCGCGTCGATGGCGCGGGGGAGTTCCGCACCTTCGTGCAGGTTGCATTCCCGCTCCTCCGGCCCGCCTTCGTCACCGTTCTCCTGCTATCGATCGTCGGATCCTGGAACAACTATTTCTTGCCGCTCGCGATGCTTTCGAATACTCGGCTGTTTCCGATCACGGTCGGACTCGGCCTGTGGCAAGGGCAGGCATCGGCGAATAACAGCGGCGGTGAGTCGCTGTGGGGCCTCATCATTATCGGCTCACTCGTCTCGGTCATCCCGTTAGTTATTGCCTTCCTCTCTCTTCAGAAGTACTGGCAGGGCGGTTTGTCGCTCGGCAGCCTCAAGTAATTCAGCCGATCCATCCGACTCGATTCCGAAAGACAACCATGCCTAAAGCACACTTGATCATCGATCCCCACTTCGCTGTCGGAACCATCGACCGCCGGCTGTTCGGCTCCTTCGTCGAGCATCTGGGCCGTTGTGTCTACGACGGCATCTACGAGCCGGGACACTCGACCGCCGACGAGCACGGTTTCCGTGAAGACGTACTCGAGCTCGTTCGCGAACTCGGCGTGAGTACTATCCGGTATCCCGGCGGCAACTTCGTGTCTGGATACCGGTGGGAAGACGGTGTCGGCCCGCGCGAGGAGCGCCCGCGCCGCCTCGATCTTGCCTGGCACTCGGTTGAAACGAACCAGATAGGACTCGACGAGTTCGGAATCTGGGCAGATAAGGCAGGGAGCGAGATCATGTATGCGGTCAATCTCGGCACGCGTGGGGTGCAGGATGCACTCGACGTACTCGAGTACACCAACATTCGGTCAGGCACGCGCCTGTCTGACTGGCGGATCGCGAACGGCCGAACCGATCCGTATGGCATCTCGATGTGGTGCCTTGGGAATGAGATGGATGGCCCTTGGCAACTCGGACATCGATCAGCCGACGACTATGGCAAAATCGCCTCGCAGACCGCGAAGGGAATGCGCCAGCTGGACCCGACCGTGCAACTCGTGGTGTGCGGCAGCTCGAGCGCCCACATGCCGACGTTCGGGTCGTGGGAGCGAACTGTGCTCGAGCACACCTACGACGACGTCGATTTCATTTCGTGTCACGCCTACTACGAGGAGAAGAACGGCGACCTGGGGAGCTTCCTCGCCTCCGGCGTCGATATGGACCGGTTCATCGAAGTCGTGGTGGCGACAGCCGATCATGTCAAAGCCGTGCGCGGCAGCGATAAGACGATCAACATCTCGTTTGACGAGTGGAACGTGTGGTACATCGACCGCTACCACAATGAAGATCGCATCACCGACATCGAGAACTGGCCGTATGCACCCCGACTCCTCGAAGATGTGTACTCCGTCGCCGATGCGGTGGTCTTCGGATCGTTGCTGATCTCCCTGCTCAAACACGCGGATCGCGTGACAAGCGCGAGCCTTGCCCAACTGGTCAACGTCATCGCGCCCATCATGACCGAGCCCGGCGGCCCAACCTGGCGCCAGACTACGTTCTTCCCCTTCTCGATCACCTCCCGCCTGGCGGTCGGTGAGGCTCTTGCCGTGAAGATCGACACCGATCGCTACCCGACGGAGGTTTATGGCGACGTGGCGATTGTGGATGCCGTGGCCACGAGAGATCCGAAATCGGGCGACAGCGCAGTCTTCCTCGTCAACCGCAGCGAAACGGAGTCCACAACTGTGACGATCGACGTGAGCGCTCTCGGCGACGTCGTTTCGGTAACCGCGGAGTCGTTGTTCGACGCGGACGTCTCTGCAGCGAACACGCTCGAGAACCAGAAGCGTGTCGGCATGACTGCGAATGACACCGTCGAGGTAAACGCCGGTGTTGTCAGCATCATCCTGCCGCCGGTTTCGTGGACGGCCATGGCAATTCGCTGATGATCGCTCGGCCTCGGCGCCGCGCGCTATTACCGTTGGAGGGTGACAGATACTCGCACAGCGCGGCGCGTCCAACGCCGTTGGCCGCTCATCAGCAGCGCGGTTGCCCTTGCCCTTGTCGTCGCGATAGGCCTACTCGTGGTGCTGCGGGAGAGCCCGTTCGGCTTCGATGCGGTGTGGATGGAGGAGATCGTCGAACACCGCTCGCCGTGGTGGGAAATTCCGTCGCGAGCGATGGACTTCCTGGGCGGCGGCTGGTTCGGTGTTTTCGCCGTGCCACTCGGAACGGTTGCGGTCTTTCTCCTGCTGAGACGGACGTGGAGCGCGCTGTATTTTCTCTTGGCGTCCGCGCTGAGCGCCGGCTTGGTGCAGGTGCTCAAGTCTCTTTTCAGTCGGGCTCGCCCTGAGCATATGCTCGTAACGAGCGACTTCGGTTCCTTCCCGAGCGGGCATGTGGCGAACGCGGCGACGGTCGCGGTGGCGCTTGGGCTCATTGTGCGGCGCACGTGGGTGTGGGTGTCCGGGATCATCTACGCCGTTCTTATGGCGCTCAGTCGCACTTACCTCGGAGTTCACTGGGTCAGCGACACGATAGGTGGGATGCTGCTCGGCACCGCGGTGGCGGTGATTCTGTGGGCCCCCTTTGTGCGGAGGCTGTTGTCGGAGCGACCTCCGAGCTGATCATGTAAGTAGCGCCGCGACGACTCGTCCGTCCCGCAGATGTGATCGATAAACTCGATTCACGATGCTTGCGGAAGCACAGGAGAGCGGGAAAGTATGAGCGGCACCGGCGCGAGCGCAGACAAGCCGGCCACGATCTACGATGTCGCTCGAGCAGCGGGGGTTTCGCACCAGACGGTGTCGCGCTTTCTCCAGGGGTTCGCGGGAATCCGCCCGGCAACACGCGAGCGCGTGATCCAAGCTCTCAACGAGCTAGATTACCGACCGAATCAGGCTGCGCGGGCATTACGAACGAACCGATCGAACCGGATTGGCGCGCTCGCTCACGAGATGGCCGAAACCGGGCCAGCTCGGATCATCCAAGGTGCGATCATGGGTGCTCGCGAGGCTGGCTACATGCTCGACATCGTGAGCATGGATGGCGCGAGCGAGCAATCGATCACAGAAGCGTTGGAGTTGTTGTCCCAACAGCAGGTGGCAGGTGTATTCGCCACCGCACAAAACGACACCGTCAAAGCAGTGCTGGAAGAGTTCCCGCTCAGCGTGCCAATTTTCATCGATGTGCGCATGGATTCGGGAGTGGCCGGCCACGGTGAATCCGTTGCGGATACCACAGGCCGGCTGGCGGCGGAGCACCTGATTGCACTCGGGCACCGCCGTTTCGCTTTCGTGTCGGGTCCAGAGGCGTGGTTCTCCAGCCGAGATCGACTCGCGGGATTTCTCGCAGTAGTAAACGGCGCCGACGCGTCGTGTCCCATCGTCATCGAGGGAGATTGGTCGCCACAATCCGGCTACGACGCGAGCATGAAGCTTCCGATCAATGAGGGAATCACCGCGGTCATGATTGCCAATGACGACATGGCGATCGGATTTCTG
>JANOYC010000078.1:0-5842 GCA_031428675.1 Microbacteriaceae bacterium | reverse complement strand
CTGGATCGAAGCCCGCTACCACCGACGACGACGTCAACGCCGACTCGGGAAGTTGACCCCGATCGAATACGAGGCCATCATGAACCACACCGCGACACTCGCGGCATAAGGAACCGAGTCAACCAAACGCTCAGCATTCCCTCCGGCCCCGTAGACGTTGGCGGTGTCGATGAGGTTGCCGACAGCAGCCATGAACTTGTCGAGGATCTCGAAAGCTTCGGCCTCGTCGGTCTCGGTTCCGAAGCCCATCGTTCCGAGCGCCAGATTCGAGACACTGATGCCGGTTCCAGTGAGTGTGCGGTATTTCATGATTCAGATTTCCTTTCGGGCGGACCCGTTAGTTGGGGTTCGCTTAGTTCGTGCGCCTACTCGGCGAAAGAGAGCGTGGAGGACAAGTCGCGGTTGGCATCGATCTGGGACTGGACCGCCGCGAGCTGCGCCTCGGCAGCACCCATCGCGTCGGCTCCGGCCACAAATCGCAACGGCAGATTGTCCGCGTCCGAAATAGTCACAAGAGCGTCGGCGAGCTTCTTCGGGTCGCCGCACTGCTGCCCGTTCATGCTCTTCCACGCCTCGATCGTTCCGGCAGTCTTCTCGGCGTAGTCCTCGACCTGCAGTTCAGGCCAGATGGTCGAGCTGCCCTCAACGAGAAGCTCGGTGCGGAAGAAGCCAGGCTCGACAGACATGGTCTGGATACCGAAAGGCTCGACCTCAGGATGAAGCGACTCCATCCAACCTTCGAGCGCGAACTTGGAAGCGGCGTACGCGGAGGTGAACTCGCCACCGACCAGACCTGCCGTGCTGGTGACGGTGATGACCTGCCCCGAGCGCTGCTTGCGCATGACGGGCAGGACGGCGCGGGTGACGTTGAGGGGACCGAAGAAATTGGTCTCCATCTGAGCGCGGAACTGCTCGGGGCTGATGTTCTCGAAGAATCCCGCGTAGAAGTTGCCCGCGTTGTTCACCAGCACATCGATACTGCCGAAGCGCTCGACGGCTGCCTGGACCGCGGTCTCGGCTGCGGCGGGGTCGGTGATGTCGAGAGCGACCGGGAACAGGTTCTCATGCGCTCCAATGGCAGCGAGGACGCGGTCGGCGTCGCGACCGGTGGCGACAACCTTGTGGCCAGCGGCGAGAGCGGACTGGGCGATGTCGATGCCAAGGCCTCGACCGGCTCCAGTGATGAACCAAGTGTGTGATCTAGTCATTTCGGATTCTCCTTCGATTGCTTTGCTAATTGATTGAATGCCGATTACTCCGGGCGAGGGAGTCAGGGCCTATAGGGGTACCGGCTGTATCCCCCTCGTGGAAAAGAGTCGGCGTACGCTCGAACGAATGAGCACCTCAGACGATCTCCGTGACTTCCTCACTTCGAGGCGTGCACGGCTGAGCCCGCAAGAAGCAGGGCTGCCCGACTACGGAGGACGCCGCCGAGTCCCAGGTCTGCGCCGCGAAGAGGTCGCGCTACTCGCGGGAATGAGCACGGAGTATTACGTCCGTCTCGAACGCGGCAACGCCGTCGGCTTCTCCGAAAGCGTGCTCGAGGGCGTCTCGCGGGCGCTTGCGCTCAACGAAACCGAGCGATCTCACCTCTTCGACCTGGTACGTGCCGCCAACGTCGCGGCGCAGCCATCTGCGCGCCGACCCGCCCAGCGACGCACGCAGGTTCGGCCAAGCCTTCAGCAGACCATCGATGCGATGACCTCGGTGCCCGTGTTCGTGCAGAACGCCCGACTCGACGCTGTGGCAACCAATCAGCTCGGCCACGCCCTGTTCTCAGAGATGTTCTTATCGCCTAGGCGGCCGATGAATGCCGCCCGCTTCGTGTTCCTTGAGGCGCGGGCGACCGAGTTCTATAAGGACTGGGACGGGAGCGCCCGACAGATGGTCGCAGTGCTACGACGCGAAGCGGGACGCAACCCATACGACCGGGCGCTTTCTGACCTCGTCGGGGAACTCTCGACTCAGAGCGAGCTGTTCCGAAAACTGTGGGCCTCGCACGACGTGCGCGAGCACCAAACCGGTCTGAAGAGCATCCGTCACCCCATCGTGGGCGACCTCGATCTGACCTTCGAGACGATGGACGTCGTCTCGGAGCGAGGTCTACAGATGCTCATCTTCACCGCCCCATCAGGGTCGAAAACCCACGACGCGCTACAGCTTCTTGCGAGCTGGGCGGCGACCGTCGATGAGACAACCGTGGACCCTGCGCAGGGCCAAACCGCTCCGCGCTAGCTTCATTCTCAAAGAACTTCATCATGCCGATACGGCCCTCTTGTTATACGCGTGAGCGCTCCTGCCGTCAATGAAGCACAGGGGCCCGCGCGACCGTCTTTTCCTCACCCGCAGTCGGGCGTTCCGTGAGTCCGAGCTTCGCAAAGTTCCTTCGCTACCGTCTTCCAAGAGCGGCCAAACTGAACAGCAAGCTTCGTGATCGGGACGCCCGCGTTGTTGAGCCGAAGCGCTTCCCGAACTTCTGTAGCAGTCATCCCGATTGGGCGCCGCTCCACACCGTTCCGGTTGAGCCGATGATGCACCGTCCACTCGGTTGTGCCGAGCTGAGCTGCAATCTGGACAGGCGTGACGCCCGCCCCCTATAGCGCAACGATCTGCGCGTTCTCGTCCTTAGTGAGCCGGACTGGCCCGGCTAGGGAGGTGGGACGCTGTCGCTCGACGTGGTCGGATGCCGCGCGCTCGCAGAGGTCGCGGACCTTCTTCGCCTCTGCTGGTGAATTCAGGTACCGTCCCAGCAGGCGCACCATGTGATGTCTCAGGACATTGTGAACGGTCGAACCCCCGGTTTTTGGGGTTCGACTGTTTTCGTTTTTGGTTGGTAGGCCTGTTTTGGGTCGTACGGGCGGCCATTCTTCTGGGTGATGCCCTCGAGGGCGAGGAGCGTTTCGAACGCGTTCGCCGATCCTCGACCGCGGGCGCCGCCGGGAGTCCCTGTACGCGGCCATCGCCGTCTATCGCGTCGCGACGGCCATCAGTCTCAAGCTCGTCTCCGACACGCTCAAGATCAGCCAGAGCACCGCGACCCGCCTCATGACCCGCGCGTGACGCGGGCCTCGCGCCGGAGGTGCGGATCCAGGAGCCGCGCCGGGCGCCCGCAGTTGACCCATACAACCCGGGGTAGGCCCTACGACCCTTCGGCGCCGCACCACGGGCCGTCTCGGCCCGGAGGGCCGTCGATCGGTCTATGACGAGCGCCGTGCGCACCGCGTCCGGTCGCGCGTTGCCGTCGACGAGTTCGTCAGCGCGAGGGATTCCACACTCGCGATCGCAACGCTCCGGTTACATGCGGCCGGCTTCGCGGACCTTCGCGAGCCTGGGACCGATTGAGTCGGCCATGCGGTCGATCTCTTGTTCGGGGATGGCATTGCGCCGCGCCCGCTCCGCCCATGGCGCAAGCCTCTCGCCGATGTGTGCCATCCGCCCTCGCGCTTCGGCTTGTGTGAGGTCGCAATCGTCGGCGAATGCCAGGAGTCCGTCGGTCTCGTTGGCGTACTCGTCGGCGCCAGCGATGGAGGTAGCGCGCTGCTTGGCGAGGTCGGGGTTAGGGTTCACATCGAAAACGGGGCTGAGTGCCCAGCCTCCTGCGGCCGCGAGAAGGCCGTGATTTCGGAGGTGGTCGTCGGTGTTGCCGAGGGCGACGCTGGCGATGACCCGGTCGTAGAGGTCTCGGAGTGCGGTCTTGGGGGACGCGGCGATGTCACGGATGACGTCGGCGATATCGACGTAGTCGCGGTGCTCCCCATCGGTTGACGCCGTGGCCGTCATGGCGCTGATGTACCCGATCCGCTGGCCGGCCGCGTTGCGGTCGAAGCGTCGGAGTATGAGCACGCCCCGGCCGCCGAGCCTGGTGAGCTGATGGGCGGGGACGGCGATCCCGCAGCCAGCCAGGAGTTCCAATGTGGTCGCTTCCCAAGCCATCACGTCCCAGTCGTCGGAGGAGTGAGGGAACTTCGCGAACCCCAACGCGCCATCCTCGAGCTGAACGGACGCCTTCGGCCACGCGCCGCCGAGCCCTGTGGTCCCGGTGTCCAGGAGTTGCTTGACAGCCGACTCGGAGTCTTGTTCGTTCGCGAGTTCGTCACTCAGGCGCAAAAGTCGGGGGAGCATGATGAGCTTCGGCACCTGTGCGTCGGCGTCCACGAACTCAGCCGCACCCGGCGCGCGGAACCGCAGGGCGCCTTGGCGGGTGTTGTCGTTCACCCCGAGGAGGTAGCTGACATCGTCCAGCCTCCGCGGGACGCGCTTTGACTCGCGAGCGGCGATGCGCTCCGCCTTGTCGATAAGGTTCCTTCCCCACCGGTCGGGCGCGCTGTCAGCGAAGGCTCGCAAGAGCCCGTCCTGGTGCTGCGGCCCGGCCACCAACTGGAGCGACGGGTCGATGTTCGCCCCGCCTTTGGTGAGGTAGGCGGTGTCGTAGACGAACGTCGTCGAAACGCGGCGGTCCTGGGTGAAATGCGCCTGACCTGCGAGGCGAAGCTCGCCGCGATCATCGTTGTAGACCTCGTAGGTGCTCATCGCGCACGCTGTTTCGTGATGCGGTCAGCACGCAGTCGACCGATGTCGCTGGAAAGAGGGTCTGTCGCTTCGACAACTGCACTGAGGATGCCCAGAGCCCGCAGTACCTGGGCGACATTCTCGAAGGACACCCCTGAGTCGCCGGACTCGATCTTGTGAAGGGTGCTGCGGGAGATGTTTGCTCGCTCAGCAACCTGTTGAGCCGTTAGTCCGAGAACCATCCGCCACCCTCGCACGTGCGCACCGAACGTCGCTATCTCGCGGGAGATGCGATAGCCAGCCATGAGATACTCCGTCCGTTACGTACGCAATGCTAAGCGCAACGAACTGTTATGTCCAGGATAACGTACATAACACTGAGGCACAGGAGCGACCCGTGGGCACGACGTCCGGCCGCGCGTTGGCGTTCAGGAAGCGGCGATTCGGTGTCAATCACGACCGGACCGTGCGCTAGAGGCTCGGCTCGCGCTTCGCGTTCGAGCTGGCGCGGAGCTGCAGTTCGGCCTCTTCGACCCACTCGCGAGCCAGGGCGGCGTATCGGCGGCGATCCCGCTGATTGAGTCCTGCGAGCTTCGGCAGCAAGTCGAACATCGTCTTCACGTATCCCGGGACGTCGCTCTTCGGTCCTCCCGTCGAGGCCAGGAGCACTTTGGCCACGCGCGCGGCGTCGCCGCCCTTGTCGATGAGTGCGACGAGCTCCCGAGCATCCTTTCTGCCCTTCTCTGTTGCTTGGCGGTCGATGAGCGCCGCAATCTTCGTCGCAATGTGCGCATCGAGGGTGAGCATGAGCCACCCCGCGACCTTCAGGTCAGGATCGATGAAGCGAGTGAGCACGCCGACGTCGAGGAGCAGCTTGGATCCGAGTTTTGACTCGTAGGGGAAGTAGACGTCGACGTGAACTCCATCTGCATTGCCGCGCGCTTTTCGGCCTCCGCTGTGCAACTGATTCTCGCTGTACTCCGTCAGGCGCTGCGGCAGCTTCCGCCTCAGATTCTGATCGGTGATGATGAGGTCGATGTCGTGGCTGATCTCGCCGCCTACGCGGGCGTTAGTCGCCCATCCGCCGATGAGGATGGATGGCTCCAAGTCGTACCCGAGCGAGTCCAGCACGGCTCGAAGCTTGCCGTCATCGGCCGCACCAAGGATGGTCACTGCTGATCACCTGCCTGATTCCACTCGCGCGCGGGAACGAAGCGTTCCCGAAGCGCGGTCCGGAACTCGGATGCCTGCCACCCGGGTGTCGCGAAGAGATCGGCGTAGGTCTGCGCCACGCTCGAGTATCCGTCCCAGGTCTTCATCGCGCGCTTGTCCA
>JANOYC010000077.1:0-6716 GCA_031428675.1 Microbacteriaceae bacterium | reverse complement strand
CAGTTTCTGCTCCCAAAACGACGAAATAACGACAGAAACTGCTCACTCGGCCGAGGGGGAGGGGGAGGGGGAGGGCGAGGATTGGTGGGAGTTCGGGCGGTGTGGCATACTCTTCTAGTTGTCCACTGACGGCCCCATCGTATAGTGGCCTAGTACGCCGCCCTCTCACGGCGGTAACACGGGTTCGAATCCCGTTGGGGTCACCACCGAAAACCCCCGGTTATCCGGGGGTTTTCGTCATGTTCGGAGTAGGTCATGGCGGCTTATAACCCCCATTCGTCAACGCAAAACGACGTAATTATTCGTTGCCACTTAATTGTTCCTCCCGATGCACTCCGCTGCTCGCTGACCAAGGCAACGCCACGGCGGCGGTCGATCCAGTCGACTTCGGGTGCACAGGAACTACAGGATGGCGCGTTGAAAAGATCAGTGAGGACGAACGGCTCGACACTGGCGCGATGAAATGGCACAGTGGGTCGGTCGGGAACACACGAGCTGAGGGGACCGGCTTAAACTGCTTGCTTGCGACGCCGTCGTGATCCGGCCCGGCACAACCTCGTAATCGCTGAACCTGACGCCGATCGCGACGGCCCCTCGGCAATTGTCCACAATGGGAAATGCTTCTTTCCAACCGGCTCATGTCATCAGGAGGCAACGTGTTCACCGATCTGTCACACCTTCCGCACCATGACGGGTCCGAGATGTATGTCTCGAATCTAGCGCCGGACGTTGGCGATACCGTGTCGGTGTTTCTCCGGGTGCCCAAGGCGAGCCGAGTCACGCGGGCCCTGCTTCGCACGTACATCGACGGCGAGCAGGCGCTGACCGAGACGAGTGTCGACCGCGAGACGGAGGACGAGGTGTGGCTGCGGGGGCAGTTTCGGGTGGAGAACCCCCTGGTGAACTACCGGTGGCTTCTTGACGGAGTGCCGAACGGCTACCAGTGGCTGAATGGCGAAGGCTTGTGCACCCGCGATGTGACCGACGCAGCGGACTTCCGGATCACCACGTTTCCGCCGCCGCCGGCCTGGGCGGCCGACGCCATCCTGTATCAGATCTTCCCCGACAGGTTCGCCAAGTCTATGGATCGCCTCGCACCTGACTGGGCTATCCCTCAGCAGTGGAACGACCCCGTGATCGGTTCGGGGCCGGAGACTCCTTTCCAGTATTTCGGGGGCGACCTCGACGGCATCACGTCGCACTTGGATCACATCGCTTCGACCGGGGCGAACACTCTCTACTTGACGCCGGTGTTCCCCGCGCGATCGAACCACCGTTACGACGCATCGACGTTCGACCAGGTCGACCCCCTGCTCGGCGGCAACGATGCGCTCGCCCGGCTCTCCGCTGCTGTGCACGCGCGGGGCATGCGGATCATGGGGGACCTGACCACCAACCATTGCGGCGCGGGTCACGAATGGTTCCAACGGGCCGTCGCCGACGCCGGCTCACCCGAGGCGAGCTACTTCACCTTCACCGATCATCCTGATGAGTATGTTTCGTGGTTTGGCCACCGCTCGCTACCGAAGTTCGACCACCGGAGTGCGGCTCTGCGTCGGGCCCTGTATGAGGGATCGGAGTCGACGGTCGCGAAATGGCTCGGTCCGCAGGGGCTGGACGGGTGGCGCATAGACGTCGCGAATATGACGGCTCGTCTCGGCACGATGGACCTCAACCACATGGTTGCCACGACGCTGAGGGCGACCATGGCCGAGGCGAACCCCGAATCACTTCTGCTCGCTGAGCACTCGAACGACGCCTCCGGTGACCTGCTTGGCGACGGCTGGCACGGCATCATGGACTACGCGGGTTTCTCGCGGCCCTTGTGGTCGTGGCTCAAGCGGCCCGGTGCGGTGCCCTTCCAGCCTGCCCCCGTCACTCCGGTGCCCAGCTTCAGCGGGCAATCGATGGTTGCCACCATGCGCGTGTTCGCTGCCGCGGTCCCGTGGCGTGCGCGGGCGCACGCTCTCACGTTGGTCGGTTCCCACGACGTGACGCGGATAGCGACATTCCTGGAGGGAGACGAAGGGCTCATCACTGTCGCGTTCGGGATGCTGGCGTCGATGCCCGGTATCCCCATGATGTGGGCAGGCGATGAGATCGGACAGGAGGGTGAGAACGGCGAGGATGGCCGGCGCCCGTTCCCGTGGCACGACACCGGCAGTTGGAACACGAACAGGCTCGCAACGACCCGATCTCTTTTCAATGCGCGCGCTGCCAGTGTTGCGCTTCGCCACGGCGGCTTGCGCTGGCTTGCCGTCAGCGAGGACGCCGTCACCTTCCTTCGGGAGGCGCCGCAAGAGAGCGTCCTGGTTCACGCCGCCCGCGCCGCTCACGCGCCCGTCCACCTTTCACGATCGGTTGTGGGAACAGAGTTGACCGGTCTCGCTGGCGCGGCGAACCTGCGCGCCGATCGAAGCGGTGCGATTACGCTTCCGGCTCACGGGCCAGCCTTCGGAATGTGGCGGATTCGATGACTCGCAAACTCATGGCGATGACGCAGGACCCGCACGTGGTTAGTGATCATGGTCGTGCTGGGTATCGCGCGCTGAAGTGGCCCCAGTTTCCGGGGTTTTTGCGTGCTGAATTGGCCCCACTCTC
This sequence comes from Microbacteriaceae bacterium, assembly GCA_031428675.1. Classification (GTDB taxonomy): domain Bacteria; phylum Actinomycetota; class Actinomycetes; order Actinomycetales; family Microbacteriaceae; genus JANOYC01. The sequence continues at coordinate 4,115 of JANOYC010000077.1, read as the reverse complement.
GACCGACTCGTAGCCTCTGCTCGTCTGCCAAAGGCGAGTGCGAGGGGTTCGGGTTTGAAGGAGAGATCGAGAGTGGAGCAGTTCGGGCGCATCTGTCGTGATGCGAGGGATAAGAGCATGTCGATTCGTGAGTTGGCCTCAACGCATGGAGTGCACCGTCGGAACTGTGCGGGCGTCGTTGGCGTCGTCGACGCCGCCACCGCGGAAGCGGCCCGCGCGTGAGGCGCCGGTGTTGGGGCCGTGGTTGCCGACAATCACTCGGTGGTGACCGATGACCTGACGGCGCCGGTGAAGCAGCGTCATACCGGTCGGCGGGTCTGGCAACGCCTGGTGGAGGAGCACGGCGCGATCGTGTCGGAGTCCGCGGTCACGCACGCGGTGGGGAAGATCCGCCGTGAGCGGACCGGCGGCACCAGCAAGGTCGCGGTCCCGCAAACCCATGCCGCGGGCCGGGAAGCCGAGGTCGATTTCGGGGAGTTCTGGGCGGTGATCGCGGGCATTCAGATCCAGTTGTGGATGTTGGTGATGCGGCTTTCGTTCTCGGGCCGGGCGGTGCATGTCGCGTACGCGAATCAGGCAGAGGAGTCATTCTTGGACGGGCATGCGATCGCGTTCGAGCCGTCCGGCGGGGTCCCGGCGGGATAATCCGGTACGACAACCTGACCCCGGCGGTGATCCGGGTGATGCTGGGCCGGGACCGGCTGGAGAACCCACGGTTCATCGCGATCCGGTCCCGAGTCGCGTCCGCGAAATAAGTCGACCACGGCCTTCATTCCGAGATGAGCACCGCGGCAGACTGGGCGGCTGACTGCGACGTGCCGCCCGCGATCGTGCCATGGCGCCGGAGCACTGCCGCCCCCGGCAGGTCCACACACCGGGCTGTCGCGCTGATAGAGCCGCGCCAAAGCGGACGGCCCCGAGCGACCCGGCGGGGCGGTCGTTGAATTCGAATCGGCACGCAGCCCACGGTGAGCGAGGACAAGCGGAGCCATGTGCAAACCGCGTCCCAAAGGTTGCCGAGATGGGGCGGAAATTTACCGTTTGCCGACATTCTGCCCACGTTCACAACCGACACATGCCGATACATGGATGCAATGGGCCGCATAAAGACAGGAATCTTCAACCGGAATAGCAAGCAGATTCGGCCCGAAAACGCCTCTCACGGCGGTAACACGGGTTCGAATCCCGTTGGGGTCACCACGGAAGACCCCCGGTAACGCGGGGGTCTTCCCATTTGGTGGATGCGCAACTCCCGCGGCGCGCTACGCACAGCGGCGGCACGGCAGTCCGCCCCCATTTCGAGGGCCATGAGCACCGCAATTCGGATGCGCAAGACCACATTCTGGGCGCGGGCCGAGGCGCGATAGCGAGGGGAGTGCCGCCATGGCCCCCGAATGGGGTTCAGCCGTTCCGAGCGAATCTCACTAGAATCACTTCACCCCACGCGGCTACCCGATCGCCGCGATGAACTGAACTCAGGCTTGCCCATGGCCATTATCAGAACAACGACGTTCTTTCCCCCGGTGCCAGTCTCGGTGGCGACTGCACCCGTGCGGTCCTTCACCCGAGCACCAGCCCACGCCCGGGTGGCGGCGCGACTCCGCGCTCTTCTCGCGATGCCACCGAGCTGGCGATTTGTGGTCGGATTCTGGGCGGTCGGCTTCGCGGCCACCATTCTCGCCGTGTGGGCTCCCTCCGAAGTCATCCGTTTTCACAATCCGGCGTTGCACCCCGCTTTAGATTCGGTGCAGGCGTGCATTGCCCTCGCTGTGGCCGGCGTCGTATACGGGCGATTCCGGCGTCGGCGGATGTTCGCAGATCTAGTTTTCGCGCAAGGCTTGGTGCTTGTAGCGGTAGGCAGGCTCACCGTCGCCTACGTGGCGGAGAAGCCAGGAAGCGAGTTCTCCGCAGAACGGTTCGATGCGTGGCTCGGCGTGACTCTGCGCGTTGTCGGGATTCTCGTGATCGCTGCGGCCGCGCTACTTGGCAACCGCGTCTTCACGCGAAGAGTGTCACCGTTCGCGCTCGTCGCTGTCCCCGTGACCGTCATCGTCGTCATTGTTGCCGCTGTGTGGCTGTTCAGCGCGCAATTGCCTGGCGGCCCAGCAGATCCCACAGGTGACGGTTTGGCTCAGCAGGTCGTCGGAAATCCGCTACTCGACGTCGCCCACGCCGTCGGGGCGGCGGGTCTTGCTGTGGCGTCGATCGCATTTGCGAGCCAATCGGCCCGACGTGGAAATGAATTGGGTCGTTGGCTTGCCGCCGCGTGTGGGCTGGGAGCGTTCGCGCAGGTCAATCATCTGTTGACTCCAACGCTGTTCACAGACTGGTTCCACCTTGGCAATCTGCTGGGGGCTGCAGCGTCGGTCGTTCTCCTCCTCGGCGCAATTGGCGAATTCAAACGGGCTTCTGACGCAAACGTCGATGACGCTGTGCGCAGTGACCGACTCCGTCTTGCCCGTGAGATTCACGATGGGGTGATTCAAGAACTCTCATACATCCGATCCGAAAGCCAAACCATCGGCGCGAATCCCCATGCCCGCGGACATATCGTCGGTGCGTGCGACCGCGCCCTCGACGAAGCGCGATCCGCGGTGCAATCGCTCAGCACCGCAAGAAACGAGCCACTCAGTTCGTCGTTGTTTCGCGCGTCGGCGGAATTGGCAACGCGACACCGGTTCGACCTTGTCGCTGACCTAGACGACTCCATCACGCTCAACGACGAGCAACGACACGCGCTGACGCGCATCGTGCGCGAGGCCATCGGCAATGCCATTCGACACGCAAGCGCTGAAACAATCACGGTTCGGCTCTGCCAGTCGGACGGGCGACGGTGTCTGACAATCGAGGATGACGGTCACGGCTTTGATCTCGAGTCCGCGAATGCCAACAGCGCTGGCTTTGGGCTCATCAGCATGCGGGAGCGCGCTCGCGCCCTGCCGGGATCGTTCGACATCTTTTCTGAACCCGGTCGCGGGAGCAAGGTGACAGTGCAATGGTGAGAACCGCCAACATCCGAGTCGTCATTGCAGACGACCACGCGCCGATCCGGTCACGAATCCGCGAGGCCCTAGAAGCAGGCGGATGCGCCGTGGCCGGCGAGGGCGCGAGCGCCGACGAGGCGGTCAGCCTTGCCCTCGAGTACCACCCCGACGTCGTCTTGCTCGATATCCACATGCCGGGGAATGGCATCCATGCAGCCCAAGAGATCAACCGACAACTGCCGGAGATCGCCGTCGTGATGCTCACCCAGTCGGCACTCGACGATGACCTGTTTGACGCGCTTCGCGCGGGCGCCTCCGGCTATCTGCTCAAGACGTCCGACCCTGACCAACTACCTGCCGCACTGCGATCAGTGCTCGCCGGTGAGGCCGCGATGCCACCCGAACTCGTTGCACGCATCCTTCAGGAATTCCGAGGCCCGTCGCACAAGCGTTTCGCCCGACGATCCACTGCAGCGAGCCGGCTGAGCCCGCGGGAGTGGGATGTGATGGAACTGCTCGGGCAAGGGATCTCGACCGAGCAGGTTGCCAAGAGGCTATTTCTGTCGCCAACGACGGTCAGAGTTCACGTGTCGGCGGTGCTGCGCAAACTCGCCGTCAAGGATCGAGAAAGCGCGTTCGAGCTGCTGAGGGGCGCGTAGGTTTACGCGTCGTCAGCAGGCGTTGCTGGCGCAGTTACCCCGACGTGCTGGCGCAGTCACCTCGACGGGCGAGCGCCATCACCGACGTCGCGAGAGCTTCTGCCTCCGGCAAGGTGTACTCCCGCGCGTCGATGGCGGCGTCGATGACCACGTACGGGCCGTCCTGAGCTCCCACGACAGGGTCAATCGACATGCACAGTCGAGCAGTCACGCCAGCGGCGACGCGGAGAGGCTCGCTCTCGTGAACCCAGTCTTCCTCGCCGATGGAGTTGCCATGATCGGAAATGCACCATTCGACGCACGCCGACTGCGGTGGCTCGTGGTGGCCCAATTCTTCGGCCGACTGCGCGTCACGCATGCCATTCTCTCCATCCTGGTGAATCGTGCGGTGCGGTGCCGCCTCGCGTGAATAGTGCAGGCCTATCGCAACGCTATGTTGACGTAGTAGATCCGACCATCGTCGAGCTTCACT
>JANOYC010000076.1:0-13465 GCA_031428675.1 Microbacteriaceae bacterium | reverse complement strand
GCTGGGGCATTCTCGGCACCGGCGGTATCGCCCACGCTTTCGCTGCCGACCTTCTGCACGAGGGCCTTTCTATCGCCGCGGTCGGGTCGAGATCGCAAAGCGCGGCAGACGCGTTTGCTGCAGAGTTCGGGATTGCCGTCGCGCATCCGAGTTATGCCGATCTCGCCGCTGATCCCGCCGTCGATGTCGTCTACGTGTCGACTCCGCACACTCTTCATGTTGAGAACGCGCTTCAGGTGATCGCGGCGGGAAAGCATGTGCTCGTCGAGAAGCCTTTCACCATGAACGAGGCCGAAGCCCGTCGGGTGACGCAGGCCGCCGCCTCCGCAGGTGTCGTCGTCATGGAGGCGATGTGGACGAGGTGGCTGCCGCACATGATCCGAGTGCGCGAGATTCTCGCGGCGGGCACCCTCGGCGACGTGCGCACCGTGTACGCCGATCACACGCAAGCGCTTCCGACCGACCCCGAGCATCGCATCAACGCCATCGCTCTCGGCGGGGGAGCGCTACTCGATCTCGGTATTTACCCGGTGTCGTTCGCATGGGATGTGCTGGGTGCGCCGGTGTCGGTGACCGCGCACTCGAGCGCAACACAGACCGGTGTCGATCGGCAGACCGGCGTGGTTCTCGGCTACGCCGATGGTCAGCAGGCGATCCTCCATTTCGCACTCGACACACGCGGCCCTAATCGTGCGTCGGTCATCGGCACGCGCGGCCGAATCGACATCGACGCCGTCTGGTACGCGCCCACGAGTTTCTCCGTGATCGATCACGCGGGCGAGGTCATCGAGCACTACGAATCGGCGGTGACGAGCCGCGGGATGCAGTTCGAAGCGCTCGAGATCGAACGGCGAATCCGCGACGGCCAGTCGCCGTCGGATGTGCTTCCCGCGTCGGAGTCCGTCGCAATAATGGGAACGCTGGATCAGATTCGGCGGCAGATCGGGCTCGTATACCCGGCCGACGCTCACCGCTGATTTCCTGAGTCGACGTCTCGGAGACCGGACGGGAGCCTCGATTAGCATAGAGCGGTGACCCAACCCCACGACGACGGACCGCCGACCCAGCGAATCGACGCGTCCGCTGCGGCCTCCGACTCTGACGGCGCTGAACGAATGGGGTCGGGAATCGCGGCGCTCGTTCAGCGGCATCCGGCAATCTGGCTGGCGAGCGCGCTCGGTCTCATCTTCGCTCTGCTGGGAACCGGCGCTGTGGTCGCGGGTCTTGCCGCCGGTAGCCCCGCTTCGTCGCAGATTGCAGGCTCGACTCCGTCGCCCACCCCGACCGTCGATCCCGCTCGGCCGGTGCCAGCGTCCATTCCCGGCCCGAGCCGGCTGCGGACGTGTTCGGTGACCGGTGCTGCGAGCGACGCACGACTGGCCGAATTCCACGGCCAGGTTGTCAACGCAGCCACCGGCGAAGTGCTCTTCGACCGCGCGGGGGGCGAGCCCGCCCGCACGGGCAGTGTGCTCAAGATCCTGACGGCGGCGGCCGCCGTGGCTGTGCTCGGACCGGACCACCGCCTATCAACCACCGTCGTGGCCGGAAGCGACCCCGGCACAGTCGTGCTCGTCGGCGGGGGTGACGCCACCCTGTCGGCGCTCCCTCCCGGATCGGAGAGCTATTACCGCGGGGCTCCGAAGCTCGCCGACCTGGCGACCCAGGTGATGAGCAAGCGTGCCGAGCTCGGCATCACCGAGCCGATCACGCGTGTCGTGCTCGATGCTTCGATGTGGAGTTCCTCCGACAAGTGGGATCCGGCGTGGAAGCGCTCGGAGCAGACGATCGGTTACCACTCCGAGGTCACCGCGCTGCAAGTCGACGGCGACCGCGCCGACCCGACTCGTGGCACGAGCCCGCGGAGCACCGATCCGATCGGTCGTGCTGGCGCGGCGTTCGTCGCGGCCCTCGAGAACGCGGGCAACGTCGGCGATGAGAGCAATGGTGGCGCCGTCGCGCTCGACACGGGAGTAGCGGCATCCACGACCGCACTGGGAACGGTGTCGTCTCAACCCGTGAGCGCACTCATCAACCAGATGCTCCTCGTCAGCGACAACACGATCGCCGAGATGCTGGCGCGAGTCACCTCGAAGCAAGCCGGTTTCGACGGCTCGGCGGCGTCGCTGCAGCGCTCGATCCCCGGCGCCCTCGCCACCTACGGCGTGGAGACCGCCGGAATGGTGATCAAAGACGGCTCAGGGCTGAGCGAGTTCAACGCGGTTGCTCCGTCGTATGTCGCGCAATTGATGATCAAGATCAAGGCCGGCGAGCAGAACCTCGGTACCGTGTGGGCGGGTCTTCCCATTGCGGGCAAATCCGGCAGCCTCGCCAGCAGATTCACCGGAGACAACGCTGTGGCTCGCGGCAACGTGGTAGCCAAGACCGGGTGGATCGACACCGGGTATGCGCTTGGCGGATTCATCAACGCGGCCGACGGCACACCGCTGACCTTTGCGTTTTACGCGATCGGCAACGTGCGAGACAACGCGAAAGCCGCTCTTGACACGCTCACGACCGCGGTTTTGCGCTGCGGCGACAACCTCTCGAACACCTGAGCACGATTCGGCCAAATCTAGAATGTCACCATGACATCCGCGCTGTTCATCATCGACGTGCAGAACGACTTCACCGAGGGCGGGTCTCTGGGGGTTGAGGGCGGTGCAGCAGTGGCAGCGGCCATCACGCGCTATTTGGCCCAGCATCCCGGCCATTACGACTTCGTCTTCGCCTCTCGCGACTGGCATAACGGCGACGATGACAACGGCGGCCACTTCGCCACGGATGCGCCGCCGGATTTTGTTGTGTCGTGGCCGGTTCACTGCGTGGCCGGTACCTCCGGCGCCGAGTACCACCCGGGCTTGGACACGGCACTGATTGACGTGCACGTGAAAAAGGGGCAGGGGCGACCTGCCTACTCGATCTTCGAGGGCGTCACTGATGACGGCACGGCGATCAACGATGAGCTCGCCCGACGCGGGGTTACCGAGATTGACGTCGCGGGCATCGCTACCGATTACTGCGTCCGCGCGTCGGCGCTCGACGCTAACGCATCCGGTCGGTCGGTGCGCGTGATCACCGACCTGATCGCCGGTGTTGACCCGCAGTCGAGCACGAGAGCGCTGGCCGAACTCGCCGCCGCGGGAATCACCCTCGTGACGTCGACAGCGACCACCAACTGATGCGGGTTCGGCTCGACGGGGCGCCGCCGCGCTGGCTGCGACTCACCTTGCCCGCCGCGCTCGTGCTGGTCTGGCTGGTCGTAGCAGGAGTCGGCGGACCGACCTTCGGCCAACTCGACACCGTATCCAGCAACGATCAGGCGACATTCCTGCCGGCTAGCGCCGAGAGCACGGAAGTGCGCGAGTGGCAATCGAAGTTCGAGGGCTCCCAGTCGATCCCCGCAATAATCGTGTGGGAGACCGAAGGCACCGTTTCGCCCGCCGATGTCGGCTGGTTCGCTACGCTCACCGAGCAATTGGCGGGGATCGATGGCGTCGCGGAGCCGTCCGACGGGGCGCCAACCGCGATCGTCGGCCCCATCCCTTCTGATGACGGTCGCGCGGTGCAGATGATCGTGCCACTTACCGGCGACGAAGTGCGCGCGACCATCGCCGAGATACGCGAGATCCTTGCCGAAAAGCCACTCGATGGCTTCAGCTCATACGTCACCGGTCCGGCGGGGCTGACAGCAGACCTCGTGAACGCGTTTGCCGGCATCGACGGGTTGCTGCTGATCGTCGCCCTGGGTGCGGTGTTCGTCATCCTCCTGCTTGTCTATCGGTCAATTGTGCTCCCCGTCGCGGTGCTGGTGACATCGGTGGTTGCACTCACAGGCGCGATCGTTTTCATCTTCCTATTTGCAACGTGGGGATGGATTCAACTGAGCGGGCAAAGCCAGGGCATCCTGTCGATTCTCGTCATCGGCGCGGCAACAGACTACGCACTCCTCATCGTTTCGCGCTTCCGAGAGGCGCTCACCCACACCCCGGCGCCATGGGCTGCGATGGCACGCGCTCTCCGCCGCTCTATCGAGCCGGTGGTCGCATCCGGTGGCACCGTCATCGCCGCGTTATTGTGCCTGCTGTTCTCCGACCTCAATTCGAACCGCAGCCTGGGGCCGATTGCGGCCATCGGCATCCTGTTCGCAATGCTTGCCGCGCTGACGTTCCTCCCTGCGGTGCTGGTGCTGCTTGGTCGTGGGGCGTTCTGGCCCTTCCCGCCAAAGCTCGACGAAGCGGCGGAGATCACGGTGTCGGCGGATGCGCCGCTCGCTGGGGTGGGCCGATTGTGGACACGTGTCGCGGGGATCGTGCAGCGCCGGCCTCGTGCCGTCTGGATCGCCGCGGTTGTGCTCCTCGGCGTATTCGCCCTTGGGTTACCACAACTGAAAGCAAACGGGGTCGCTCAGACAGATGTGATTCTTGCCCAGTCTGACGCGGTCGACGGTCAGGCCGTGCTCGGCTCCCACTTCGACGCCGGGTCGGGGTCACCGGTAATTGTGGTGGCCGATGCCAACCGCATCGACGACGTCGCAGTAGCCGTGCTCAACACCGAGGGTGTCAGCAGAGTGAAGTTCGCGACCGGCGCTCCCAATCCGGCCGGCCACGAATCCGGACCCCTCGTCATCGACAACCGCGTGCTCGTGTCTGCCACGCTCGAATACCAAGCCGATTCAGCCGAAGCCGGCGCGGTGGTCGAGCAATTGCGCGAGACCCTCCCGGCGACGGACCCCACGGTGCTCGTCGGGGGAACCACCGCCATCGCCGTCGACACCAACGTCACGGCGCAAGCGGATCTAGTAAAGATCATCCCGATCGTGTTACTGGTCATCCTCATCGTGCTGATGCTGCTGCTGCGATCGGTGCTCGCGCCGGTGCTGCTTGTGCTGAGCGTTGTACTGAGCTACGCCTCGGCTCTGGGCGTCTCGGCCATCGTCTTCAACAACGTTCTCAGCTTCCCGGGAGCGGATGCGACGGTGCCGCTGTTCGGATTCGTGTTCCTCGTCGCCCTCGGCATCGATTACAACATTTTCCTGATGACCCGCGTTCGCGAGGAATCCCTCGCGATCGGCACGCGGGCGGGCATTCTGCGGGGTCTCGGCGTCACCGGCGGAGTCATCACCTCGGCGGGGGTCGTGCTCGCGGCGACGTTCGCAGCGCTCGGCGTCATCCCCATTCTGTTCCTCGCTCAGCTCGCATTCATCGTTGCCTTCGGTGTGCTCCTCGACACTGTCATCGTGCGCTCGCTTCTCGTTCCGGCACTTGCCCTCGACATCGGCCGCACCATTTGGTGGCCATCCACACTCGCGAAAGGAAATCACCGATGATCTCCGAACAGGATCTGCTCGCTCGAGTGCCCCGTCAACTCTTCGTCGGCGGCGAATGGGTCGACGCAGCGGGCGGTCGCACCCTCGATGTCTCCGATCCGGCGACCGGAGAGGTTCTCGTGTCTGTTGCTGACGCATCCGTGACCGACGGTTCCCGCGCCCTCGACGCGGCCGTCGCGGCGCAAGCGGACTGGGCGGCCACCGCCCCGCGCAAGCGGGCAGAATTCCTGCGCGGAGCATTCGATCTGTTGCAGGAGCGCGCCGACGAGTTCGCGCTGCTCATGACGATGGAGATGGGCAAGCCGCTCGCCGAATCCCGGGGCGAAGTGTCCTACGGCGGCGAGTTCCTTCGGTGGTTCAGCGAAGAGGCGGTGCGCATCAGCGGCCGGTACGGCAGCAATCCCGAAGGTACCGGCCGGATGATCGTGACCAAGCGGCCGGTCGGCCCCGCTTTCCTCATCACGCCGTGGAATTTTCCGCTCGCGATGGCGACCCGCAAGATCGCGCCTGCACTCGCGGCCGGTTGTACCTCAGTCATCAAGCCCGCGGAGCTCACGCCGCTGACGACGCTCTACTTCGCGCGGCTGCTCGAAGACGCGGGTTTGCCACCGGGCGTCGTCAACGTGATTACCACGTCGACGTCGGCGGACGTGAGCGAACCGATCATCAGAGACCCGCGCCTGCGCAAACTGAGCTTCACCGGGTCGACCGCCGTGGGGGTGGCTCTGCTCAAGCAGGCCGCTGATGGGGTCCTGCGCACCTCAATGGAACTCGGTGGCAATGCGCCATTTCTCGTGTTTGAGGATGCCGACCTCGATAAGGCTGTCGACGGCGCCCTGCTCGCGAAGTTCCGCAACATCGGGCAGGCGTGTACGGCCGCTAACCGGTTCTTGGTGCACGATTCCATCGCCGACGAGTTCGCCGCACGCGTGGCAGACCGGGTGCGGGCCTTTCCGATCGGTCGCGGCACCGAACCCGCCGTGCGGATCGGTCCGCTCATCAACAACAAGGCAGTCGACAAGGCCGACGCTCTCGTGCGCGACGCCGTCGACCGCGGAGCGAGCGTGCTCACCGGCGGCGAACGGATCGACGGCGCGGGAAGTTTCTATGCACCCACCGTGCTGACCGGTGTGACGAGCGGGAGCGACATCCTGCGCGAGGAGATCTTCGGTCCGGTACTCGCGATCTCGACCTTTTCCGACGAAGCCGACGCTGTCGCGCAGGCGAACGACACCGAGTTCGGGCTCATCGGCTATGCCTTCACCGCAGATTTCGCTCGCGGGCAGCGGCTCATCGAAACCTTGGAGACCGGCATGCTTGGGCTCAACGTGGGGGTGGTTTCGAACGCCGCTGCGCCGTTCGGCGGAGTCAAGCAATCCGGGCTGGGGCGAGAAGGCGGGCTCGAGGGCATCGAGGAGTACCTGGAGACCAAATATGTGCTCACGCCCGACCCATTTGCGTCGTGACGATCGTTCCGATTGATTCGCTCACCGATCCCCGGCTCGCGGACTACTCGCACCTGACAGACGTCGCGCTAAAGAAGGCGGCGGGCACCGAACACGGGCTGTACCTGGCTGAGTCGTTGCTCGTGCTTGAGCGGGCCCTCGCGGCTGGGCACGAGCCCCGATCGGTGCTCGCGCTCGGCGGATCCGTCGATGACGCGGTGGCTGCCCTCGGTGGGCGCGATGTGCCGGTCTTTTCCGGTCCGGGTGAGCTGCTGGCCGAGTTGACCGGCTACGTACTTCACCGCGGACTGATCGCATCCATGAATCGGCCGGCGCTGCCCTCGCCGGAATCCCTGTTGTCCACGGCGCGCAGGATCGTGGTGCTCGAGAACGTGGTCGACCCCACGAATGTCGGCGCGATCTTCCGCTCCGCGGGCGCAATCGGCGCGGATGCGATCCTCGTGACGCCGCGGTGCTCCGACCCCTTCTACCGCAGAGCCATCCGGGTGAGCATGGGAACGGTGCTGCAAGTGCCGTGGACGCGCGTCGGGGACTGGACGTCGACTCGGGAATTGCTTACGGCATCCGGATTTCATATTGCGGCGCTCGCCCTCACCGACAGCGCGGTGCCGTTGCGACAGTTCGCGGCCGGGGCTCCGGATCGCGTGGCACTTGTGCTCGGCACCGAGGGTGAGGGACTCACCGCTGAGGCGCTGGCTGCGGCCGACACGATCGTGCAGATCCCGATGCGGCACGGGATCGACTCCCTCAACGTCGCAGCGACAGCAGCCGTCGCGATGTACGCCCTCGCCGACTGAGCCCGTGCTGGAGCACGCACACCCCCTGTGCGAAATTCAGGCACGCTGGCACGACACGCGGGTGGAAGGCCTCAACACGCCGGACGTCTGCGCTGGGTGCCTGAATTACGTGCGCGGGAGGGGGCGTGCGGGGGCTCAGACGAGCAACTGGTGCTTCGCGAGGTCTTTGTAGAGCGGGGTGGTCGTCACCAGCTCAGAGTGCGTGCCGACACCCACGACACGGCCGTGGTCGAGCACGATGATTTGATCGCTGTCGACCACTGTAGAAAGGCGGTGCGCGATGACTACCAGGGTGCGCCCCTCGGCGACCGCGTCGATCGCCTCGCGAAGCATCTGCTCGTTGAGCCCGTCGAGACTCGAGGTGGATTCGTCGAGAAGCAGAATCGGCGGGGCGGCGAGCAAGGTGCGGGCGATCGCCAACCGCTGGCGCTCACCTCCTGACAGCATGACGCCTCCCTCACCAACCGGTGCGTCCAGACCGAGTTCGTTGCGCTCCAGCACGCCGATGAGGTTGGCCGCGCGCAACACGTCGACGCACTCGGATTCTGTAGCCGATGGTTTCGCGAGCAGAAGATTCTGACGGATGCTTCCCGCGAGCACCGGCGCGTCCTGCTCGACATAGCCGATCTGCGCTCGCAGCGCCTCACGATCGAGTGACCGGATGTCGTGGCCTGCTAGGCGGACGACTCCCGCCGTCGGATCGTAGAAGCGTTCGATCAGCGCGAGAATCGTGCTCTTGCCGGCGCCAGAGGGCCCGACGAGGGCCGTGCGTTTGCCGCGCGGCACGTCGAAGCTCACTCCGCGGAGGATCGTCGGGTCGATATCGGTATCAGTGGCGTCGGCGGGTTTCGCGGTGTACGTGAATTCCACGTCGTGGAATGACAGCGCCGCCGCAGTGTCGACCGAGGGGGCGCGCGGACCGCTGCCATCGGCATCCGTCTCGGTGGGCAGGGCGATGATCTCCTGGATTCGGCCGAGCGCACCGAGGGCCTGGTTCGTCGCCGAGATTGCCCCGAAGGCTTGGCCGAGCGGCATGATCATGAGAAACAGAAACAGGATGAAGGCCACGAGGTTGGCTACGGTGATGGCGCCGCTTGCCACACGGAAGCCGCCGACGCCGAGCACGACGAGAAACGACACCTGCAGGGCTATCCCGGCAACCGGGACGACGAGAGCCGAGATCTTGGCGACGTCGATGCCCATGCGCCACGCGCCGACGGCGTCTTCGTTGATCGTCTGAATCTCGCGATCGGTGGCGTTGGCCGCACGCACGGTGCGGATCGCGCTGATTCCTCGTTCGACTGCCGCGGCGAGGTCGCCCACTTTCTCCTGGGCTCTGCGGCTCGCCACCCGGATGCGCCCGCTCAGCGCTACGACGGTGATGACCGACACCGCGACGACGAGTACGGTCAGCGCGAGCAGGACCGGATCGATGATCGCCATGGCGATGAGGGCGCCGATGAAGGTCACCGAGCCGCCGATCGCCTCGACGAGACCCTGCGTGAGCACCGCTCGGAGCAGAGTGGTGTCAGAACCGACACGGGAGACGAGGTCGCCTGTGCGGCGGGTGTCGAATTCGCTGATGGGAAGTCTCATCAGACGGGACACCAGTCGGCGGCGGCTCGACAGGACAACCCCTTCACCCGTGCGCTGGAGGAGGTAGTGCTGGTACCCGCTGATCAGACCGGATGCGATGACGAGCGCGACGAGAGCCCAGACGAGAACTCCGAGCGGGTCTCCCGCCTCGACCACGGCGATGACACGGCTCACGAGGAGCGGCTGAGCCAGCGAGGTCGCGGCTCCGATGAGGCTCAGAACGATCACGAACGACAGTACTTTTCGGTGTTCGAGCAGGTACGGCATCAGTTGGCTGAAACTGGCTCGTGGGCCGTCGTCGACTTTCCGCCGGCCGAATCCGGGTCGGGATGATCGGTGCGGGGAGGTGCTGGTCATGGTTACTCTCTCGGCCCGCGCGTCACAGGCGCGCCCGACTCTTAGGCCGTCAACGGTAACCGACTGCCGTTCAGCGGCAAAATCCGGCTGTCAGACCCCCGAGAAGCCGAGCGGTGGTTGCGCGCCGACGTGTTGAACCGCGATTGACCCGGCGAGGATCCCCGCATCGACCGCGTTCCACAACACGTCGCCGGCAGCAAGCGCGGCAGCGAGCGCGCCAGCGAAGGCGTCACCGGCGCCCGTCGTATCGACCACGGGCACAGAGCGAGATGGGAAGGTACGCACGCCGGTGGTGTCGGCGGCGACAACTCCGTCGCCGCCGAGAGTGATGACGACGGACCGGCTGCGGTGCAGGAGCGATGCGGCAGCCAGTTCCGCGTCGGAAACAGACGCGACGGGCATCCCCGATACCGCGGATGCTTCGTTCGCGTTCACGACGAGCGGGTCTGCGAGCGCCAGGAGGGAATCGGGCACCTGGCGTGACGGGGACAAGTTCAATACGAGCCGGGCTCCGTGCACCGTCGCAGTGTGCGCACACGCGACGACAACAGGAAGCGGTATCTCCAGTTGAGCGAGCACAACGGTGCGCGGTCCGACGATTGCGCTCACTACTTCGGCGGTCGTCGCGGGGTGGAGTTCTCCGTTTGCGCCGGCCGCGACCACGATCGAGTTTTCGCCGGATGACGCGACGGTGATGAGAGCGACGCCCGTCGGCTGGTGCGGTGTGCGTTCGACCAGGCTGGTGTCGACGCCGACCGCCTCGAGTTCCGCCAGCAGCTCGGCTCCCGCGGAGTCGGTTCCGACCGCTGCCACGAACACGGGCGTCGCTCCGGCGCGAGCCGCTGCGGCGGCCTGGTTTGCGCCCTTTCCGCCCGGCCCGGTCGACAGCCGCCCGCCGAGCATCGTTTCGCCCGGATTGGGGTGTCGCTCCACCCGGATGGTGAGGTCGCGGTTCGCGGAACCGAGGACGACAAGGGGTGCTGGCTGGGTGGCAGTCGCGGTCATGGTGACTCGCACTCTACTCGCGCCTCTCCCCGCCATCAGGTGAGTGAAACGATCGATCGTTGACAAGCGCGAGGGTGCGTGGCACCATGAATGCACGTACAAGCACTTATGAATAGATATGCGGGTAGCCAATGTTAGACAGTGACGTCGCCAGAATTGCCTCGTGGCGCTCGACTCGAGACGAGTTCGATTCGGCTCCGGCCAAGCGTCGTGCGGAGATCCTCGCCGATCGCGCCCGCGAAACGCGCCGATCGATCGTGCGCATGATCGCGGCGGCAGGGCAGGGACACATCGGCGGCGACCTCTCGGTCACCGACATCCTGACGACGCTCTTTGCCGGTGTGCTGCGCATAGACCCGTCGAACCCCGACTGGGCCGGTCGCGACCGGTTCATCCTCAGCAAGGGGCATTGCGCGGCAGCGTTGTATTCCACCCTTGCCCACACCGGCTACTTTGCTGAATCCGAACTTGACACCTTCATGCAGCCGCTCTCTGCGCTCAACGGGCATCCGAATCGCAACAAGATTCCCGGTGTCGAAACCAACACCGGACCGCTCGGTCACGGTATGCCCGTGGGCGTCGGAACCGCAATCGCGGCGAAACTCACGAAGTCGGGCGCGCGCACTTTCGTGGTTCTCGGCGACGGCGAGATGCAGGAGGGTAGCAACTGGGAGGCTCTGATGGCCGGCGCCCACCAAAAGCTCGACAATCTGACGATCGTGGTCGACCGCAACCGCCTTCAACAGGGTGCCCGCACCGAAGACACCAACGGTCTCGACCCGCTGGACGAGAAACTCGCCAGTTTTGGCTGGGAAGTACGCGAGATCGACGGGCACGACTACCTCGCTCTCCTCGACGCCTTCTCGCCATCGACCACCGGGAAGCCGGTGGCCGTCATCGCCAACACGCTCAAGGGCAAGGGCGTCTCATTCATCGAAGACCGCGTCGAGTGGCACCACAAAGTGCCGAGCGCGGAGCAGGCTCAGACGGCACTGGAGGAATTGGCATGACCGCGGCAATCACCGAAGCACCCGTCTACGACAATCGCATCGCTTTCGCGGAGGAGCTCATCGAGCTCGCGCGCACCGATGAGCGAATCGTCGCGGTCTGCAACGATTCGGTCGGGTCGAGCAACCTCACCGGCTTCCGCGATCTCTATCCCGACCGGCTCATCAACGTCGGTATCGCCGAGCAGGACATGGTGGGCATCGGGGCCGGGCTCGCGAGCGCGGGGATGATCCCGTTCGTCTGTGCCGCTGCGCCGTTCCTCACCGGTCGCTCTCTCGAGCAGGTCAAGGCCGATGTTGCCTACAGCCAGCACAACGTGATCCTCTGCGGGATGAGCCCGGGCATGGCCTACGGCGAGCTCGGCCCGACACATCACTCTGTTGAAGACCTGTCGTGGCTCCGCGCCCTCCCCGGGCTCGACATCGTCGTGCCCGCCGACCGCTTGCAGACCCGCCAGGCGATCCGAGCCGCGGTGGAATCCCCGCGACCCAGCTTCATCCGTGTCGGCCGCCACAAAGTGCCCGACGTCATGCCCGACGATGCACCATTCGAACGTGGCCGTTTCGGAGCGATCCGCGACGGCAACGACGTCACGATCATTGCCACGGGCACTCTCGTTTCTCGGGCCATCGCCGCGGCCGACGCTCTTGCCGCCGAGGGCGTGAGCGCACGCGTACTGAACGCCGCGTACATCGCACCTCTCGACGTGACCGCCATTACGGATGCCGCACGCCAGACGGGCGCGATCGTCACGGCCGAAGAAGCCAACATTGCCGGCGGACTGGGCGCGGCGGTAGCGTCGATCGTGAGCCAGCTCGAAGACGGAGCGCGCGTGCCGTTGCGCATCTTGGGGCTCGCCGAGTTCGCCCCGACCGGCAGCACGGACTTCCTGCTCGAATACTTCGGATTGACCGCGGGCGACATCGTTCGCGCGGCCAAGGAGGCCACGGGACGTGTCTGACACCAGCGACGACGCCGTCGTCGTCGCGATCGACCAAGGCACCAGTTCGACGAAGGTGATCGTCATGGATGCCGCGGGCCGAGTGATCGCGCGTGCAACAGCGCCGCTCGGTCAATCGCATCCGCAACCGGGGTGGGTAGAGCAAGACGCTGAGGAGCTGTTCGAGAGTGTGCAGAGCGCCGTTGTCGTCGCGCTGACCGGATTCGATCGACCGGTCGCCGCGATCGGGCTCAGCACGCAACGGGAGTCGGCCGTCGCGTGGGATCGTGCCACGGGCAGACCGCTCGGCCCTATGCTCGGCTGGCAGGATCGCCGCACCGCAGACGTGGCGCGTATGTTGCACGCGGCCGGTCAGGATGACGCAGTGCGGGCATCCACTGGTCTGCCGATCGACCCGATGTTCTCGGCGCTCAAGTTCGCGTGGCTTCTCGACGACGTCGATCCCGACCGGTCCCGCTCACGAGCGGGCGAAATCGCGCTCGGTACGGTCGACTCCTGGCTCGTCTACCGCCTCACTGGTGAGCACCGCATTGAGGTGGGTAATGCGAGCCGTACCCAGTTGCTCGACGTGGATTCCGCGGACTGGAACGACGAGCTCCTTGAACTATTCCGGGTGCCGCGCGAGGCGCTTCCGCGCGTTGTGCCGTCGGTTGAACTCACGGCCCCGGTGCGCCGTGTCGACGCCCTCGCGGGCGTGCGTATCGCAGCCGTCCTCGGCGATTCCCACGCGGCTCTGTACGGGCACGGCGTGCGCGCTCCGGGAGCGGTCAAGGTGACCTACGGCACCGGGTCGTCGATCATGGGGCTACTCCCGCCCGGGCACACGGCGCCGGCTGGGCTTGTGCGCACGATCGCGTGGTCAACGGGAACGCCGACGCAGGCGTTCGAAGGCAACATCCTGTCGACGGGATCAACGGTTGTCTGGCTCGCGGGCGTGCTCGGTGTGACA
>JANOYC010000075.1:0-15421 GCA_031428675.1 Microbacteriaceae bacterium | reverse complement strand
CTTCGGCTACACCCTCGGCAACTCTCTTCGTCGCACGCTGCTCTCCTCGATTCCCGGAGCTGCCGTTACGAGCATCCGCATCGACGGTGTGCTGCACGAGTTCAGCACCGTCGCCGGTGTCAAGGAAGACGTCACCGAGATCATCCTTAACATCAAGGGCCTCGTCGTTTCCAGCGAGCACGACGAGCCGATCACCGCCTACCTGCGAAAGCAGGGCGAGGGCGAGGTCACCGCGGCTGACATCTCGGCTCCGGCTGGCGTCGAGATCCACAACCCGGAGCTCGTCATCGCGACCCTCAACGACAAGGCGAAGTTCGAACTCGAACTCACGATCGAGCGTGGCCGTGGCTACGTGTCGGCAACCCAGAACCGAAGCGAGTTCAGCGAGTCGGGCCAGATTCCCATCGACTCGATCTACTCGCCCGTGCTCAAAGTGACCTACCGTGTCGAGGCAACTCGTGCCGGTGAGCGCACTGACTTCGACCGCCTGGTCGTGGATGTCGAAACCAAGTCGGCAATCACCCCTCGCGATGCCATCGCCTCGGCTGGCCGCACGCTGACGGAGCTTTTCGGACTCGCCCGCGAGCTGAACACGGCTGCAGAGGGCATCGAGATCGGCCCGGCTCCCGTCGACGCCGTTCTTTCGAGCGAACTGTCGATGCCGATCGAAGACCTCGACCTGTCGGTTCGCAGCTACAACTGCCTCAAGCGCGAGGGAATCAACACCGTCAGCGAACTGGTCGCCCTGTCGGAGACGCAGCTCATGAACATCCGTAACTTCGGACAGAAGTCGGTGGACGAGGTCAAGGACAAGCTCGTTGAGATGGGTCTCTCGTTGAAGGACAGCGTTCCTGGCTTCGACGGCGCTCACTTCTACGGTGGCTACGAAGACGAAGAGAACAACTAGGCTTCGTCGTTTTCGACACGCCTTTGAGAAAACAAACGGAGAATCACGACTATGCCTAAGCCCACCAAGGGACCCCGTCTCGGCGGCGGCCCGGCGCACGAGCGCCTGCTGCTCGCGAACCTCGCGGCCGCCCTGTTCACCCACAAGAGCATCAAGACGACCGAGACGAAGGCCAAGCGCCTCCGCCCCGTCGCCGAGCGGCTCATCACGTTCGCGAAGCGCGGAGACCTGCACGCACGTCGTCGCGTTCTCGCGACGATCGGCGACAAGAGCGTTGTGCACGAACTTTTCACCGAGATCGCGCCGCTTGTTGAACTGCGCGAGGGGGGCTACACCCGGATCACGAAGCTCGGCTTCCGCAAGGGCGACAATGCGTCCATGGTGCAGATCGAGCTCGTTCTCGAGCCCGTAAACCCGAAGCCCAAGAGCGCGAAGAAGTCGGGTGCATCGGCAGCTGGCGCTGCTTCGGTTGCACCCGTTGCTGAGGAAGCTCCGGCCGATGCTGTCACCGATGAAGCCGCTGCCGACTCGGACGCTGCCGCAGCGGACGAGGCCGTCGAGTCTCCGGCCGAGTCGACGCCTGCCGATGAGGCCGCTGACGAGTCGGACGAGGTATCGATCGACCTCGTCGAGGACGAAGCTGACGACGCCCCCGCTGCCGCTGAGGCCCCGGCCGGTGCAGTAGCCGACTCGGACGAATCCACCAAGTAGCATCCAGAACATCAGAACGGCCCCGCTCAGTGAGCGGGGCCGTTCTGCGTTCGCCCGGCTCTTCCTGCACGAAATTCAGGCACGGCGGCACGACATCCGGCGTGTTGCGCTCGTAGCGCGGGGTGTCGTGCCGGCGCGCCTGAATTTCGGACGAGAGGGGCGCCTAGACTCGCTGCGTGACGGAGGGCGCGGAGGTGGCGACGAGGCGGGTGCGCCTCGACATCGCATATGACGGCACCGCGTTCTCTGGGTGGGGAACGCAGCCGGGGCTTCGCACCGTGCAGGGAGTGCTCGAGGATGCGCTGGCAACCGTGTTCCGCACGCCTCCCCGCGGCATAGCGCTCACCGTCGCTGGCCGCACCGATGCCGGCGTACACGCCACCGGTCAGGTCGCGCACATTGACCTGACGGATGCGCAGTGGCAGGTCATCGCCCGCACGCGCGGCGGTCGTGGTGACTCGCTGAGCGGCGATCCAGCCGCGGTTGTCGCCCGACGATTGAACGGAATCGCGGGACTCAGCTCCGACGTCTGGGTCACAGCCGCGTCGACCGCGCCGACGGGCTTCGACGCCCGTTTCTCCGCGGTCTGGCGACGATACGAGTACCGCATCGCCGACACAACAGGCACCCGCAATCCACTCACCCGCAATCACGTCGTCTGGATTCCCGCCGAACTCGACGTCGACGCAATGGATGCCGCCGCAGGTTCTCTGCTCGGCTTGCATGATTGGGCGTCGTACTGTCGACCTCGCGAGGGTGCGACGACCATCCGGTCACTGCAGGATTACCGGTGGCACCGCGGCTCGGACGGCACGATCATCGCGACCGTGCGGGCGGACGCTTTCTGTCACAGCATGGTGCGGGCCCTCGTGGGGGTGTGCGTGGCAGTCGGCGAGGGAAAGCTGCCGGTGGAGGCGGCCGTTGCCTTGCGTGATGATCTCGCGCGAACGAGCGCATTCAAGGTCATGCCGGCGAAAGGGCTGGTGCTGGTCGAGGTCGGCTATCCGGCGGATGACGAACTCGCCGCTCGCACGCTGCAAACGCGGGCGATGCGTGACCGCGACTAGCGACATCCGGTTTGACCGTCGGGGGATCGCTGGGCTAGTCTGATCCATTGGTGCCTACGCTCCTGCGTTGCTCCCGAAGTTGAGCCCTCCACCGGCACGGTTCCGTTACGGAACCCCCACGGAGTGGGATTCACGAACTCCTCATTTCGACAAGAAAGCAGTACACCTGTGACTCGCACGTTCTCTCCCAAGCCCGCTGACGTTCAGCGCGAATGGGTGGTCATCGACGCGACCGACATCGTTCTCGGTCGTCTCGCCAGCCACACCGCCGCGCTCCTGCGCGGCAAGCACAAGCCCACCTTTGCTCCGCACATGGACATGGGTGACTTCGTGATCATTATCAACGCGGAGAAGGTAGCGCTCACCGGCGCGAAGCTCGCGCAGAAGAAGGCATACCGCCACTCGGGTTACCCGGGTGGCCTCTCGGCCACCACTTACGCTGAAATGCTGGAGAAGCACCCGACCCGCGCGGTCGAAAAGGCCGTGCGCGGCATGCTGCCCAAGAACTCCATCGGTCGCGCCCAGTTGGCGAAGCTCAAGGTCTACGCGGGTGCCGAGCACCCGCACGCGGCCCAGCAGCCGAAGCCGTACACCCTCACCCAGGTCGCCCAGTAGCGCCGCCCGCTTCTCAAGCACAGAATCAAAGGACTTACTACAGTGGCGAAGATCGCAGATTCCATCGAAGCTCCTCAGAGCTTCACGACTGAAACCCCGGCTTCCGAGGTTTCCACGACGCCCCGCGCCGTGCTCAATGTTTCCGGCGCGGCCGTCGGTCGCCGCAAGGAGGCCATCGCTCGCGTGCGTCTCGTTCCGGGCGCCGGTGCCTTTACCGTGAACACCCGCTCCCTCGCGGACTACTTTCCGAACAAGCTGCACCAACAGCTGATCAACGACCCGTTCAAGGTGCTTGACCTGCTCGGCAGCTACGACGTCGTTGCGAAGATCACCGGCGGTGGCCCCTCCGGCCAGGCGGGCGCCCTGCGTCTCGCGATCGCCCGGGCGCTCAACGAGATCGACCGCGAGAACAACCGCCCCACTCTGAAGAAGGCCGGCTTCCTGACTCGAGACGCTCGCGTGATCGAGCGCAAGAAGGCTGGTCTCAAGAAGGCCCGCAAGGCGTCGCAGTTCTCGAAGCGCTAGGTCTCGGCTCTTCGGGCCGACTACATGCCTCGCCTTTTCGGTACGGATGGTGTCAGGGGCCTCGCCAACGGTGAACTGACCGTTGACTTGGCCCTTGGCCTGTCCCAAGCTGCCGCAGTCGTTCTTCTCCGCGGCCGTCGAGCGGATGCCCGGCGCGCGGCAGGACGACGTCCGGTTGCCGTCGTCGCACGCGACCCGCGCATCTCTGGTGAGTTCCTTACCGCCGCGGTTTCCGCTGGCCTCGCCAGCTCCGGCGTCGACGTACTCGATGCGGGCGTGTTGCCGACTCCGGCAGCCGCCTATCTCGTGGCCGACATCGGAGCCGACTTCGGCGTGATGATTTCAGCGTCGCACAACCCCGCACCTGACAACGGCATCAAGTTCTTCGCCTTCGGCGGCATCAAGCTTCCGGATGAGGTCGAAGACCGCATCGAGGCGGCTTTGGGTCAGGAGAAGCTGGCCCCGACCGGTGCCGCGGTCGGGCGCATCCGTCGATTCGCGGATGCCGAAGACCGTTATGTCGTTCACCTTCTGAGCACTCTGCCACACCGTCTCGACGGCATCCACGTCGTGCTCGATTGCGCGCACGGAGCCGCCGCGGGTGTCTCGCCCGAGGTATTCACCGACGCTGGTGCTCGCGTAACTGTTATCGGTGCCGACCCCGACGGACTGAATATCAACGACGGTGTCGGTTCAACGCACCTGGACAACCTTGCAGCGGCGGTGCTCGAGCACGGCGCCGACGTTGGCATCGCGCACGACGGCGACGCCGACCGGTGTCTCGCGGTCGACGCGAACGGCGCCATTATCGACGGCGACCAGATCATGGCGATTCTCGCTGTGTCGATGGCCGAACGCGGCAAGCTCGTCGGTGACACCCTTGTCGCAACGGTTATGAGCAATCTCGGTCTGCGGCGAGCGATGACGGCTCGAGGAATTCGGATGCTCGAGACTCGGGTAGGCGACCGCTATGTGCTTGAGGCGCTCGAGGAGCACAAACTCGCGCTCGGCGGTGAGCAATCGGGTCACGTCATTATGACCGCGCACGCGACGACCGGCGACGGCATCCTCACCGGTCTGCACCTCGTGGCCGAAATGGCGCGCACCGGCAAGTCGCTCGCACAACTCGCGAAGATCATGACCGTATATCCGCAGATCCTGGTCAACGTGCGCGGGGTGCGGCACCACGACCTCGACTCCGACGACGTCATCGCCGAGGCGGTTCGCGCCGCGGAAGCGGAGCTGGGCGACAGCGGCCGCGTGCTCTTGCGGCCTTCGGGCACCGAGCCGATGGTGCGGGTCATGGTCGAGGCCGAACGCCAGGATGACGCCGACCGCATCGCCCACGCGCTGGCGGACGTCGTGCGCGCACAGCTCTCGGAGTAGAGCGCCTAGATCTTGCGCAACAGCACGCTCGCGACGGCGTGATCGCTGCCCTTGCGGAGCACGAGCGAGGCGCGAGCCCGCGTCGGAAGAATGTTGCGCACGAGATTCGGCTCGTTGATGCGCGCCCACAGATCCCGAGCCCGCTCGAGCGCTTCGTCGGTGCTCAGCTCGGCGTACCGGTGGAAGTATGAGTTCGGATCGGCAAACGCGCCGCGCTGCAGGGCGATGAACCTCTCTTCGTACCACCGGGCGATGTCGCTCGTGCGCGCATCCACATAGATGGTGAAGTCGAACAGGTCACTCACCGCGAGGCGGTGCCCCGGGGCGGCCGGTTGCAGAACGTTGAGTCCCTCGACGATCAGGATGTCGGGCGAGCGCACCGTGATTCCCGCGTTGGGTACGACGTCGTAGCTCAAGTGCGAATAAAAAGGAGCACGCACTTCTTCGACGCCGCTCTTGACCATGCTCACGAACCGGAGGAGAGCCTTGCGGTCGTAGCTCTCGGGAAAGCCTTTTCGCTGCATGAGGCCGCGCTTTTCGAGCTCAGTGTTCGATAGCAGAAACCCGTCGGTCGTCACGAGCTCGACTCTCGGTGTGTTTTCCCACCGCGCCAGCAACTCGCGGAGCAGACGCGCGGTCGTGGATTTGCCGACGGCGACCGACCCCGCGACCCCGATCACGAACGGCGTGCTCCGGTAGCGCTCGCCGAGGAAGTCGCTCGTCTCCCGGTGCAGTCGACGCGAACCCGCGGCATACAGATTGAGCAGACGACTGAGCGGCAGATAGACCTCGGATACTTCGCGCGCGTCGAGCCGGTCGCCCAAGCCCCGCAATTGCACGAGTTCTGAGTCGGAGAGCGGCAGTTGCGTTGCAGGAGCAAGTTCGGCCCACGCTTGGCGGTCGATCTCGACGAATGGCGTGACCTGCCCGTTAGGATGCGCGGCGTCATTCATCTCGGACAGTTTAGCTTCGCCTGCCTGCGCCGAACGGCCACCGGAGATTCAGCCAGAGCCCACCGTAGAATCGGAACCATGTGTGGAATCGTGGGCTACGTCGGTGAATCCAAGAGCTTGGAGGTTCTCCTCGGCGGGCTTCGCCGGCTCGAATATCGGGGTTACGACTCGGCTGGGGTCGCGATCATCGACGACGCCGGTCAGTTGCACTCCCGCAAGCGCGCTGGCAAGTTGCAGGTGCTCATTGATGATCTCGATGCGCACGCGCTGACGGATGGTCGGACGGGCATCGGGCACACTCGCTGGGCGACGCACGGCGGACCGACCGACGGCAACGCGCATCCGCATCTCGGCGACGACGGAAAGCTCGCGCTCATCCACAACGGCATAATCGAGAACTTCTACGAGCTCAAGGCCGAGCTGCTCGAGGCCGGAGAAGTGTTCTCGAGTGAGACCGACTCCGAAGTGGCCGCGAAGCTTGTCGGTCGCGCCTACCGCGAAACCGGCGACCTGACCGAAGCGCTGCGCGCGGTGGTGTCCCGCCTCGACGGAGCGTTCACCCTCCTCGTGCTGCACCAGGACCAACCGGGAGTCGTGGTGGGCGCTCGTCGCAACTCGCCACTCGTCATCGGACTCGGTGACGGCGAGAACTTTTTGGGCTCGGATGTTGCCGCGTTCGTCGAGCACACCCGTCGCGCCATGGAGATCGGCCAGGACCAGATCGTCACCATTCGTCCGGATTCCGTTGTCGTGACGGACTTCGACGGCGCCCCGGTCGAGACGCGCGAGTACGACGTCGAGTGGGACGCCTCGGCCGCAGACAAGGGTGGCTGGTCGAGCTTCATGAAGAAGGAGATCAGCGAAGAGCCGGATGCCGTGGCCAACACTCTGATCGGCCGCGTTCACGACGGTGTCGTCTCGCTTCCCGGCATCGAACCGATCGCTGACGCGCTGGCCGATCTCGAACGCATCGTGATCATCGCTTGTGGCACCGCATCGTATGCGGGCATGCTCGGCAAGTATGCGATCGAGGCGTGGGCGCGCATCCCCGTCGACGTTGAACTCGCGCACGAGTTTCGCTACCGCGACCCGGTGCTCTCTGCGCGAACGCTCGTCGTCGCGATCAGCCAGTCCGGCGAAACGATGGACACTCTCATGGCCGTGAAGTATGCCAAGGAGAACGGCGCGCGCGTGCTGTCGATCTGCAACACGCAAGGATCGACGATCCCGCGCGAATCGGATGCGGTGCTCTACACCCACGCGGGTCCCGAGGTCGCAGTCGCCTCAACGAAGGCGTTCGTCGCCCAGGCGACGGTGCTGTATTTGCTCGCGCTGCACCTCGCAACGACGCGAGGCAACTCGACGGCAGCCGAAACCGCCGAGCGCGTGCACGAATTGAACGAGTTGCCGGCGAAGCTCGCGACGACCATCGCGACCTGCTCCGAACGCATAGCCCAACTCGCGCACTGGATGGGCGACACCCAGTCGGTGTTGTTCCTTGGCCGCCACGTCGGCTTTCCGATCGCTCTCGAGGGCGCGCTCAAGCTCAAAGAACTCGCCTACATCCACGCCGAGGGATTCGCGGCTGGCGAGCTGAAGCACGGTCCGATCGCGCTCATCGAGCCGGGGCAAGTGGTCTTCGTGATTGTCCCGAGCCCGCGCGATCCGTCGAGCCTGCACAAGAAGGTTGTGTCGAATATTCAGGAGATTCGCGCGCGAGGTGCTCGGGTCATTGCGATCGCGGAGCTGGGAGACGTGGCCGTTGTGCCGTTCGCCGACGAGGTTATCCGGATCCCGCTTGCCGGCACGATGTTCGAGGCGATTCTTGCCGTCGCGCCGCTGCACATCTTCGGGATGGAGCTCGCATCCGCCAAGGGGCTCGACGTCGACCAACCGCGCAACCTCGCCAAATCGGTGACGGTTGAGTGACGAGCAGCCATGATTGTCGGAATCGGCGTGGACGTCGTGGATCTCGCGCGCTTCGAGCGAACCCTGGAACGAACGCCCGCGCTGAGAGGGCGCTTGTTCGCTGAGAGCGAACAGCTTTCGGGCGGTCGGCGACTGCATGTCCGCTCCCTCGCGGGGCGATTCGCGGCGAAAGAGGCGTTCATCAAAGCGGTGGGCGGCTCGAGTGGGTTCAGTTGGCACGACATGTGCGTGACCAGTGACGAGCACGGAAACCCGTCGCTGATCGTGACCGGCGCGGCGGCCGAGATCGCGCAGTCGCGCAATGCTCGCGCCATCCACGTATCGATGTCTCACGATGCGGGCGTCGCTATTGCCTACGTGGTGATCGAATCGTGAGCGCGGGAATGCGCGATGCTCTGGTCGACCTGTCGGCCGTGCGCCACAACATCCGAACGATCAAACAGCGCGTGGGCGATGTGCGTTTCATGGCCGTCGTGAAGGCCGACGGCTACGGTCATGGCGCCGTACCGGTCGCGTTCGCAGCCATGCTCGCCGGGGCGGATTGGCTCGGCGTCGCCGACATCGATGAAGCCCTCGAGCTGCGCCGTGCGGGAATCGATCTGCCCGTTCTGTGTTGGTTGCACGGGTCCGATGCCAATTTCGACGCCGCGATCGCGGCGGGAGTCGATCTCGGCGTGAGCTCCTTCGATCAGCTGGAGCGCGCCGCAGCAGCCGAGGGCGTCGCTCGCGTGCACGTGAAGATCGACACGGGCCTCGGCCGCAACGGCTTTGACCGGGAATCCTGCTCGGAGGCGTTCGCCCGTGCGGCCGAACTGGAACTGGCCGGCGCGATCGTCGTCATCGGCGTCTTCAGCCACCTCGCGAACGCGGGTGACGACGAAGACGCCCACCAGGTGGCTCGCTTCATCGAAGCTCTCGATCACGCCGCGCGCGTGGGCCTACACCCGACCGTGCGCCATCTTGCGTCATCGGCCGCGGCACTGCGCGCACCCGATGCCCGTTTCGACCTCGTGCGCGTCGGCATCGCGATGTACGGCCTCACGCCGTTCGACGACGAGTCGGCCGAACAACTCGGACTGCGCCCGGCGATGCGCATGAGCGGCGAGGTGGTGTCCACCAAGCGGGTTCCCGCCGGAAGCGGCGTCTCCTACGGCCTCACCTACCGCACCGAGAACGACACCACGCTCGCGCTCGTTCCGCTCGGTTACGCCGACGGCGTTCCTCGCCAGGCTTCCAACGCCGGTCCGGTCTCGATCAACGGCACGCGTTACCGCGTCGCTGGCAGGGTGGCGATGGATCAGATCGTCATCGACGTCGGCGACGACCAGGTACGGGCGGGCGACCGCGCCGTGCTGTTCGGAGACGCGAGCGCCGGGCTTCCGTCGGTCGACGAGTGGGCCGATCTCGCGTCCACGATCAACTACGACATCGTCACCCGCGTGGGACCCCGCGTTCCCCGGCGGTATCTGCCGTGATCCGGATGACGATCGCCACTCCCGAAGAGATGGCGTCGTTCGGCGCGCGGTTGGCCTCCCGCCTCGTCGCGGGCGACCTGGTAGCGCTCAACGGCGAACTCGGGGCGGGAAAGACGACCTTCACTCGCGGGGTCGGTGAGGCGCTCGGCGTGCGCGGAGCCGTGACGAGCCCGACGTTCGTGCTCGCGCGCACGCATCCGCGCGGCGACGGCGCTCCTCTCGTGCACGTCGACGCGTATCGCCTCGCGAGCGCGCTGGAACTCGACGATCTCGATATCGATTTCGGCGCATCCATCGTGGTTGTGGAATGGGCAGGCACCCTGCTCGATGGCGTCAGCGATGCCTGGCTCACGATCGACATCGAACGGCGCACGGGATCGGTCGGCGCCGACGAACCGTTCGACGACGACGTCGCCGAACCGCGCACTGTGACGATCTCCGGAGTCGGCGAGCGGTGGGACGACCTGGGTTGGCTAGCCGATCCGTTCGCGAAAGGGGCAGGCAATGCTGCTCGCGATTGACACCTCGCTCGGTACGAGCGTCGCGGTCGTGCGCCACGGGCGGGTGCTGGCCGAGCGGTCAGAGCCCGACTCCCGGCGCCACGCCGAGGTCGTGGGGGAGTTCATCCTCGGGGTTCTCACCGATGCCGATATCGGCGTCGATGAACTCACCGGTGTCGTCGTGGGCATGGGCCCGGGGCCGTTCACCGGGCTGCGGGTCGGCATCGCCGCAGCGCGAGCGTTCGCGTTCGGTGCCCGAATCCCGATCCATCCCGTGGTCAGTCACGACGGCGTCGCGCTCGGGCGCACGGGGCCGCTCGTGGTGATAACGGATGCTCGCAGGCGCGAGATCTACTGGTCCGCCTTTGGCGGCAGCGATTCCGCGGGCCTCCCCATTCGCACCGCAGGGCCGGCACTTGCGAAACCCGCCGATCTCGCCGACGCCTCGGTCGGGCATCCGGGCGATCGAGTCGACGTCGCTGAGGTTTCTGCCGGTGCGCTCGGCCTCCTTGCCGAGCTGATGCTGGCAGACGGGCGCGACTTCGCGACCGATGAACCGCTGTATCTGCGATCGCCCGATGTCACGGTGTCGCTCGGCCCGAAGCGGGTGACGGCGTGACGTTCCAGTTCCGCAGGGCCCACGCCGCAGACGTCGCCGCGATCATGGCGATCGAAACCACGGTTTTCGAGAGTGACGCGTGGTCGGTGTCGATGATGCGGTCGGAACTCGAGAGCGAGCACAGCTACTACCTCGTCGCTTTCCGGCCCGAGACGCCCGACGCGGTCGAGGCCTATGCTGGACTGCTCGCCCCGCGGGGCGCGAGTGAAGGGGAGATCCAGACCATCGCGGTCACCGAGGCCGCACGCAATCACGGCCTCGGTCGCGCCCTGATCGCCCGACTGACCGCAGAAGCCCGGCGTCGCGGAGCACGCGAACTCTTTCTCGAGGTGCGGGCAGACAACCCCACGGCCCAGCGGCTCTACCGGGCCCTCGGGTTCGAGCAGATCGCGACGCGACCGCGCTACTACCAACCGGATGACGTCGACGCCCTCGTCATGAAACTCACCATCCCCGAACCTCGCGTCGCGCCCGCGGTAGGAGTCGCGCCATGACGCCGCTGTCCGACCCCCTCGTTCTCGGCATCGAGACGAGTTGCGACGAAACCGGCATCGGCATCGTGCGCGGCAACCGGCTACTCGCCAACACCATCAGCTCGTCAATGGACGAGCACGCCCGCTACGGCGGTGTGGTGCCCGAAGTCGCAGCGCGAGCACACCTCGAGGCGATGACCCCGGCGCTGCAAGCCGCGCTGCGGGACGCCGGAGTGACGCTCGACGACATCGATGCGATCGCCGTGACGAACGGCCCGGGTCTCGCAGGCGCGCTCATGGTGGGAGTCGGGGCGGCGAAAGCACTCGCGATCTCGCTCTCCACGCCGATCTATGCCGTCAACCATCTTGTCGGGCACGTGGGTGCCGACCTGCTCGTCTCGGCTGACGAAAAGCACGAACCGTTGGAGTATCCGACCATCGCCCTGCTCGTTTCCGGTGGTCACACCTCGATCCTGCTCGTGCGTGACTTGGTATCCGACGTCGAGCTGCTCGGCGAGACGATCGACGACGCCGCGGGCGAAGCGTTCGATAAGGTTGCCCGACTGCTCGGACTGCCTTACCCGGGTGGGCCGCATATTGATCGGGTTGCTGCGGATGGAGACCCAACAGCCATCCGCTTTCCGCGTGGACTCAGCCTGCCGAAGGACCGCGATCGTCACCGTTACGACTTCTCCTTCTCAGGGCTCAAGACGGCTGTCGCGCGCTACGTCGAGCGCTCGCGGGATGCCGGCGTTGAGCCACCACTCGCCGACGTGGCGGCGAGCTTTCGCGAAGCGGTCGTGGATGTGCTTGTGACGAAAGCGCTCGCCGCGTGTGCCGACCACGGCATCCCGAGGTTGCTTCTCGGTGGCGGCGTCGTGGCCAACGCGCGACTGCGGGAGGTCGCCACGACGCGTGCCGCGGCCGCCGGGGTAACCCTGCGCATTCCGCCGTTCTCGCTGTGCACCGACAATGGCGCGATGATCGCGGCCCTCGGCGCGCAGCTCATCGTCGCGGGACGGCCGCCGTCATCGCTCTCGTTCGGGGCCGACTCAACGCTCCCGGTGACCACGATTCAGAGCTGAGCGGAGCACAGTAGAGCTGAGCGGAACACAGTGATTGTGCGGCAACGACGGCGCGGTTCGTTGACATGCGATTGGACCGGGTGGGAACATGTGACCGTTCTAAACTTTCAGCCATTACTCAAGGAGTATCACCCATAATGTCGAGCCCGATTCCTCCCGCGTCAGAGCCCACCCCATATGCGGCCAGCACCGGCCCGGTCGCCAAGACGAACACGCTCGCGATCGTTGCCCTGATCCTTGGCATCGTCGTTCCCATTGCTGGCATTATTGTCGGTCACATTGCGTTGTCGCAGATCAAGAAGACCGGCGAGCAGGGTCGTGGCCTCGCGCTCGCGGGCACGATCATCGGTTACGTGCTGACCGTCGGAGCCTTGCTGTTCTGGATTCTCTGGGGCGTCATTTTCGCCGCGTCCATGTCCATGGGCGGCTACAGCTACTAAGCGCTAACGCCGAGCCGTCACCGCACGCGCTCGGCCAGCAACGCCACGCGGCGGTCCCCGATCCGAGTGAGGATGAGGGTGGCCGCCGCGTCGCCGTTGAGCGCCAAGCGAGTGCGCAGGGTGGACGGGTCGATATCGATTCCGCGCTTCTTGATCTCCAGGGTGCCGATCTTCCTGGACTGGAGGGCGCGCTTCAGTTTGCGTTCGTCTGCTGGCAACTCGTCGATGATGCGGAAGCAACTCGCGAACGGCGTCACGGCGGGCGCGTCCGCAGTTACGTAGGCGATCGCGTGGCTGAGCATCCGGCCGTCGATTTCTCGGGCCAGGTCGCCGATCAATCGAGCGCGGATGACGGCGCCGTCCGGTTCGAACAGGTACTCGCCGAGTTCGCCGACCTCGGCATCGTCGCTGTCAGCGGCCGCGGTCAGTTCAGCGTCGCCGTGCGCGCCGATCACGAGCGCTGCCCGCGTTATGCCCTCCCGGGCCACCGCACCGAACCACACGCCCACCTCGACCACGTCGTGATCGACCGAGATCCACTGAGCCTCTGCGCCGGGTGGAATGAGGGCGCGATCGATGCCAGGCCCGAGCTTCACCCCGGTCGGGAGGCGATCGCCCTGCCCGAACGCGAAGTCAAGGGATGGCGACCAGTCAGCGGCATCCACCAGTCGCCGAGCTCCCTCGCGTCGGGCGGGATCGAGGAAGATTCCGCCGGCCGCACCCACGTCGACGGTCGTCGCATCCGTGGTGATCACCGTCGCGGACGGCCACGGCGTGAGGTTGTAGGCGGCGACGGCGGCGGTCACCTCGTCTCGATCAACGGCAGTGACGGCAATGCCCAGCTCGGCGAGCGCCATGGCGTCGGCACCGATTCCACAGCCGAGGTCGAAAACTTGGTCGATCCCCGCTCGCTGGAATCGGCCCGCGTGCATGGCCGCGACGGGGAGCCTCGTTGCCTGCTCGAGCCCCGCAGCCGTGAACAGCATGCGTTCGGCGAACTCTCCGAACTTCGCATGGCCGCGAGCCCTCAGCTTCGATTGACTCAGCACGGCCGCCACTCTCGCCGGTGAGTGACCGGCGCGGCGCAGCTCGGCGACCGTGCGCACGACGTCGGCCGCGGAGTCGAAGGGGCCGATCTCTTTCAGCAACCGCAGCCCGTCGAGGGACAACAGCTCCTGCAGAGTCTCGGCATCCATGGTGCAACCGTAACAACTGGCACTCACGTTGTCTGAGTGCCAAGCGACCGCGTATAGTTGCTTTGGCACTCGGACACTGCGGGTGCCAATCCAGCAGAACCAAACCAAGACGGCGCCCGCTACCGGTGCGCCATCCCCATACGTGTGAGAAAGAAGAGGTCAACCGTGTCGGTCTCCATCAAGCCGCTCGAAGATCGCATCGTGATCAAGCAGGTCGAAGCCGAGCAGACCACTGCCTCGGGCCTGGTAATTCCTGACACCGCCAAGGAGAAGCCGCAGGAGGGCGAGGTCCTCGCGGTCGGCCCCGGCCGCATCGACGACAACGGCAACCGCGTTCCGCTCGACGTTGCCGTCGGCGACCGCGTCATCTACTCCAAGTACGGTGGCACCGAGGTCAAGTACTCCGGCGAGGAGTACCTGGTGCTCTCGGCTCGCGACGTGCTCGCGGTCGTCGTTCGCTAATACCCCGAGCGCTTCGCGCTCACCCTTCGAAAGCCCGGTGCTCACGCGCCGGGCTTTCGTCGTCGAAGCGGCCACGTAGTCTTGACCGGTGCCACCAGAGCCTTCGCGTGCCGACCCCCGCGCGGGCGCCGGAGCCGGCTTCGCATTTGCGGTAGGGGCCTATGGGTCATGGGGCGTCCTTCCCCTTTTCTTCATCGCGCTCTCGCCGACCGGGGCGATCGAAATCGTCTCGTGGCGAATAGTGCTCTCGCTCGCGTTCTGTTTCTTGCTGATCACCCTTACGCGACAGTGGGCATCGTTCGGCCGCTTGCTGCGCGACCGCCGAATCATGGCGACGATGGCGCTCGCCGCGGCGCTCATCCTCGCGAATTGGCTCGTGTATGTTTTCGCGACCCTTTCCGGACACGTTGTCGAGGCATCCCTCGGCTATTTCATCAACCCGATTGTCACCGTGCTCCTCGGCGTGCTCGTCTTGCGGGAGAAGCTGCGCCCGCTGCAGTGGGTGGCAATCGGCGTGAGCACGGTCGCCGTGCTCGTGCTCGCCGTCAACTACGGTGCCTTTCCGTGGATCGCACTCACCCTCGCATTCTCGTTCGGGTTCTACGGGCTCATCAAGAAGCGTGTTGGCGGGCGAGTGGATGCCGTCGGCGGGCTCACGCTCGAAACGGCGTGGCTGACTCCGCTCGCCATCGCCGCGCTCGTCGTGCTGGGCGTGACGACGCAACTGACGCTCGGCACCGTAAGCGCGTGGCACACCGTGCTTTTGCTCTCCGCCGGAGTGGTCACGGCCACTCCGCTGTTGTTCTTCGCAGCAGCGGCACGCCGCCTGCCACTCACCGTCCTCGGGCTCACCCAGTACCTCGCTCCGGTGCTGCAGTTCCTCATCGGTGTGCTGGTCATTCGTGAACAGATGCCGCCGGCGCGTTGGGTCGGATTCGCGCTCGTCTGGGTGGCGCTGGTCATACTGACCGTCGACATGGTGCGTTCCGGCCGCGGACCGCGCCGCGCCTTCCTCGAACGGGGCTGAGCGGGGGATATCGTTCGGGTGTCCCCGCCGAAAGGAACCGCGATGTCGCGC
>JANOYC010000074.1:0-7198 GCA_031428675.1 Microbacteriaceae bacterium | reverse complement strand
TGTTCACGGCTACCGAGGCGGCCTCGCTCCTCAAGGAGTGGCTCACAACTGGCACGATCGCCGGCGTCGCCGTCGATGCCGTCGACCGACGCGACCGCTGAACTAGTCGGCGACGCCGATGAACCACGGCGGATGCACGGCCACCTTGGGCGAGAACGGGCTCGCTGCGAGCGCCTCCCGCACCTGATCGCGCACGCGTGTGTTGGCGACACCGATGACCGCGATCGCGTCGAACGGCACCCTATCCGGCACGAGTGCTTCCGCGTCGAAAATGGACTGCTCGTCGGCAAGCACACGGTGCATCATCCGCGTCAAGGCATCACGGCCGACCGCGAAACGGGTGAGCGAACGTGCGGCATCGCCGTCGGCGAGCACCGTCTCGTCAGACACTCCCCCGAGCGCCGCCACGAGAATCACGAAGTCCGACGCCGAGGCCGCACGAGCGACAGCCGACCAGTGCACGCCGGCGGCGCCTTCACGCAGTTCCTGCCACGGCGACGCATCCGGAGACAAATAGAACGGCACGTGATCGGCAACGCTCACTCCGTGGCTGACTTCGGCGGTGCGGCGCAACTCTCGAGTGACGTCCGAACTCACATCCACCGCGGGCGTTGCACCCGCGCTGAGCTCGCCGCTCGACAGTATCGCGGCGAGGTTGCGGATGTGGGTGACGTGATAGATCCGCTGGGCCGTCACATCCACGCGCGGTGGTGCGGCAGCCGGCTTGGCGACGCCGATGGGCGCGGTACGGGCACGGACACCGGGGGTGCGCTTCGGCGTTCCTCGCGGTGTTGGCGGCAGCGGTTCAGGCGCCTTCTTGGGGTAGCACGTATCGCAGAACCCCTCTTCGAAGCCGTGGATACATTCGAGTGCCATTTACGTTCCGTTCCCCGCCAGCTCCTCAAAGGGAACTGACACCACCCACCCTACGCGGTGTTCGCGAGCTCGCTGTAGGTAGCGGTCACGAGGATCGGCATGTGGTCGGAGCTGCCTTGTGCGAGGGTTTCCACCGAATGGATGTCGAACCCCGACGACGTCGCGAGGTCGAAATGGCCGCGGAAGAACTTGTAGCGCGTATAGGTGCGGCTGTCGGCGAGCGTCAACTCGTATCCACTGGCCTGCATGTGGTGGTTCAACTTGTCTTTGAAGATCGGGTAGTTGTAATCGCCCACCATGAGGTGCGGCAGGTTCGGCCCCATCGCTCGCAACTGCGCGTGTGCCGCGGCGATCTGGTTTCGTCGCAGGGAGTTCAGCGCGGTGAGCGGTGCGGCGTGGAACGAGGCGACGATGAGTTCGCGATTTTCGGCCATATCGATCAGATGAGACGCGATCAGGCGTTCATGTGCCGGTCGTGCGATGCGGTCGTGAAGCGACTTCTTGAGGGCGAAGGCCGCAGTCGACACCGCCTCGTAGCGGTCCCGCCGGTAGTAGATGGCAAGCCCGAGCCGGTTGCGCTTGGTGGAGTCGGCGAGGTGGAGTTCACCCACCTCGGCCGGAAGATCCATGACATCGCATTCCTGCAAGCACATCACGTCGGGGTCGTGTGTCTCAGATAGGGCAAGAAGCTCGCCGACCGCCGCGTGCTTTCGAAGGTTGTAACTGATCACTCTGGCCACTCGTTGTGCCTCCCGTTCGACTGCAACTCCAGCCTAGGACTCCGTCCTCCGGTTCGTCATTTCTGCCTCCTTCAGACGGTTCGCTATCGCTTACCCTGAGACTGACCGCAGAGAAGCCGGCTATTGGGAGCGCGACGCATGAAGATCAATGGGGTGCACCATATCGCCATCATTGCGAGCGACTACCAGAAATCGAAGGCGTTCTACGCGGATGCGCTGGGCTTCGAAATCGTTGCGGAATACTACCGAGCTGAACGGGAATCCTGGATGGGCAAGCTCGCCCTGAACGGGAACTACATCGTGGAGTTGTTCTCCTTTCCCAATTCGCCCCCACGAGCGAGCGGACCGGAATCGCTCGGTCTTCGCCACCTCGCCTTTGCGGTTGGTGATGTGCCGGCCGCGCGCGACGAATTGCTCGCGAAAGGCATCGAGTGCGAAGAGCTTCGCCAAGACCCGAACACCCTGAGGCGCATGTTCTTCTTCCGCGATCCCGACGGCCTGCCTCTCGAGATCTACGAGTCCTGACCCGGTACAGTGGCGCTGACATGACCTTTACTCGTCGCAGCTTCCTCATCGGCGCCGGATCAGGCGTGTCGTTGCTGGTATTGACGGCGTGCACCGACGAAAAACCGCCGCCGACCCCCACTCCGACGAACATCCCGAAGCCGGGCGCACCGAAACCTGCGGCATTCCATCGGAGTACGTGGACAACCGACCCGTTCTCGCGCGGCTCGCATTCGTTCATGGCCGTCGGCGCGTCGCCCGACGATCGCGTGATCCTCCGACAACCGTTGGCGAACCGCGTGTTCTTCGCTGGCGAGGCCACGTCGAGTGAAGCAGCCGGCACGGTCCGAGGCGCACGACGCTCGGGGGCTCGAGCGGCGACCGAGATATCGACCATTGCCAAGGATGGCGAGAAGATCGCGATAGTCGGTGCCGGTGCGGCCGGCGCCGAAGCCGCGAGGTTGTTGAGCTCTTGGGAATACGACGTCGTCGTGGTCGAGGCTCGTGACCGCACAGGCGGTCGGATCCAGACACTGGATGCCGAATCGGATCTCCCCGTCGAGCTTGGCGCGTGGCGATTGGACCCGAGCGCCGACCAGGACGTGCTCGCCGACCTCGCAATCGCAGACGTGGCCACCGCTGAGCTTGCAACTACCGTCTTCGTGTCGGCCGACGCGCAGGCAGCGGAGACCACGGTCGGAGCCGACGCCGTGTCAACCGCCACGGCTTGGGCCGCAGAGCAACTCCAGGACCAACCGCTCGCAACCGCACTCGAGGAATCGGGGGCGACCGAAGCCGCTGGCAAGGCGGGAGGCGACGTGGATGGCGCCGCGCTGCTCGCGCAACACCTTGCCGCACTCACCGCGCTAACGGGAGCCGAGCCCGCTGATATCAGCAGTTGGTACGGAGCGGTGGAACCGGCTGCGACCGAGATCGCCGTGACGGGCGCCTTCAGCACGATCGTGACCGCGGCGCTCGACGGCGTGAGCACGTTTTTGAACACCGTTGTCGTCGGTGTTTCCTATGACGCCACGGGGGTCAGCCTCCGGCTCGCCACGGGAGAGTCGCTCGCCGTCGACCGGGTCATCCTCACCGTTCCGCTCGGGGTCCTTCAGGATGACGGCATAGCCTTCGATCCGTTGCTCCCGTTTGCGAAGCGAGCAGCCATCGCATCGCTGGGCTTCGGCACCTCAGAAACGGTGTGGTTGCGGTTCGCCGAGAAGTTCTGGACTACCGACGCAACGATCTGGAATCTTGTCGGCACTGACGAGCTAATCACGACGTGGTTCAATCTGGAGCCGATCACGGGAGAGAACGTGCTCGTGGGAATCGTCGGGGGTGAGAGCGCCGCTCAGCTTGCGGAACTCGACCGGGACGAGCTCGAAGCGATTGCTCGGGACAGCCTGCGTCCGTTCATTGGAGACGGAGAATCAGGCGAAGAGCCAGCAGCCTGAGCGCTGTGCCTCTTACACCGGCCATTCGTCGCGCTCGGCAAGGGGACGCGATGTCGAGATCCACACGAGCACCGCCGCGATGGCTGCGAATACGCACAGCGAAAACGCACTGTAGAGAGCGAACTCCACCACGCTGTTGACCTGGGCAGGGTCGAGGAAGAAGTACGGATACCAGCCCACCAGCGATCCGCGGATCAGGGTGAAGACGCCCCAGATGATGGGATAAGCGATCGCGAACCACACGGTGCGCGGCAGCGCACGGCCGCGGCCCGGAGCTACGAACCAGTCGATGAGCGCGACGACGGGCATGACGAAGTGCAGCACGACGTCCGACCAGGGAACGTCCACCCGAACTCCGCGTTGCCCCGCTTGCTGGATGAGAAATGCAAACACAATTCCGGCAGTCACCGTGTAGCTCAACACGATGGCGCGTGCGGTCGTGAGCCAGCGCGGATCGACGCGGGCGAGAAGGGCGATGAGTCCCGCCGCCACGGAGATCACCACAAAAGCGATATTGCTCTGGATGGTCAGATACGCGAAGAAGTTGTCGACAGTGAAGGTCACCGATCCGAGTCCCCACAACAACCTCGAGATGAGCGCGACCGTGCACAGAACAGCACCTGCAAGCCGCGAATAGCCGAAAACGGCCCGCACTGTCACCGACGCCTTCTTCGTTCTGCTTCACACAAATCGCACGCTCTCCTGGAGTCGCGTTCGCGCATCGAAAAGATCTGTTCCGTTGATCGACGAGGCCGCGGTGCCAGTTCGAAGAAAGTTCTGCAGTCGCGACCGCTGCACGACCACACAGTCCGCGCCGCGCATCCGGCCAATTTCGGCAACGCCGTCTGGGCTGGCGCCATCGGGAACGACGACGACAAGAGTCGTGAAGCGGATGCGCGCAGTGCGAGCGAGAGTCCGGGCCCTGAGCGACAGCGTGTGAAAGGGGCGTTCGCCATCGCCCAGTCCCGGCCCGATGATCTCGCCGCGACGAAAAGCCACCTTCTCGCCCCAGTCCTCGGAAAGTATGGCGAAAAGCCCCGACGAGGCGAGTACGACATGGTCGATCTTCTCGTGCGGTCCGCCGCGGCCAGCGCTCGTTGCGACATCGTGCCACACCGTGAATCCGATTCCCAAGGCGGAGATCGCGCGGGCAGTGTCTTCCTCAGCGATGGCGTCGGCGAGCACGTGGCGAATCTCCCGGGGTGCTGCCCGCACGAGCGCCGGGTCGTACGGGTCGTCGAGGGTGGCGCCTCTGCCCGCCCACTCGCGAATGAGCGCGAGATATTGCTCTCGCCGCCAGCCGCCGGGGTGTCCGTAGGATCGCGCGATGAGCCGCGAAGCACGCTTGCGGGGCGCGGGAGGCGCCCACGCGGGGTGGGTGGGTGCCGAGCCGCTCGCACCACGGTCATACGCGGCTCGCAGCCGAGGATCGCCGATGAGCTCCCATGCGTGTTGCACCGCGTGGAACGTTTCCGGAGCGCCGCCGGTGTCGGGATGCGTCTCCCGCAGTTTTCGCCGATACGCACGGCGTAATTCGTCGGTATCGGCAAGCGGAGAGACTCCCAGCACCTCGTACGGCGTCGCCGAGATCGGGCTGTCAGGCATCCCCCTATTCTGCGCCAGAGCGGCTGAACACGCGGTGAGCAGCACCGCTATGTGACCAGCGCACGATTAACCCCGATAAATACATGACGCGCCGCCTTCCGTTCACCGGCCGTCAACGTTAGAGTGCTCGACTGTGCTTATGCCCGCTTCCGCGTCGGAGTATCCTCGGCCCGATCATTTCGTCGTTCACATCAGCGACACTCATTTGCTGTCCGATGACTCCCCTCTCTACGGGGTAGTCGACAGCTCCGCACACCTCAGCCGTCTCTTCTCGGAGTTGGAGGCGTCCGGATCCCGCCCCGAGGCCATCATCTTCACCGGGGACCTCGCAGACACGGGTGAGGCCGGCGCCTACGAGAAGCTCCGGTCCATCGTCGAACCAGCCGCCGCGCGAATGGGCGCTCAGATCATCTGGGTCATGGGCAATCATGACGACCGGTCGAACTTCCGCGAGCAACTCCTCGGCCAGTTCCCGTCGGACCGATCCGTCGACCGCGTGCACGACGTCAACGGGCTTCGAGTCATCGTGCTTGACTCGACGGTGCCGGGTTTCCACCACGGAGAGATCACCGGTGACCAGCTCGACTGGCTCGCCGAGGAATTGGCGACACCCGCCCCACACGGCACGATTCTTGCGATGCACCACCCGCCGGTGCCGGCGGTGCTCGATCTCGCGGTCACCGTCGAATTGAAGGACCAAGGGCCGCTCGCCGAGGTCGTGCGCGGTTCCGACATCCGCTCTATCATCGCCGGGCATTTGCACTATTCGACGTTTGCGACCTTCGCCGGCGTACCGGTGTCTGTCGCTTCAGCATCCTGCTACACCCAAGACCTCAACGTCCCGGTCGGCGGCACGAAGGCTCGCGACGGAGCTCAGTCGTTCAATCTCATTCACGTCTACGACCAGACGGTGTTGCACTCGGTCGTTCCGATCGGCGAGTACGCTGTCGTGTCGTACGTGTCCCCTGAGGAATCCGCCGACGCTCTCGTCGGAGAAGGAATCCGCATCGACCGCGCGGTCAACCGCCACGTTCGCGCGCCCGAAGAAACCGCCTACATGCCCGAGCACGAGCTCAGCGCGCACTGGCTCGGTTGAGCTGTGGTTCGCCCAGCGTTAAATCAGCCGTTCGCCCGGCGCGGTTCGTGCTGCTCGTCGACGGTGTTCGCGACCTCCCACGGTGCCGCGACGGGAAAATAGCTCTCGAGGAAGTCGGTGACAGCAGCGGTGCGCTCCTCGCCGCTCAACTCCGGGAAGCTCCCGTCGTTGAGGCAGAAGAAATCGTAGCTTCTCGTTTCAAGCAGCATCGCCATGTCGTCGAGACCCGCGTGCATGGTGGTATCGACGTATTTCACTCGGGCCTCTGTCTGCACCACTGCGCGGGCGGTAAGCAACGAGTAATAGTGATAGAACGAGTTCGTCACCGAGATGTCGGTCGCCTGCCGGAACCTGCTCGCGGCTGTGCGGGCGAAGTCCTCGGGAAACTCGCTCTCCATCTCGGCCATCACCGATACCCGCAACGGTGTCGCCGCGTGCTCGAGGTGCCTGGTGATTACGCGACCGAATCGGTCGGACAGCAGTTGCCGGTTGACTCTCGCCGCGTTCTCGAAACCGCTGCGATCGAGATTGCTCGTGCCGGCTCCAATGCGCGTGGTCGCTTCGATGAATTTGGAGATACCACCCGGGGAAAAGAACATCGAGGGTGACACTGAGCGTCCGAAGAACATGTCGTCGTTGGAGTACAGGAAGTGTTCGCTCAGTCCGTCGATGTGGTGCAGTTGGCTTTCGACTGCATGCGAATTGTGGGTGGGTAGCACCGACACGTCGCCGAACATCGCTTCACTCGGCACGATCGTCACGCGCGGGTGATCCGCGAGCCAGGCCGGTTTCGGCGAGTCGGTCGCGATGAAGATGTTGCGAACCCAGGGCGCATAGAGGTGAATCGACCTCAGCGCATATTTCAATTCATCCAGTTGACGGAAACGTGCATCGGAGCCGTCGCCTTCGCCGATCACATAGCT
>JANOYC010000073.1:0-2730 GCA_031428675.1 Microbacteriaceae bacterium | reverse complement strand
ATGATGCGCCAGGCAGTCACCGGCAGCTCTTGGCCGATGCGGTGCACGCGGTCGATCGCCTGAGTCTGTTCTGCGCTCGTCCAGCTCAGTTCTGCGAGCACCACGTTCGATGCTGCCTGCAGGTTGAGGCCAACACCGGCCGCGGTGAGCGAACACACCGCAACCGAGACGTCCGGATCGTTGGTGAACGCGTCGATCTGCGCTTGACGCGCCTTTGCCGTCTGGTCACCGCGAACAGAGATCGTCGTCAATCCGACGCGGGCGAAGTGTTCTTCGGCGCGATTCATGACGTCGATGTGCTTGGCGAAGAAAACCACCTTGCCAACGTTACGTGCGAGTTGTGCGGTGTATTCCGAGGCGAGTACCGCCTTCGCCTGGCCGATACGCCGCACCATCGTGAACACGTTCTCGCCCGTGGGTTGCGACTTCGATTCTTCGAGTTCGGCGTGCGCGACGAGTCGAATCAGGTCGATAGGGGCGGCATCGGGCTTGGTGGCGCGAATGCGGTTGTACCGATCCACGAGACGCGTGGTGAGAGCGCGCTCCGCTTCCATGATGGAACGACCAAGGTCATCATCGAGCTCGACGGGAATGTCGGCAATTCGGCGCGCGGGAATGTCGGCTGCCACGTCGACCTTCTTCCGACGAACGATTCCCATGTCGATGACAGCCCTGCGCGCCTCGCCAAAGAAGCCGAAGTCTGCTGGAGTGAGTCCAATGTCTTCGAGTTTCTCCATGAGTTCGCGAATCGGTCGTTTGCCATCGATCCAGCCGAGGAACTGCCAAATGGCACGGAAATCGTCGATCTGATTGATGAGCGGCGTGCCCGTCAGTGCGATCATCAGCCCCCGCGGATGACGACGACGAATGCTGTCGCTGAGTGCCAGAACGTGCTTGGATCGCTGCGACGAGAGATTCTTGATGAAGTGCGCTTCATCTACCACCATCCCCTTGAAGCCGAACCGGCTGAGCCAACCGACATGTCGGTCGAGTACTTCGTAGTTCACGATGACCACATCGCTGAAGGCATCCACGTCGTCGCCATCGCCGTGCACGACGGTCGCCGTGCGGCTTGGTGTCCACAGCGCTACCTCACGCGCCCAGTTCATCTTCACGACATTCGGCACTACGACCAAAAGCGGATAGGAATTGCTCGCCGACGCGGCGATGAGCGCTTGCGCCGTCTTGCCGAGGCCGGGTTCATCCGCGAGCAGGAAGGTGCGGTGTCCTCGGCGCACAGACTCAACGAATCGGGCTTGGTGCCGCATGAGAGGGAGGCGACCGGCCGTCACGAGCGAACCCTCGTCGGGCAGATCCATGCTCGCGACTCCCCCACCGGCGCCGTACTCGAACGAGCGGAAAAGCGGCTCGATCAGCTCCCAGTTCGCAAGTCGTTGCACCGGAGCGGTGCGCGCGGGCACGGCGCTGAAATCCGGAGCCAGAAAAGGGTTGGACATCTGAAGTTGACGCACCGATTGCGGAACCACCTGCTTCTCTGCTGAGGTGTCGACGCGTTTGGGTTCGGCTGTAATGATGAGCTCGTCGGGGCTCAGCTCCACGCCAGCAGCGAGAAGCAGGTCACGACGAAGAG
The DNA here is from genome assembly GCA_031428675.1 of Microbacteriaceae bacterium. Taxonomy (GTDB): domain Bacteria; phylum Actinomycetota; class Actinomycetes; order Actinomycetales; family Microbacteriaceae; genus JANOYC01. The sequence continues at coordinate 1,139 of JANOYC010000073.1, read as the reverse complement.
TCTTCGCCGCTTGAGTCACCGGCGCACTGTCGCCCAGCAGGCTGATGAGGCTCGTGTCCCTGGCGGCCGTCTTCGCGAGGATGCCGGCGAGGCCGTCGAGTCGCTTCTGCTCATTCGCACGCTCAGAGTCTGTGAGTTCTTTGCTTCCCTTGACCCTCGCGCGCTCTTCACGAAGCAGCAGGGCGGCGACTTGAAAACGAGCGCGGTTAGCGGGTTTCAGCGGCCCCTTCTGAGCGGCGGCTTCGACCTCCCGAGCCGCGCGGGCAAGCACCGGGATGACCCCCTCTTCGTCGGTTCCCCGCGATCGCCGCCGCTGATTGCCCTTTGCTGCGGTCGGTCGATCGCGCGCTGGCCGTTGGCTCGACTGTGCCTGCCCAGATGCCACTGGTCCTCCTTGCCGCTACGCCTCATGGCTTCAGTAGCGGGTCGCTGTGCCCGCGGTGACCGGTGATCAATCACTACGGATGACGACGCCGCGCTGCGATCCAGACCCGATCGCGATGCGATCGGTGGCTCCAGGCGACGCTATCGTCCAGTGTACGCGGTTACTGCGCGTTTCGTGTGAATAGCGCTGGCAGGTTGTCGCACAGTTGCCTGTCGGACCAAAGGCGCGCTAGAAGGCCGAGAGATCGCGAGTGGTCGGCCCCTCAAGACGCGTTCCGTCTGCGGCATACCGGGATCCGTGTGCCGGACAGTCCCAACTGCGCTCAGCGTCGTTCCAGGTCACGATAGCGCCAAGATGGGGACACACCGCCGAGAGTCGGCAGCTGACTCCGTCAACCATGGATTCCGCCGCAGGCAAAAGGCCGACGCGGCCCACTCGGCCTTCGCCTTCTTGGGGTGCAGTAGACGGCAGTCGGGTCGTGAGGGCGCCCACATATCCCTTGGCATACCACCAAGCCACTGCCGCATTCGCGCCGACTCCGCGGGCGAACGCACGCGGTGTGGTTATCCGGCGGTGCAGAGCGCTCTGCCACTCGGAGTTCGAGCCGTGCACGTCGGCCACGATGGTCAGCGCGGCCGCAACGGCGTTGGTCATTCCCCACTTGTCGTAGCCCGTCGCCAAAAAGATGCGCCCCCGCCCGCGAGGCAACCAGCCAACGAAGGGCACATGGTGTGCGGCGCTGTAGTCCTGCGCC
>JANOYC010000072.1:0-2872 GCA_031428675.1 Microbacteriaceae bacterium | reverse complement strand
GCGCGTCGATCTGCAGCCACGGCGCCAGCACGAACCCGCGCTCCCACGCGCGCGGATGCGGCAACGTCAGCCGTTCCGACTGCTGGACGAAGCCGGCGAACCACACGATGTCGATGTCGATCGTGCGATCGCCCCAGCGCTCGGCACGCACCCGGCCGTGCTCGCGTTCGATCGTGTTCAGCTCGTCCAGGAGCCGCTCCGGCGACAGCGCGCTCAACACCTCGACGACTGCGTTGAGATAGGCGGGCGCGTTGTCATCGACACCATCTGGCTTGAGCGCTGGCGTCTCGACGATGCCCGAAGCCGCTACAACGCGCAGGCCATCGATCGCCGCGATCGCGCGCACGGCATCCCGGAGCGTCGTTTCGCGGTCGCCAAGATTGCTGCCGAGGGCGAGCACCGCTGGCAGCCATACTCTCTGACGTTCCTGCCGAATCATCGCCGTTTCCTTGTGATCGTGACCGCGACGTCCTCAAACGGAACGGTGATGGGCGCATTCGGCTTGTGCACGGTGACCCGCACTTTTGTTGCAGCTGGAAACGACAGCGCTACGTCGGCGATGCGCTCGGCGACCGTCTCGATGAGGTCAACCGGGTCCCGCTCCACCGCGACCACGACCTTTTCGGCGAGTTCGCCGTAATGGATGGTGCGGTCGAGGTCGTCGCTTGACGCTGCGGCCGCGAGGTCGAGCCACGCCGTCACGTCGATCACGAACACCTGACCCTCACGACGCTCGTGAGCGAAAACCCCGTGAAAAGCGGATGCCCGCAACCCCGTCAACGTGATGCGATCAGACATGTGAATCACCTTCCACCGTCGCGGAATCCCAGGCGTCGACCACGGCGAGCGCGGTTCGCGTTGCGGCCACGTCGTGCACGCGCAAGCCCCACGCCCCGGCCCGGGCCGACAGCGCACTGACAACGGCACTCGGGAGGTCGCGATCCGTCATCGGAGCGCCCTCGGCAAGCAGGTCGCCGAGGAACCGCTTGCGGGATGCGCCGACGAGCACCGGTGCGAGTTCCGCGAAGCGGTGCAGCCCGTTCAGTACGCTCCAGTTCTGTTCGCCTGTCTTGGCGAATCCGAGGCCCGGATCCACGATCAGACGGTCACGGTCGATGCCCGCGGCCGAGAGCTCGTCGAGACGGCGCGCGAGGTGGTCCCGCACTTCACCGACGACGTCGACGTAATCGGTGTGCTGTTGCATGGTGTCGCTGTGTCCGCGCCAATGCATCGCGACCATGAGCGCGCGGGTATCGGCAACAACGCGCGCCATGTGCCGGTCGGCGAGACCCCCGGAGACGTCGTTGACGATCGTCGCACCGGCCTCGATAGCCGCGAGTGCGGTAGCCGCATTCATCGTGTCGATGCTCACGACGATCCCGCGGGCCGCGAGTTCGGCAACGACCGGGACGACCCGTTGTCGCTCCTGATCGACGGCAACGCGGCTCGCCCCGGGACGGGTCGATTCGCCACCGACGTCGATAATCGTGGCGCCTGCGGCGTGCATCCATTCGGCTTGCACGATCGCGTCGGGAATTCCCGCGAACCGACCGCCATCGCTGAAGGAATCCGGCGTGACGTTCAGTATGCCCATGATCTCGGTCACGGCGTCGTCCGTCTGGCGGCGCCGATAAGCGCCATCACCTCGGCGCGGTGAACCGCGTCGGCGAGCTCGCCGCGCGACGCGACTGTGACAGTGGAACTCGCGGTCTGTTGCGGCCCGCGAGCGGTAACGCACGCGTGCACCGCGTCGAGCACGACGAGCACTCCACGTGCCGCCAGCCCTTCGGCAAGAGCGTCCGCTACCTGCTCGGTCAATCGCTCTTGCACTTGCGGGCGCGAGGCGATCACGTCGAGAGCGCGAGGCAACGCGCCGAGTCCGACCACGCGCTCGCCCGGAACATAGGCGATGTGCGCGACCCCGGTGAACGGTAACAGATGATGCTCGCACACGGAGCGGAAGCGCAGATCCCGCACGAGCACGATCTCGCCCAGCCGGTCGGGGTCAAGATCGATGTCGTTGGTCGCGCGAAGTTGCGCGACGGCATCTACACCGACGCCCCGAAAGTATTCTCGCCACGCGTCGGCGACTCGACGCGGCGTGTCCTCGAGACCCGGTCGAGCGGGGTCCTCGCCGATTGCGATGAGGAGTTCGACCACGGCCGCCTCGATGCGCGCGACGTCGACGCCCTCGCTTCCCGAAACCATGGCCGCCTAAGCGGTCGCGATGTCGGGGCGCTTGCGCGGTCGGGGCGTGCGCTTCGACGGCTTCTCGGAATCCACTGCCCCATCGACCGCTTCCGGATCGATCGGCGCTTTACTCGGAATCACCACGGGCGGCATATCGGAGACGGGACGCGACGTGCTTGACAGCCACTGAGGCCGCTCGGGCAGTTTCTTCACATCGGCAAACAATTCTGCGAGCTCGTTGTGGTCGAGGGTTTCCTTCCGGAGCAGTTCGCTCGCGAGCCTGTCGAGAATGTCACGGTTCGCGTTGATGACCTCCCACGCCTCGTCGTGCGCCTTCTCCACGAGCACTCGCACCTCGGCATCGACGCGCTCGGCGATGTTCTCCGAATAGTCGCGCTGGTGACCCATATCGCGCCCGAGGAACACCTCGCCTGAGCTCTGTCCGAGCTTCACCGCACCGATAGCTGCGCTCATGCCGTATTCAGTCACCATGCGGCGAGCGATCGACGTGGCCTTCTCGATGTCGTTGGATGCGCCGGTCGTCGGGTCGTGGAACACGATCTCCTCGGCGACTCGCCCTCCCATCGCGTAGGCGAGCTGGTCGAGCAGTTCGTTGCGCGTCACCGAATACTTGTCTTCGAGCGGGAGCACCATCGTGTAGCCGAGGGCCCGGCCGCGCGGC
>JANOYC010000071.1:0-30316 GCA_031428675.1 Microbacteriaceae bacterium | reverse complement strand
GGATGCGATCGTCAGTCACGCGACAGCCGCGCAACTGCACCGCATCCCGATTCCCCGACGCCTCGAGGCAGACGCGCGATTGCACATTTCGGTGCCCGCTCCGGCGCGAGCGCCCCATGCGACCAACATCGCCGGTCATAGTCTGACGATGCATGAGTCGGACGTCGAGATCGTGCGCGACATCCGTCGCACGTCGCCCGAGCGCACGTGGTGTGATCTCGCCGGACGGGTCTCGTTCCCGCACCTCGTCGCAGCTGGCGACGCGCTCATTCACTGGCGTGCACCGATGACTACCGTCGCGTTACTGGCGGAGTCGATCGACATGCGCGTTAGTCGACGCGGCATTCGTCTCATGCGCCGCGCTCTTGGATCGCTCAATGAGCGGGCTGAGTCGCCACCAGAGTCGATCGTGCGCGTCCTACTCGAGGGCGCAGGGCTGGGCGAGGTGCTCGCGAACCACGTGATCACGGACGAGGCGGGGGCGTTCGTGGCGCGGGTCGACCTCGCCTACCCGGCCGTCCGAGTGATCATCGAGTATCAGGGGGACTATCACCGTTCGAGTCCCGGCCAATGGCGGTCCGACCTCACGCGTCGCAGCCGGCTCGAAGCTCTCGGATGGCGGGTTGTGGAGCTGGGCGCGGACGACCTCCAGGATCCTGCCGAGCTGGTTTCGCGCATCCGGAGACTCGCATTCCGCTAGCGTGCGCCCTCGGCTCCCGGCTCCCGGCTTCCATCGAGTTGCCCACAATCGCCGCGATTTCGCGCTAAACCGCGACCAAAGAGGGCAAGTCGAGGGGGGTGAGGGAGAGAGAGGGGTGAGGGGCGCGTGCGGCGTTGCGGTTGCGGCGAGCGGGCGTGTGCCGTACTCTGAGCGGAGCCAAAGACCGCCGGTTATCGGCGTGCCGTCTCGCGACAGCCCGCTGATCGAAGGTTCACGAATGTGAACGTCCTGCGCAGGTGTGTGAAGTACGTCCCTCATCTGGGTGTTGCTCCGTGCGCTTGCGCCGGGGCTTTTTTCATGTCGCACCAGGGATGCCGCTCGCGTCTGCGGAAATGTACACACACGATTCAAGGAGCGCCATGGCGAACAAGGAAGCTTCGGTAGCAGAGCTTACGGACCAGTTCCGCAACTCCAATGCCGTACTGCTCACCGAGTACCGCGGACTCACGGTCAAGCAGCTCAAGACGCTGCGCACGTCGATCAGTGAGCACGCCAACTACGCCGTGGTGAAGAACACGCTTACCAAGATTGCGGCCAACCAGGCCGGCATCAGCTCATTTGATGCCGAACTCGTCGGACCTTCCGCGATCGCCTTCGTGCACGGAGACCCAGTCGCCGTCGCGAAGTCGTTGCGTGACTTTGCCAAGGCAAACCCTCTGCTCGTGGTGAAGGGCGGTTACTTCGACGGTAACCCGCTCAGCGCCGCAGAGGTTTCGAAGCTCGCCGACCTCGAAAGCCGGGAGGTGCTGCTCGCCAAGCTGGCCGGCGCATTCAAGGCTTCGCTGTTCGGCGCCGCATATCTGTTCAACGCACCGCTGTCGAAGGCCGTTCGCACGGTCGACGCGCTGCGTGAGAAGCAGGAGTCCGCGGGTTAATCCCACGCGGTTAGAAAACCAACAAGAACACTAAGGAGAACACCATGGCAAAGCTGTCGACTGACGACCTGCTCGAGGCCTTCAAGGACCTCACCCTCATCGAGCTCAGCGAGTTCGTGAAGAAGTTCGAGGAGACCTTCGAGGTCACCGCCGCCGCTCCGGTTGCCGTTGCAGCCGCTGGCGGACCCGCCGCACCCGTCGAAGAGGTCGAGGAGAAGACCTCGTTCGACGTCGTCCTTGAGGCTGCTGGCGACAAGAAGATCCAGGTCATCAAGGAGGTCCGCGCGCTCACGAGCCTCGGCCTCGGCGAGGCCAAGGCCGTCGTTGATGGCGCCCCGGGCGTTGTGCTCGAGGGTGTCAACAAGGAAGCCGCTGACAAGGCGAAGGCCCAGCTCGAAGCTGCTGGCGCCACCGTCACCGTCAAGTAATACCGCTTTTCACACGCGAAGGCGTCGTCCCCCGGGGCGACGCCTTCTGCGCGTTAACGGCCGGCGCACCGAAACAGCAGACCGGGGCGTGTGAGCCAAGACTGGCCGCCGGGCGTCCCACGGTGCGGATAGGTAGCCATCCCGATCTACAGTGGGCTGGTGAGTGGAATGCACGGCGCCGGCCATACCGGCCATGGCTCGCAGGTCGGGCAGTACGGCAAGCCGAGAACTCGGGTGTCGAACGCGGATGTCGACAGCCAGCGCGCCGAGAACGCTGAAGCGCCCGAGATTCCCGACCTTCTTCCTCGCATCGGAAAGCTGTTCTCGCCGCACCGGCGCACCTTGGCTCTCACGATTTCGCTGGTTCTCGTCGGCGCGGCGATCAGCGTGTTGCCTCCGCTGCTCACCAAGCAGGCATTCGATGTGGGGCTCTTTCCTCCCGGCGGCCCGAACGTTCCGGTACTCCTCGAATTGGTCGGAATCATGGTCGTGCTGTGGCTCGCATCCGCTGGCCTGGGCGTGTGGCAGACCTATCTGACGGCGACAGTCGGCAACAAGGTCATGGGCGAACTGCGCGTGCGGCTGTTCGGGCATCTCCAATCCATGGAGCTCGCCTTCTTCACCAAGACCAAGACGGGGGCGATTCAGTCCCGGTTGCAAAACGACGTGGGCGGCGTTGCCGGCGTGCTGAGCAACACGATCTCGAGCGTCATCGGCAATACCGTCACGGTGATGGCGGCTGTCGTGTCGATGCTCGTGCTCAGTTGGCAGCTCACGCTTGTTGCCATCGTGCTCGTGCCGGTGCTCGTGGTGGCGCAACGCCACGTCGGCCTCATTCGCGCGCGCATCGCAACGAAGACGCAGGAGTCGCTCAGCGAGATGAGCGCGATCACACAAGAGGCACTGAGCGTATCCGGCATATTGCTCGCCAAGAGCTTCACCCAGCAATCGGCCGAGATCTCCCGATATTCCGCGGAGAACGACAATCAGGTGCACCTTCAGGTGAAGCAGCAGATGAGCGGTCAGTGGTTCTTCGCGACCGTGAACGTATTTCTCTCGATCATCCCGGCGGTCATCTATGTTGCGGCGGCATGGCTAATTGAGCGGGATGTCCCGGTCACGGCTGGCACGATCGTCGCCTTCACCACGGTGCAGGCGAGGCTCATGTTTCCGCTGCTGGGGCTCATGCGCGTGGCCCTCGACCTGCAGACGTCGCAAGCGCTGTTCGCCCGTATTTTCGAGTACCTCGATTTGGCGCCCGCGATCGTCGACCGTGCAGACGCGCATCCTGTGTCGTCCGCCCTCCTCGGTCGCGTCGACTTCGATCACGTCGGATTCCGGTATCCGGATGCCGGCGACGAGACACTCGCCACGCTCGATGACGTGTCGTTCACCATTGAGCCGGGGCAGTTCGCCGCGTTCGTCGGGCCGTCGGGCGCGGGGAAGACGACGATTTCCTACCTGATTCCGCGCATCCACGAAGCATCGAGTGGGCGGGTTCTGTTCGCCGGCGATGACGTGCGTGAACTCGAACAGGATTCGCTCGTGAACAACATCGGAATCGTGAGCCAAGACACCTACCTGTTTCACGCCTCAATCGCCGAGAACCTTCGGTATGCGAAGCCAGCCGCGAGCGATGCCGAGCTTGAGGATGCGTGCCGAGCGGCGAACATCCACGACACCATCGAGTCGTTCCCCGGCGGCTATGCGACAGTTGTCGGCGAACGCGGATACCGGCTGAGTGGCGGCGAGAAGCAACGCATCGCGATCGCCCGCGTGTTGCTCAAAGACCCCGCCGTGCTGATACTCGACGAGGCGACGAGCGCGCTTGACTCGGTGTCGGAGCGCGCTGTGCAGGCAGCACTCGACACCGCGGCTCGAGGCCGCACGACGATCGCCATCGCGCACCGACTGTCGACGGTCGTCGGCGCCGACGTGATCTTCGTAGTGGCCAAGGGGCGCATCGTCGAGCAGGGCACGCACGCCGAGCTGATCGCGGCGGAAGGAACCTATGCGCAGTTGTACCGCGAGCGGCGCTAACGGCGGGCGTCGAGCAGGTTCTGCATCGCGCCGATCTCGCTTGACTGCGCCACGACGATCGAGGTCGCGAGTTCGGTGACGACCTTTTCGCTCGTCCGTGTGAGCACGGCTTTGGCCATGTCGACCCCGCCACGGTGATGCTCGATCATGAGTTCGAGGAACACTCTCTCCGCGTCGATTCCCGTGGCGGTGCGCAGGGTGGCGAGCTCGGCGCTCGTCGCGAGTCCGGGCATGGGATCGCCGGGGGTGTGCACGCTGGCGTCGTCGTGGTGAGCAGATCCGTCGCGAGCTGGGCGTGTCATCCAGGTCATGGACGGTTCGTTCGCTGCCTGTGAAAGCCCCCATGCGGCCAGCCAGCCGAACATCTGACCGGACTGTTGCGCCTGAGAGGTCGCAATGTCATACGCGATCGAGCGCACAGAGGCGTCATCGGAACTGTCGCGCACGATGAGTGCCATTTCTACGGCTTGAGCGTGGTGCACTTGCATGTCGCGCGCGAATCCCGCTTCCGCGCTGTTCTGGCCGGGGGTCGGTGAACCGGGAGCCGTCGCCCGCCCGAGCGCGAACGCACCGATCGTGACGACGATCGCCGCGGCGACCACCGCGGCGATCAGCCGATTGCGTCGCACGTCAGCTGGCTTTGCCCGGGCCGTCCACTCCGCCCGTGCACACGGCACCCGGTTCGGGTGCGGACGCGGACTTCCAGTACTTCGTGATGAAGCTTTCCAGTCGCTCGTCGTCGACACTGTCGAGTTGCACCTGGCCGCCCCACGCGCTTACGACGATGGGCGCAGGAAGGTTCTCGTAGGGCGACACGATGGAGTACGTGCTCGGCACCGCGTTGCCGAGGGCCGCGATCTCTTCCGCGTCGAGAGCGGACGGGTCGTAGGTGACCCAGATTGCGCCGTGCTCGAGAGAATGCACGGCGTTCTCGTTCGGCTGCGGATCTTCGTAGATTCCGCAGTTCAGCCACACGCCGTTGTGGTCCCCTCCGGCCGGGGGGTTCATGCCGTACTGAGCGTCATAGTCAACGGCGGCCTCCACGTGATTCGCCGCCAGGTCGTCCCAGGTCTGCAGACCCTCAATATCGATAGTCGCGGGGTCAGGTTTCGGAGTCGCGCTCGTCACAATGAAGACGATGATGAGCGCGAGGATGCCCGCGCCTGCGAATGCGGCCGAGATGATGCCGATGAGGCGATTGCGCTTGGCCGCCGCTTCTTGCTTCTTGAGCAGGGCGACTTTGGCGGCGCGTCGCTGTTCACGCTGTTGCTTGACGGTGAGGCTCTTGTCGGAACCGGATGCTGGCGGGGTGCTCTGGGGCAACGGATTACTCTCTGTCTGGGGGAGCAACCGGCGGATCGCTTGCCCGGTTGCACGGTGCTCACCAACGACTCTAAACGGCTGGCCGTAGAGTTTCACCCCGGCAGTCCGCCCGGCCGCGACGGATTGCCCGCTGATAGATTGAGGGATCATGAAGTACGCGAATTCCGTGCTCGATCTCGTCGGCAACACCCCGCTCGTGCGACTCAACAGCGTTGCGAAGGGATTCGCCCCCACGATCCTTGCCAAAGTCGAATATCTCAACCCGGGCGGATCGTCGAAAGACCGTATCGCTACGCGCATCGTCGACGCTGCCGAGCGCGAAGGTCTGCTGGGGCCTGGCGGCACAATAGTCGAGCCGACAAGCGGCAATACCGGCATCGGCCTGGCGCTCGTCGCCCAGCAACGCGGCTATCGCTGCGTCTTCGTCGTTCCCGACAAGGTGGGCGAAGACAAGCGCAGTGTGCTGAGCGCCTATGGCGCCGAAGTCGTCGTGACGCCAACGGCGGTCGCGCCGGAAGACCCCAATTCCTACTACAGCGTGTCCGACCGATTGGCGAGGGAGATCCCGGGCGCGTTCAAGCCCAACCAGTATTCGAATCCCAACGGACCGCTCAGCCATTACGAGACGACCGGTCCCGAGATCTGGCACGACACCGATGGCTTGATCACCCACTTCGTCGCGGGGGTAGGCACGGGAGGCACCATCAGCGGTGTCGGCCGGTACCTGAAGGAGGTATCCGGCGGCGCGGTGCAGGTCATCGGAGCAGACCCAGAGGGATCTGTGTACTCCGGCGGCACCGGCAGACCCTACCTCGTCGAAGGCGTCGGAGAAGACTTCTGGCCGAGCGCCTACGATCCGTCCGTTGTCGACCGCATCATCGCATCCAGCGACGCGGAATCGTTCGAATTGACCCGCAGACTCGCTCGCGAGGAAGGGCTACTGGTGGGCGGTTCGAGCGGGCTTGCGGTGTCAGCCGCGCTCAAGGCGGCGGCGGATCTCGGTCCAGAAGACGTCGTCGTCGTGCTCCTCCCCGACGGTGGTCGCGGCTATTTGGGCAAGATCTTCAACGAGAAATGGATGCAGTCCTACGGCTTCACGCAAGTCAGTGAAGAGAAGACAGTGGCAGATGTCATCGGCTCAAAGGATGGCGAGCTTCCCGATTTCGTGCACGTTCACCCGACTGATACCGTGCGCGATGCGATCCAGATCATGACCACCTACGACGTGTCGCAGATGCCGGTGCTGACCGCGGAGCCCCCAGTCGTCATGGGTGAGGTGATCGGGTCGATCGACGAGCGCTCGTTACTGGAGGACGTTTTCAGCGGCAGGGCGAAGATGACCGACGCCATTCGGGAATTCATCGGCCCACCGCTCGGTTTGATCGGAGTGCACGAGTCGGTCACCGCCGCTCGCAGCGCGCTCTCCGGTGCCGATGCTCTCCTCGTGACGAGCGACGGCAAACCGGCGGCCGTGCTCACCCGACACGACATGTTGAGCTTCGTGTCCGAATAGTCGTCCGTCCGCCCCGCAACGAAAAGATCCTCGTGTCAGACAGCACCACGCCCTCGAACAACCATGACTTCGCGACGCGCGCCATTCACGTCGGGCAGGATTTCGACCAGGCCACCGGGGCGGTAGTTCCACCCATCCACTTCACGTCCACATTCGTGCAAGACGGTATCGGCGGATTCCGTGGCGGCTATGAATACGCGCGAGGCGGCAACCCCACGAGGGATTCTTTGCAGGAGCTGCTCGCATCTCTCGAAGGCGCACGCCACGCGTTCAGCTTCGCGTCCGGTCTCTCCGCCGAAGATGCCGTTTTTCGCGCGCTGTTGGCGCCCGACGCACACGTCGTGATGGGAAACGACGTGTATGGCGGCACGCACCGCCTCGTCAATCGCGCCTACGTTCCGTGGGGTGTCGACCTGACGACGGTGGAGATGGCCGACCTCGACGCCGTGCGGGCTGCGATGCGACCGGAGACCCGCATCCTGTGGGTGGAGACCCCCAGCAACCCGCTCATGAAGATCAGCGACATTGCAGCTCTCGCAGAGATCGGGCACGAGGCCGGCGCCCTCGTCGTCGTCGACAACACGTTCGCGTCGCCGTATCTGCAGCAGCCGATTGCGCTTGGCGCTGACATCGTTGTTCACTCCACCACCAAATATCTCGGCGGGCACTCCGATCTTCTCGGCGGCGCTGTGGTGGTCGACGACGACGAAATCGCCACCAAGATCGGTTTCATCCAGTTCGGCGTCGGCGCCGTATCAAGCCCCATGGATGCCTGGCTCACGATTCGAGGAATCAAGACGCTCGCCGTGCGTCTCGACAAGCACTCCTCCAATGCCATGGCGATCGCCGAGAGTCTCGTGGGGCATCCGGCGCTGGATGCTGTCTATTACCCGGGACTTGCGAGCCATCCGGGCCACGATCTTGCCGCGCGCCAGATGAAGGCATTCGGCGGGATGATCTCCGTCGCGCTCGCGGGAGGCGCGAACGCTGCCCGCGCTTTCGCCGAGTCGACTACCCTTTTCCAGCTCGCCGAATCCCTCGGCGGTGTGGAGTCGCTCATCGGCTACCCGTCCGAGATGACTCACGCATCGGTGCGCGGAACCGCGCTCGAGGTGCCCGAGAACATCGTGCGGTTGTCGGTGGGCATCGAGGGTGAGCGCGATCTTGTCGACGACGTGCTCGGTGCGCTCGATCGACTCTGACCTCGACGATCGCTGCTGACCGGCGAACCGACCGAAGCCGCCCGACCGAAGCCGCCCGACCGGATCGAGCCGACTGGCGGCATAATGGGTCGACGGACACCATGTGACCGTGCGCATGGCATCCAACTGGGCAGGGGAGGGAATGGAACCGGAGAAGGTTCGCGCTCCCAACATCCGCGATGTCGCCAAGCTGGCCGGCGTCTCGTATCAGACCGTTTCGCGGGTGCTCAACAACAGCCCGAGCATCAAGCCGGAGACCAGGCAACGCGTCGTCGACTCGATCGCCGAACTCGGCTTTCGCCCCAACCAAGCCGCCAGGGCCCTCGTAACGAGCAAGTCGCGCACCATCGGGGTGCTGTCATCGCAGTCGGCCCACTACGGTCCATCAACGACGTTGACCTCGCTGGAAGCGTCAGCGCGAGAGGCGGGGTATCGACTCAGCATCACAACGCCGAGCTCAAGCGACTACTTGTCAATCAAGTCGGCGCTCGATTACTTGCTCAGTCTGTCGATCGAGGCACTCGTTGTCATCGCTCCGCAAGTGCGCGTGTTCGAAGCCATCACGGAGTTGTCGGTGGACATCCCGTTTGTCACGATCGAGTCATCCGGAAGAAACATCGGTCACAGCCTCGCGGTCGACCAGTTGCTGGGTGCCAAGCTCGCGACCCGACATCTCATCGAGCTCGGTCACACCGAGATCTTGCATATCTCCGGGCCCAGAGACTGGATCGAGGCCGAAGCGCGCATGCAGGGGTATCTGCGCGAGATCGGCGAAGCAGACCTGCGGGTGCGTGCCCCGATTCTCGGCGACTGGACGGCGCATTTCGGCTATTACGCGGGCCTGGAGCTTCTTCGGGTGCGCGATTTCACCGCGGTCTTCTGCGGCAACGATCAGATGGCGCTCGGCTTCATGCACGCCTGTCGGGAGCTCGGACTGTCGGTCCCCGGCGACATGAGCGTGGTCGGCTTCGACGATGTTCCCGAGGCCGCGCATTACTTTCCGCCGCTGACGACGGTGCGCCAGGACTTCGCGGAGATTGGGCGTCGCACGGTTGCTCTCCTCCTCGGCGAGCTGCGCGGCGAGGTCGATCTCAACCATGACCCGATCGTGCCTGGTCTCGTCGTTCGCAGTTCGACCGCGCGGCTTGCGCCCCCGCCGCGTTCCCGCCGGTTCTAGAGCAGAGGCCGAATTCGGCTAAACCGGAGCAATCTCGCGCTCGGCGGTCGTCGACGGCGCGGGAGGCGCCTCCGTCTCGGACGGCTTGCCGAAGCGAAGATAGAGCGACGGCAGGATGAACAGGTTCAGTAGCGACGACGTCAGTAGCCCGCCAAGAATGACGATCGCCATCGGGTGCTCGATCTCGTGGCCGGGCAGGTTACCGAGAACGACGAGGGGCACGAGCGCGAGCCCCGTGGCCAGCGTTGTCATCAAGATCGGTGCGAGGCGTTCGCTTGCACCGCGCAAGACCATTGCCGTGGAGAACGGTTCTCCCTCGGTGCGTTGCAGGTGCTGACAGTGACTGATCAGCAGGATGCCGTTGCGCGCGGCGATACCCATGACGGTCAAGAACCCGACGATGGATCCCAGTGAGAGCACCCCGCCGGTGGCGAAGGCAGCGAACACCCCGCCCACGAGCGCCACCGGGAGGGTGACGATCACGAGGGTGGCGAGCCGCCAACTGCGGAACGCGGCTTGCAGGAGGAGGTAAATCACGGCGAGGGCAGCGAGTCCGAGGAGGAGGAGCTGCTGGGTCGCCCGCTCGCGTTCGGCGAATTCCCCGAGTACTTCGGCGTGATAGCCGGTCGGGAAGTCGAACTCGGCGAGCGCTTCTTCCATCTTCTCGGCAACGATGCCGAGATCGCCATCGGTCGCGGCATTCGCGCTCACGTCGATGCGACGCGAGTTGTTGTTGCGCTCGATCTGATTCGGAGTTGCCTGCACCTTTATGCTCGCGACATCGGCGAGCCGAACCGTGCCGCCGTCGGGTGTGTTGATCGGCAGGTTGCCGATCGCAGTGACGTCGGAGCGAACCTCCGGGTTGCTCCAGATGCGCACGTCCCGAACCTTGCCCTCTTGCCACAGGTCGCCGACTTCTTCGCTGCCGACGAGCGCCGCGGCCGCGCGGCGCACGTCGCCGGGCTTCAGCCCCACCTGCTGCGCTTTCGCTAAGTCGACTTCGACGTCGATCTGCGGAATGTCGACTTGCAGTGACACGTGCTCCTCGACCGCCTCGGGGATGTCGCCGAGCATCTCCTCGACCTCGGTGGCAATCTCACGCAGCACGTCGAGATCGTCGCCGTAGATTCGCACGACGACCGCGTCGCCAGTGCCGGTGAGCACTTCGCGCACGCGCTCCTTCAAGTACGTTTGCACATCGCGGTAGAGGCCCGGGTATCCGTCGACCACTTCCTGCACCGCGGCGAGAGTCTGGTCGTAGTCCACCGCTGGATCGACGCTGATCCAGTTCTCGCCGAAATTGACTCCGACGACTTCGTCTGCGGCAAGCGCCTGACCGATGTGCGCGCCGCAATTGAGCACGCCGGGAATCTCGAGCAGCTCACGACAGGCCTCTTCGCTGATCCGAACTTCCTCTTCGACGGAGGTTCCTGGCTGCGTCACCCAGTGCATGAGGAAGTCTCGCTCTTTGAACGACGGCAACAGCGCTTGGCCGAGGAAGGGAAATATGACGACGCCGCCGATGGTCAACAGCACGAAGATTGCGTAGCCAGGACGCGGGCGCTCGATCACGCGAGCCATGGCCTTCTCGTAGTGGCGCTTGAGGAACGCGACGAGCGGTGGTTCCTTCGCCTCGAGTGGAGCGTTGCGCAACAGTATCAGCGCGAGAGCGGGCGTGACGGTTAGAGCCACGATCATCGAGGCGAACACCGCGAAGGTGTAGGAGATCGCCAATGGCCGGAAGAATGCGCCGGTGAGGCCTTGCAGGAAGAAAATCGGCACCGCGGCGATCACGATGATCAACGTCGCGTACACGATCGGCCCGCGAACTTCCATCGATGCGTCGAGCACGACGGTGGCGACGGATTTCGTGCCGCCGAGCGATCGATGCTCGCGGAGGCGCCTGGTGATGTTCTCAATATCGATGATCGCGTCATCCACGACGACGCCGACCGCAATGACCAAGCCGGCGAGCACCATCGTGTTGATCGTGCTGCCCGAAGTGATCAGCACGACGACGGCGGTGAGCAGGGAGAGCGGAATCGCGATGAGGCTGATGAGCGCCGTGCGCCACTGGAATAGGAATGCGCCGAGCACCATGATGACGAGAAGGATGCCCAGAAGCAGGGCGAGCGTGAGGTTATCGATCGACTCTTCGATGAATGTCGCTGGCCGGAAAATCGACGTGTCGACCGTGACGTCGCTGAGAGCCGGGCGAATCTTCTCGAGCGCTTCCTCGACCCCTCGCGTGACTTCGAGCGTGTTTCCCCACGGGAGCTTCTCGACGATGAGCATGAGGCCTTCGCCGTCGTCGATAACCGCGTCGCCGATGAGCGGGTTGTGATCGACCACGACGTCGCCGATGTCGGCCAGCCTCACCGCGCCTTGCGGTGAATCCTTGACCACGACCTGCGCGAGTTCGCTCGCGTTCGTGATCGGAAGCACGTGTTCGATGCCGATGCGTTGGGACGCGGTCTCGATGAATCCGCCGGTCGCAACGACCGTGCCGACGGAGAACGCGAGCAGTCCAGCATCGAGTGCGTCGTTGGTGACCTCCTTGACTTCCTCCAACGTCACGTTATGCGCTTGCATCCGCGTCGGGTCGACGCGCACTTGTAGCGTCTCCTTCCTGGCGCCCCAAATGGCCACATTGGCCACTCCGGGCACGGCGAGAATGGCGGCGCGGAACTTGTAGTGCGCGAGCATCGACAGGTCGATGAGTGACAGCGAATCAGAGGTGACGCCGATTTTCATCACGCGGCTCGTGGAAGACAGCGGCTGCAGCATGACCGGGGGAGCGGCCCAGCTGGGCAGGGTTTCCACCACGGTCGCCACGCGCTCGGACACCAGCTGCCGGGCGGTTAGCAGGTCGGTGCCCGGTTCGAAGATGAGAACGATCGACGACAGTTGCGAGACGGACTTCGATCGCATCTCGTCGAGGTTCTCGACGCCGTTGAGGGCTTGCTCGAGCGGAACGGTGACGAGTTCTTCGACTTCCGCCGCTGTCAGGCCTAGACACGTGGTCTGGATCTCGACGCGCGGCGGCGCAAATTCGGGAAAGACGTCGACCGAAGCGCTTGCGGCCTGCGCCGCGCCAATCATCATGATTCCGAAGGCGATCGCGACGACGATCGCGCGGAATTTGAGGCTGAAGCCGATTATTCTGCGCACGTCAGTGTGCCGTGTCGAACTCGGCCCCGAACAACTCTGCGGCGCCCACCACCACGACATCGGTGCCAGCGGCAGGGCCTTCGCTCAACGTCACGACATCGCCGTCGATGCGCGTCACTTCGACGGCCTCGCGCATGAAGACGAGTGGCTCGGGATTGACGTAGACCCAGGTCTGGCCGGACGCGTCGTACATGAGTGCCGCGTAGTCGACGATCGCGCCGCCCGCTATATCCTCTCGCACCTCGCTCGTCTCGATACCGAGACGGTCCGCCGCCTTCTCGGTCAGGGTGAGCTTGTTGACTTCGCCCATTTCTTCCACCGTGATCGGCTCGTGCGAGTCGCTCGCGGCCGATTCTTCCGCAGAACATCCGCTGACGAACCCGCCAAGACACAGGAGCGCGATCGCCGCGGCGGTAGCGCGGCTTGTGCTGTTTATCCCTCGAGTGGTGTGCATGGGTCTAACCCTCCTGAACTGCGGTCCCGCGCGATACGGGAATCGGGGCGAAAGGATCTGTTGGGACGCCAGCACCGAAGCGCATGAGTATCGGCGGAAGCACGAAGAGTGTCACGAGGGCGATTGTCAGCAGCCCGCCCCAGAAAATCACGGCGAGAGGCAGGATGACTGCAATTCCGATAGAGCCGCCGAATACGACGATCGGAACGAGCGCGATGGCCGATATCCCCAGCGTGGTGAGCGTGGGCGTCACCCGATCGCGCGCAGCATTGGCCACGTCGCTCGTGAGATCTCGCGCGAATTCACTGCGACCGAGCTGTCGGGTCTGAATGAGCCGCACGAGAAGCACGCTCTCGCGCACCGCGACTCCGAGAAGCGCGACGAACGCGACCACCGCGAGCGTGGTCTGCGCACCCCCACTGAGAACCGCGGCGATGACGCCACCGGCAAGGGATGCGGGGATCGTCAGGAACAGCACGAAAGCCGTGCGCCAGCTGGAGACAGCGGCCTGGATGAGCACCAGGATGCCGACGATGGCGGCGATCACCACACCCAACAGCATGAGCATGTTGCTTCGATTCTCCGCAAAGGCGCTCGGGATCTCGGCGTGATACTCGCGTGGGAAATCGATCTGGCTAATCGCCTCGTTGACGTCAGCGGAGACGTCTGCGACGGAGCGACCGTGGAGATCAGCCACGATGTCGATGTACCGGGAAGTGTCCACGTGGTTGATCACCGTTTCGTTGCCGGCGATGCGCACATCGGCGATGTCGCCGAGGCGCACGTGTCCGCCGTTCGGCGTGTCGATCAACAAGTCCTGCACACTCGTCAGACTGTTTCGGGCGCTCGGGATGCCTGTGACGACTACCTGGAAGACCTTCTGCGATTCGAAAAGGAATCCCACATCGAGGCCCTGCAGCAATGCCGCAGCCGCACGTCGCACGTCGCCGGGTTTGATCGCTGCTCGTTGTGCCGCGTCGAGGTCGACTTCGATCTCAGCGACCGGTTCGATGGGCGACCTGTCGAGTCGCGGGTCAACAAGGCCCTCGATGCCATCGATCGCGTCGCGCACCTCGTCGGCGACGGTGGCGATGGTCGCAATGTCGACGCCGTACACACGCACGGCGAAATCGGTTGACGACCGTGCGAGCTGGCCGGCCAATTGCTGACCCCCATACGTGAGCACCGTGCTCGTCAGACCGGGAAAACCGTCGACGATCTCGGCGACGGCCTCGCTCACGTCGCCGAAACGGGCGCCGTCAGTTAAGGACACCCACAGTTCGGCGGAGTTGGCACCGACAATGCGGTCTGAGGTGATCGCCCGCCCGACGTGGCCGCCGACGCCTTCTACGCCGTCGAGTCCGCTGACTTCATCGCCGATCGCGGCGGAGATGCGCGACATCTCGCCCATCGATGTGCCCGCCATAGCGTCGACGCGCACGAGGAGCGTGCGGTCTTGCAGGCGAGGCGTCGTGGGTTCAGCGAGTGCAAAACCCGGGACCAGGGCCACCGCAACGATCGCGAGAACGGCGCCCGCTGCGATCGACCAACGTGCGCGGCCGCGTGTTCCCTGCAATGCCCGGGAGTATGACTCGCGAATGCGTTGCGCGATTTTCGGGGACTCCTGCGCCTTTTTCGCGGTCAGCACGGTGATGCCGAGCGCGGGCGTGAGGGTCCAGGCCACGACCATGGCTGTGGCGACGGCGGCGATAAAGGCGAGTACCAGTGGATTGATGAGCGCCCCGGCGACGTCGGGAATGAACAGCGCCGGCACGATCGCCACGATCATCGTCAGCGACGCGAACGCCACCGGGTTTCGGCTGTGTTGCAGCGTCACGCCGATGAGCTCCGCGCGAGTGAGCCCGGCCGTCTCGCTGCCGTCGATCGAGGTTCTGCTCCTGAACCTCCGGAGACTCTCGATGTCGGCCGCCACATCGCCGACGACGACGGCAAGGGCAATCACCAAACCGGCGAACACAAGCGCGTTCATCGTGAAGCCGAGGGCAAAGAGTACAAGGGCTGCCGCGATCGTCGAAACCGAGATCACAACGATCCCCACCACTGCGAGCCGCCAGGAGCGGAACATCAGGCCGAGTGCGGCGGCGATCAGGATCCCGGTGACGAGCGCGCCCAGACCGAGCCCCTCCACCGCAGAGTCGATGAATGACGCCGGCCGGTAGACCGTGGTGTTGACGTCGATTCCACTGAGCCCAGGCGCGAGGGATTCAAACGCCGTCTCAACTCCGGCGGTTACGTCGAGAGTGCTCGCCCCGGGAAACTTCTCGACGACGAGCACAAGACTCGACGCGCCCTCGTCGACAGCGTCACCGATGAGGGGTTGGTGTTCCTCGACGACGGTGGCCACATCGCCCAGAGTCAACGGAGGACCGACGACATCTTCGATGCTTACGGTGGCGAGCTGATCCGGGTTGGTGATCGGGAGCACGTGCTGGATGCCAAGCCGTTGGTTCCCGGTTTCGAGGAACCCGCCGGTGCCGGGAGTGGATGATTCGAGGAAGGTCAGCGGGGACACCCAGACGGCGTTGCCGGTCGTCTTGATGACCTGGTCGAGGGTGACGCCCTTGGACTGCAGCACTTGCGGGTCAACCTGAACCTGCATCTGCTGTTCGCGTTGTCCCCAGATCGATACGTTCGCCACGCCCGGCACACCCATGAGCCGCGGCTTGATGTTCCACCGCGCGAGAAGGGACATGTCCATGAGGGAGATGTCGGGGGACGACAGCTGAAGGACCATGACGCGGCTAGTTGACGACAGCGGCTGCATGAGAACGGGGGGTGTGGAAACCTTTGGCAGAGCGCCGGTGCGGGTGAGGCGCTCCGCTACGAGTTGGCGCGCTCGGAAAATGTCGGTGCCGGGCTCGAACACGAGCTCAATCGATGACAGCCCGGGGATCGACTGCGACCGGATCTCGTCGAGGTATGCAACGCCATTGAGGATGTCGGCTTCCATGGGCGCGGTGATGAGTTGTTCTACTTCCGCTGCCGACAGACCAAGGGCTTCGGTCTGAATCTCCACGTGCGGTGGTTCGAAGTCGGGGAGCGTCTCGACCGACATTCGAGGGAGGGAAACCAGGCCCATGGCGATGATGCCGACCGCAAGGGCAAGGACCAGGAGCCGAAACTGGACACTCCAGCGAACGAGCGGATTCGTCATGGCTAGCTGATCCTGGGGGTGCATACGCTGCGGTGCATAAATACCTCGGCTACTCGGGAGCGGAAGGTGGGGTCCGACACCGCCGGGGGTGGGGCCGGGTGGTGCCGGGTGGTGGCGTGGCTCGTTCAGTAAAGTAGAGAATTATTCTGCTAACGCTGGACGTAGCCACAGTGCACCCGTGTAACGCGCGGCGCAACCCCCCAATTTGCTGAGACTTCTGGCGTTCTCATCGCAATCTCATCGATTGCATTGGATCGTTTCGCCGTTCTTGCGCGGATTTTGTGACCCCACTCCGCTCCGGGGTTACCGTGAACCGACAATCGGCCGGCGGAGCGCTACCAAATTGTGACAATTCAGCGCCAGCGGGAGTCGTCGTCACGGCGTGGTTACCGAAAAGTGACATTGGGTTTTGACGCTCGGCCTTGACACACTCGCGTAGCACGGTTGTAACATGGCGGAGCATGATGTGAACGGTCACATGACGAAAGCAATCGACAACGAGGTCACGAGTGAACAACTCCCCCCACGCTGAATCCTCCGACTCGCGCGATGAGCAATACGTCATCGGAGTCGACTATGGAACGCTCTCCGGTCGCGCGGTCGTTGTCCGCGTCTCCGACGGCGTCGAACTCGGAGCTGGCGTTCTCGACTACCCGCACGCTGTCATGGACACCACGCTCGCGGCATCCGGAGCCAAACTTCCGCCAGAGTGGGCGTTGCAGGTCGCGTCCGATTACGTGGATGTTCTGAAGACCGCGGTTCCCCAGGCTATTGCCAACGCAGGAATCGACCCGTCGAAGGTCATCGGCATCGGTACGGACTTCACCGCCTCAACACCGTTGCCCGTGCTCGCCGACGGAACTCCTCTCAACGAAGTCGAAGGCTTCGCCGGTCGCCCCCACGCCTACGTGAAGCTCTGGAAGCACCACGCTGCCCAGGCGCAGGCAGATCGAATCAACGCGCTGGCAGCCGAGCGCGGCGAATCGTGGCTCCCGCGCTACGGGGGACTGATCTCCAGCGAGTGGGAGTTCGCGAAAGGCCTGCAATTGCTCGAGGAAGACCCCGAGCTCTACCACCTGATGGACCACTGGGTGGAAGCAGCCGACTGGATCGTCTGGCAACTGTGCGGCAACTATGTGCGCAACGCCTGCACCGCCGGGTACAAGGGCGTGTACCAGGACGGTGCGTATCCGAGCGAGGACTTCCTCGGCGCGCTCAACCCCGACTTCGCCGATTTCGCCGTGACCAAGGTCGCCCACGAGATCGGCCAGCTTGGTGACGCGGCCGGCACGCTGACGGCCGAGGCCGCCGCATGGACTGGTCTTCCCGAGGGTATCGCCGTGGCAGTCGGCAACGTTGATGCGCACGTCACAGCCCCTGCCGCACAGGCGACCGAGCCGGGCCAAATGGTCGCCATTATGGGCACCTCGACCTGCCACGTCATGAACTCTGATGTATTGCGCGAAGTGCCGGGGATGTGTGGCGTGGTTGACGGCGGTATCGTCAGCGGACTCTACGGCTATGAAGCCGGACAATCCGGTGTCGGTGACATCTTCGCGTGGTTTGTGAACAACCAGGTACCCGCTCGCTACCACGACGAGGCCGCGACGGCCGGCATCAGCGTGCACGAACACCTCACCGAACTCATCAAGGATCAGCCAGTCGGCGGTCACGGACTGGTCGCACTCGACTGGTTCGGTGGTAACCGGTCGGTGCTCGTCGACGCCAAACTCAGCGGCGTGGTGTTCGGGGCAACCCTCACCACCCGCGCCGAGGAGATCTACCGAGCCCTGTTCGAATCGACCGCCTTCGGCACCCGCAAGATTGTGGAGACTTTCGCGGCGAGCGGCGTTCCGGTGACCGAGTTCATCGTGGCTGGCGGACTACTGCGCAACCCGTTCCTCATGCAGGTGTACAGCGATGTTCTGCGCATGCCGATCTCCGTGATCGCGAGCACGCAGGGCCCAGCTCTCGGGTCGGCCATCCACGCGGCGGTCGCGGCGGGGGCATATCAGAGCGTGCGCGACGCCGGGGCAGCGATGGGCAAGGTCAACAAGGCTGTGTATAGCCCGAACACCGAGGCAGCGGATGCCTACGACCTACTCTACGCCGAGTACTCAACCCTCTACGACTACTTCGGGCGCGGAGGGAACGACGTCATGCACCGCCTCAAGGCAATGCGGAAGGAAGCACACGCGTGACCACCTTCACTCCTGAGATCGAGGTAGCGATCGCCCGCACCCGCGACGATGTCGCCCGGCTTCACGGCGAGCTGACCCGATATGGGCTCGTCATCTGGACCGGCGGCAACGTTTCCGGCCGAGTGCCGGGCGCCGAACTTTTCGTGATCAAACCGAGTGGTGTCTCGTATGACGAGCTCAGCCCGGAGAACATGATTCTCTGCGACTTGGAGGGCACGGTGATCGGCGGCACACCCGGTTCGGACCGCAGCCCGTCCAGCGACACCGCAGCACACGCATACGTATATCGGAATATGCCCGAAGTCGGTGGGGTTGTTCACACGCATTCCACGTATGCGACCGCGTGGGCGGCTCGTGGCGAATCGATTCCCTGCGTCATCACGGCAATGGCCGATGAGTTCGGCGGCGAGATCCCCATCGGTCCTTTCGCCATCATCGGCGATGACTCCATCGGACGCGGCATCGTTGCGACGCTCACCGGGCACCGCTCACGCGCCGTGCTCATGCGCAACCACGGCCCGTTCACGATCGGCAAGGACGCGAAAGACGCAGTCAAGGCCGCGGTGATGGTCGAGGACGTCGCGCGCACCGTGCACATCGCACGTCAGGGTGGGGATCTCGTGGAGATCCCCACCGGCGCGATCGACGCGCTTTTCGACAGATACCAGAACGTCTACGGACAAGACCCGGCAGGAGCCCTCGCGTGAGCCGCAGCATCATTCCCGACCTCACAACGAGAGAAGTGTGGTTCGTTACCGGAAGCCAGAACCTCTACGGCGAGGAGACTCTCCGCCAGGTGGCAGAGCAGTCGCAGGAGATCGCTCGAGCACTCGACGCGTCGTCGGATGTGCCGGTCACGATCGTCTGGAAGCCAGTGTTGAAAGACAGCGAGTCCATTCGCCGTCTCGCGCTGGATGCGAACAACTCCGACGCAGTCGTTGGCGTCATCGCCTGGATGCACACGTTCAGCCCCGCAAAGATGTGGATCGCGGGCCTCGACGCCCTGCGGAAGCCGCTACTCCATCTGCACACTCAGGCGAACGTTGCGCTGCCGTGGGGCGAGATCGACTTCGATTTCATGAACCTCAACCAGGCGGCGCACGGCGACCGTGAGTTCGGCTATATCCAGTCGCGGCTCGGAGTCGCCCGCAAGACCGTGGTCGGTCACGTGTCGAGCCCGTCGGTGACCCAGTCAGTCGGCACCTGGAGCCGCGCCGCGTGCGGCTGGGCGGCCGCCCACTCGCTCAAGCTCGCTCGCTTCGGAGACAATATGCGCTTCGTCGCCGTCACCGAGGGCGACAAGACCGAAGCCGAATTGCGCTTCGGAGTGCAGGTCAACACCTGGGGCGTCAACGAACTCGCCGACGCCGTGCACGCTCAAAGCGACGCGGATATCGACGCTCTTGTCGCCGACTACATCGACCTCTACGACATCGTTCCCGAATTGCGGCGCGGTGCGGCGCGGCACGAATCGCTTCGCTACGGCGCTGCCATCGAGCTCGGGCTCCGCTCCTTCCTCGAAGCAGGCGGATTCGGCGCATTCACGACGAGCTTCGAAGACCTCGGCGCGCTCCGCCAACTTCCCGGACTAGCCGTGCAACGACTCATGGCCGACGGCTACGGCTTCGGCGGCGAGGGCGACTGGAAGACGTCGATTCTCGTGCACGTCGCCAGCGTGATGGGCGCGGGGCTGCCGGGGGGCGCATCCCTCATGGAGGATTACACCTATCACCTGGTTCCCGGCGAAGAGAAGATTCTCGGCGCGCACATGCTCGAAGTGAGCCCTTCTCTGTCGAAAGCTCGGGCGAGTTTGGAGATCCATCCGTTGGGCATCGGCAACCGCGAAGACCCGGTGCGCCTCGTTTTCGATGCCGACCCCGGTCCCGCCGTCGTCGTGGCGATGAGTGACATGCGCGATCGCTTCCGCCTCGTGGCAAATGTTGTCGAGAACGTTCCACTCGACGCGCCGATGCCGAACCTGCCCGTCGGTCGCGCAGTGTGGAAGCCCGCTCCGGACTTCGAAACGAGCGCTGCTGCATGGCTTATCGCAGGCGCGGCCCACCACACGGTCATGACCACAGCAGTGGGAATCGACGTGTTCCGTGACTTCGCTGACATGGCGAAGGTCGAGTTGCTCGTCATCGACGAAGACACGACTATTCGCGAATTCACCAGGGAAGTGCGCTGGAACGCGGCGTACTACCGACTTGCGCAGGGCATCTGACGCAAGCACCACAAGCCCCCGAGAGCAATCTCGATTTGGGATCCGGGTTTCATGGACGAACCCGGATGCATTTGCACCACACACAACGACAACGACGTCCATACATTCGAAAGGAATCACAGTGAAGAAGAAGGCACTTCTCTCCCTGGTCGCCGCAGGCGCCATGGTTGCGGGCCTCGCGGCCTGCACGTCGACCGGATCGGGCGACGGCGATGGAGGCGGCGGAGGCGGCGGCGGCGTTGTCGGCGTCGCGATGCCGACGAAGTCGTCCGAGCGCTGGATCGCTGACGGCAACGCCCTCAAGGACACTCTTGAGGAACAGGGCTTCACCGTCGACTTGCAGTACGCAGAAGACGACATCCCGACCCAGGTCAGCCAGGTAGAGAACATGATCACCAAGGGCGCGGAAGCGCTCATCATCGCCGCGATCGACGGAACGACGCTCACCAACATCCTCGCGGACGCTGGCGACGCGGGCATCCCGGTTATCGCATATGACCGCCTCATCCGCGACTCGGAGAACGTCGACTACTACGCGACGTTCGACAACTTCCTTGTTGGCCAGCAGCAGGCGTGGACGATCCTCAACGGGCTCGGCCTCGCAGAACTCGACGGCACCCCGATCGAGGGCGCACCTGCCGGTCCGTTCAACATCGAGCTGTTCGCCGGTTCACTCGACGACAACAACGCGTTCTTCTTCTTCAACGGCGCCATGGACGTGCTCCAGCCGCTTGTCGACGACGGAACGCTCGTTGTCAAGAGCGGTCAGACCGACATCGAACAGGCCGCAACGCTGCGTTGGGATGGTGAAGAAGCGCAGAGCCGCCTCGAGAACATCATCACTTCGACGTACTCCGACGGTTCGAAGATCAACGCCGTGCTGTCGCCCTACGACGGCATCTCGCGGGGAATCATCTCCGCACTGGAAGGTGCGGGATACTCCGTCGGCGAAGGCTGGCCGATCATTTCCGGACAGGACGCTGAGGTCGACTCGGTCAAGGCAATCCTCGCCGGCGAGCAGTACGCGACCATCTTCAAGGACACGCGTGAGCTCGCCAAGGTCGCGGCCGGAATGGCCGAGGCTCTGCTCAACGGTGAGACGCCCGAGACGAACGACACCGAGACGTACGACAACGGCGTGAAGGTCGTTCCGTCGTTCCTTCTCGGCCCGGTTCCCGTCGTCAAGGACAACGTGGTCACCGCGCTTGTCGACACCGGATACTGGACCGCCGAGGACCTCGGCCTCTAGGTCGACGCGGCATCCATAATCCGCTGGTGGTGGGGAGTAGGCTCCCCACCACCAGCATTACTCACAAAGTCGTAAGAAAGCCGGTAACAGTGACAACGAACATCCTGGAAATGCGGTCGATCACCAAGACCTTTCCGGGCGTAAAGGCCTTATCCGACGTCACCCTTGAGGTGGCTCGCGGCGAGGTTCACGCCATCTGCGGCGAGAATGGCGCCGGCAAGTCGACGCTCATGAAGGTGTTGTCGGGCGTATACCCGCACGGAACATATGACGGCGATATCGTCTTCGAGAACAAAACGATGCACTTCAAAGACATTCGTGACAGCGAACACGAGGGCATCGTCATCATTCACCAAGAGCTGGCGTTGAGCCCGCACTTGTCGATCGCTGAAAACATCTTCCTCAACAATGAGGTCAAGGGATTCGCGGGGCTCATCGACTGGAACAAGACCAACTCGGAAGCTGCCAAGCTTCTCGCCCGGGTGGGTCTCCGGGAGAACCCGGTCACCAAAATCATGGATATTGGGGTCGGCAAGCAGCAACTCGTCGAGATTGCAAAGGCGCTATCGAAGCGCGTGAAGCTGCTAATTCTCGACGAACCCACCGCTGCTCTCAACGATGAAGATTCGGATCACCTGCTCAACCTGATCCTGCACCTCAAGGGGCAGGGGATCACCTCGATCATCATCAGTCACAAGCTCAACGAGATCAAGAAGATTTCGGATTCGGTCACGGTCATCCGTGATGGTCAGACGATCGAAACGATCGCCAAGGACGACGTGACCGAAGAGCGCATCATCAAGGACATGGTCGGGCGCGACTTGGAACATCGTTACCCAGATCACACTCCCCACATCGGCGAGGAGATCCTGCGAGTCGAGGACTGGACTGCACACCACCCGCAAGACCCAACTCGCGTCGTCGTCGACAACGTGAATCTCAATGTTCGCCGTGGCGAGATTGTCGGAATCGCTGGGCTCATGGGCGCAGGGCGCACCGAATTCGCGATGAGCTTGTTCGGGCGCAGCTACGGTTCACGAATCAGCGGCAGAGTGTTCAAGAGCGGTGAAGAGATCAAGACCCGCACCGTTGCGGAGGCCATTCGAAATGGCATCGCCTACGCAACCGAGGATCGCAAGACCTACGGACTCAACCTCATCGATGACATCAAGCGCAACATCTCAGCGGCATCCCTCGAGAAGTTGACGAGCCTCGGCCTCGTCAACGACAACGAAGAGTTTCGTGTCGCCAACGACTACCGCAAGAGCATGAACATCAAGTCACCAACCGTGCTCGCGAAGACCGGCAAGTTGTCGGGCGGTAACCAGCAAAAGGTTGTTCTGTCCAAGTGGATCTACTCCGATCCCGACGTGCTGATTCTTGACGAGCCGACCCGAGGAATCGACGTCGGAGCGAAGTACGAGATCTACACGATCATCAACAAGCTCGCCGCGGAGGGGAAAGGCATCATCGTCATCTCCTCTGAACTGCCCGAATTGCTCGGCATCTCGGACCGCGTGTATGCACTCTCCGAAGGGCGGATTACCGGGGAGCTCCCCGTTGCGGAAGCAACTCCGGAGCGCCTCATCAAACTCATGACCATGGAAAAAGCCCGCTAGCCCCGGCTGTCGGAACACAAAGGAGTAATTCGACAATGACTGTCACAGACAACCGGCCGGTCGAGGGCGACGCGCCGCAGAACAAGTTCACGGCGTCGCTCACGCACGTATTGCAGGATCTCGGAAAGAACGGCATCCTGCTCGCTCTTCTCGCGGTCGTGGTGCTCTTCGCGGTGCTGACAAACGGCATCCTGCTTCGCCCGCAGAATATCTCGAACCTGATCGTTCAGAACGGCTACATCCTGATTCTCGCGGTCGGCATGGTCATGGTGATCGTCGCCGGCCATATCGACCTCTCGGTCGGATCTGTCGCCGCATTCGTCGGAGCGATGTCGGGAGTATTCGCGGTCAAGATGGAACTGCCGTGGTTCCTCGCGATCATCCTTTCGTTGCTCATCGGCGCCGCCGTCGGAGCGTGGCAGGGGTTCTGGATCGCCTATGTGGGCATACCAGCGTTCATCGTGACGCTGGCAGGCATGCTTATCTTCCGTGGACTGGCTCTGGTGGTGCTCGGCAACGCCAACATCGGATCGTTCCCGGCGGAGTATCGGGCGCTCGGTAATGGATTCATCACGGATGCGTTCGGCGAATTCGAGATCGATCCGCTCACGATGGGCGTGGGTATTCTCGCGATCGCGATTTTCATCGTCGGTCAAGTGCGTACTCGCCGCGCCCGCCTGAAGTACGGGCAAGACATAGAGCCCATGCTCTGGTTTGTCGGAAAGATTGTGCTCGTCTCGGTTGCTGTTGGCTTTGTCGCCTACGCTCTCGCGACGTTCAAGGGCATCCCGATCACGCTGATCATCCTGGCCGCGCTCGTGCTGATTTACGGCATCCTCACGACGCGTAGCGTCTTCGGTCGCCACATCTACGCGATCGGTGGCAACCGACACGCCGCCGAGCTCTCGGGCGTCAAGACTCGCCAGGTCGACTTCTACATCTTCGTCAACATGGGCGTGCTCGCAGCTCTCGCCGGTCTCGTCTTCACGGCGCGATTGAACTTGGCTGGCCCGAAGGCGGGCGACGGTTTCGAGCTGGAGGCGATCTCTGCGGCGTTCATCGGTGGCGCGGCCGTGCAGGGTGGTGTCGGCACCATCGGCGGCGCGATCATCGGTGGTCTCATCATCGGTGTGCTCAACAACGGTATGTCGATCCTCGGTATCGGCATCGAGTGGCAGCAAGCGGTGAAGGGCCTTGTGCTGTTGTTCGCCGTTGCCTTCGACGTGTTCAACAAGCGGCGCGCCGGCGGTCGCTAACTTCTCACTCACGACAAATCTCACTCACGACAAAGAGGGGCAGTTCCCACCCGGGGACTGCCCCTCTCCGTATGCGTGCCTAGGTTGCAGTGGCGCTACTGGCGCTACTGGCGTTTCGCGTACTGCTCGCGAATGACCGGGCGAAAATCGGCCGCCGGTGTAGCAGCGATCGCGATTGGCCAGTCAGGGCGCTCCGCGGTCAGGGTCCATGCGGCTTGGCGCGCGGCGCCCAGCGCTACGTATTCTCCCGGTTCAGGAATCACCACGGGAACGTCGAAGACCTGACCGGCTATCGCCTGCACCGCGGGATTCTGCGCAGCACCGCCGACGATCAGGATTCGGTCGGCGACCACACCCTGATTCCTGATCGCATCGAGCCCGTCTGCCAACGCACACAAGAGTCCCTCTATCGCCGCTCGGGCGAGATTCTCCCGTGACGTGCTCGCGAGGGTCATGCCAAAGAGGCTCGCCGTTGCGTCGGGCAGATTCGGCGTGCGCTCGCCCTCGAAGTACGGCTGTAACACGAGACCTCCGCAGCCGGGCTCGGCTTCGAGAGCGAGGAGTCCGAGCGCTGTGTGGTCTACCCCGAGGAGCTTGGCGATCGAATCGAGAATGCGGGCCGCGTTGAGGGTAGCGATGAGGGGCAGGAAGTCGCCAGCGGCATCCGCAAATCCCGCCACGGTGCCGGTCGTGTCAGTGATGGGTCTATCGGTGACGGCGAACACTGTGCCCGAGGTGCCGATCGAGACGACGACGTCGCCGGGGCCGGCGTCGAGCCCGAGGGCGGCGCCCGCGTTATCGCCCGCGCCCGCGCCGACGACGATCCCCGCGCCCGCTTTCGGAAATTCAGGAAGACGCGCCACCGTGCCTGCGCTCTCGCCCGCATTCAATACGCGGGGGAGTATGAGCGACGCAGCGTTTCCTGAATTTCCGAAAGCGGCGGCGATGAGCTCGCGGTCGTATTCGCCGGTAGCGGGATTCCAGTACGACGTGCCGCTCGCGTCGGAGCGATCGGTAGTGAGGGCCTCGAGCTCTGGACCATTCGGGCTCTCGCCGATGGGGCCGTAGCCCCGCAACCGCCACGTCAGCCAATCGTGAGGAAGGGCGACGGCGGCGACGCGGGCGGCATTATTCGGCTCGTTATCAGCGAGCCACCGCAGTTTAGTTAGCGTGAACGACGCCACGGGCACGGAACCGGTGCGGCGCGCGAAATCCTCCGCGCCGATCTCCGCGATAAGGTGGGCCGCCGACGGCGCGGAGCGGGTGTCGTTCCAGAGTAGCGCGGGTCGGATGACGTGACCGTCACTGTCCAGTGCGACCATGCCGTGTTGCTGGCCCGCGACCGCGACGGCCGACACGTCGTCGATTCCGCCCGCATCCGCGATGGACTCGAGAAGCGCGTCCCACCATGCCGCCGGGTCCACTTCGGTGCCGACCGGATGCGTCGCACGGCCGGTGCGGACAATGGCGCCCGTTTCGAGGTCGCAGATCACGACCTTGCAACTCTGGGTGGAGGAATCGACCCCAGCAACCAATGTCATGTCAGGCCTTTCTCTCGTGCGCTGTTTCTTTCGTGCCCTGTACTCGCCGTGCACAGTGCCCACCCTAGAACCCCGAGTTGCCCACATGTGCCGTCTCGCGAGCCGAATATGCGGCGAGAGTGGGCAACTCGGGGTGGGTGTGTGGGTGAGTGTGTGGGTGGGTGGGTCGGCGGGAGCTAGCGAGCACCGAGGAGGTGTTCGGTGGCCAGCTGTTGTAGGCGCACGAAGCCGAAACCCTTGGCGTTGAAGTACGAGCTCGAGTCGAAGCCTTCGTAGGCGGTCGTGTCGGCGAGAATGTCGTCGTAGCTCTCGCCCTCGTTCAGCGTTGGTAGCGACAGCTCGGGAACGCGCGCGGCCGCGAGTGCGTCCTGCACCTCGGGGTCGGCGCGGAATGCTGCCGCCCGCTCCTTCAACAGCAGGTAGGTGCGCATGTTCGCAGCCGCCGAGTCCCAAACGCCGGTCTCGTCCTCGGTGCGCGACGGCTTGTAGTCGAAGTGGCGGGGGCCGTCGTAGGCCGGTCCGCCATTCGGGCCACCGTTCTCCAGAAGGTCGACGAGCGAGAAGGCGTTGTGCAAGTCCCCGTGCCCGAAGACGAGATCCTGGTCGTACTTGATGCCCCGCTGTCCGTTGAGATCGATGTGGTACAGCTTTCCGTGGAAGAGCGCCTGCGCGATGCCTGCGGTGAAGTTCAGTCCGGCCATCTGCTCGTGGCCGACTTCAGGGTTCACCCCGACGAGTTCTGGGCGCTCCAGCGAGTTGATGAACGCGATAGCGTGACCGAGGGTAGGCAGCAGAATGTCCCCTCGTGGCTCGTTGGGCTTCGGTTCGATGGCGAAGCGGATGTCGTATCCTTTGTCGGTGACGTAGTCGCCCAGGAGGTTTACCGCCTCGCGATACCGTTCGAGAGCAGCTCCCACGTTCTTCGCGCTGTCGTATTCGGCGCCTTCGCGGCCGCCCCACATGACGAAGGTCTTCGCGCCGAGCTCCGCGGCCAAGTCGATGTTGCGAATAACCTTGCGGATTGCAAAACGACGCACGGCGCGGTCGTTCGAGGTGAATCCACCGTCTTTGAAGACCGGCGCGCTGAACAGGTTGGTGGTGACCATCGGCACGGTCAGCCCGGTGTCGGCGAGCGCGCTCATGAGTCGGTCGATTTCGTGCTGCCGCTCGGCGTCGGTCGAGCCGAAAGCGAACAGATCGTCGTCGTGGAACGTCAAGCCGTAGGCACCCAGCTCGGCGAGTTTCTCTACTGCGTGCACGACATCGAGGTGCGCGCGCGTTGGGCCGCCGAACGGGTCAGCGCCGTTGTAACCGATCGTCCAGAGACCGAAGGAAAACTTGTCAGCAGGTGTTGGATGCAGCGTCATGCGATTCCTCACGGTCAGCGTCTTTGATGACGGTTCTTAATAGTTTGTTGTTTCAATAGACATATTACCCGGTGATCGACATCTCGCAATAGCGGTATCGAGTGATCCCGGTGGTGACGGCGTGAATCGCGCACGCTTGCTACGGTGTGGCTTAGGAATGACACCTAGCGCGTGAGGGGGCGCAACCGTTGAAATCGCACGCTCCGACATCGCGAGGCAACAGCGGCGATGACCTTCGCCGCAACAACCTCTCACTCCTCCTGCGCCTGACGCATTACTCTCAAGGCATATCTCGCGCGGAGCTCACTCGGCGCACGGGGCTCAATCGCTCGACGATCGCCGTGCTCGTCGCTGAACTCGTCGAGAAAGGGCTCGTCGTCGAGGTTGAACCTGACGCATCGAATCGCGTAGGGAGACCCAGCCCGGTCGTGAAGCCTGGGCCGAGCGCGGTCGCCTTCGCCGTGCATCCGGAAATCGACGCCCTGACGGTCGGAATCGTCGAACTCGGGTTGACAGTGACGAACCGCCTGCGGCGACCGTTCGACCACATCCCCAGCATGAGCGAGGTCGTGGAGCTGGCGGCGTCGCTCATCGCTGAGCTCAGCGGGCAACTGACTCCGAACCAGCGAATCGTGGGTGTGGGAGTTGCTGTGCCGGGAGTCGTTCGGGCCGAGGACGGTGTCGTGCGGCTCGCGCCTCACCTCGGCTGGCGGGATGCGCCGCTCGCCGGCGCGCTCGCAGATGCGACGGGGCTTCCCGTTTCCGCTGCGAATGACGCTAGCTTGGGAGCCCTGGCCGAGAGTGTCTTCGGCGCTGGCCGAGGCGTGGACGATCTCGTATACATCAACGGGGGAGCGAGCGGCGTCGGCGGAGGGCTGCTCGCTTCAGGGCGACCGCTCGCCGGGGTTGCGGGCTATGCCGGTGAAATCGGACACAGCTTCGTGTCGGCCAACGGCATCCGCTGTCATTGCGGTGCGATGGGATGCCTGGAAACCGAAGTGAGCAGATCGTCGCTGCTCCGGCTTGTCGGATTGGCTGATGCTGACGCGGCAATGCTGTCGACGGCCCTTGTCGAGTCGACGAACCCGGCGGTCATTGATGAAGTGCGCCGCCAGCTCGGATTTCTTGCCATCGCTATTCGCAACGTCGTCAATCTGCTGAATCCCAGGCTCGTCGTGCTCGGTGGATTCCTCGGCGCTATCCACGCGCGAGAGCCGGATTACTTGCGCGATCTGGTGAATGATCAGGCGTTGATCGTGTCCAGGGAAAGCGTGCAGATCGTGCAGTCGAAGTTGGGAGCCGACCTCCTAATGGTCGGGGCGGCAGAGCTCGCCTTTGAACGCATCCTTATTGATCCGACCTCCTTCTGAATCGCTGCACCCGAATCGATTCGACTCGGACAGTCCGCGCCGGTAGCCTAAGGGACGGCTCCCGCCCGCCATCCCCTTCCGGCGAGTGAGCAGTTTCTGCGGGAATGCGGCCCGAATAACCGCAGAAAGTGCTCACTCGACCGAGGGAAGTTGTGACAACTGTCGTGCATCCCGGTGACTCGCTCACCGGCCGCCAGAGACTGGTATATGTCGTGCTGCTTGGCGCGCTCACCGCCCTCGGGCCCTTCACGATTGACCTCTACCTGCCGGCGTTCCCCGTCGTCGAG
Source organism: Microbacteriaceae bacterium (assembly GCA_031428675.1). Classification (GTDB taxonomy): domain Bacteria; phylum Actinomycetota; class Actinomycetes; order Actinomycetales; family Microbacteriaceae; genus JANOYC01. The sequence goes on along the minus strand of JANOYC010000071.1, from coordinate 1,123 downwards.
CGCGACCTCAACATCACGACCGCGATGGTGCAGCTCACCCTGACCGCAACGACGCTCGGGTTTGCGATCGGGCAACTTCTTGTCGGCCCGTGGAGCGACAAGGTCGGCCGCCGACTTCCCCTCATCCTCGCCACCGCGGTGCACATCGCAGCCAGTCTCGGTGTCGCGCTCGCGCCCGACTTCGCCTGGCTCGTCGCCTTCCGACTGTTGCAGGGTGCCGGCGCCGCGGCCGGCGGGGTGGTCGCGATGGCGACGGTTCGTGACCTGTTCGGCGGGTATCCGCTGGTTCGGATGCTGTCCCGCCTCGCGCTTGTCACGGGCCTTGCGCCAGTGCTTGCGCCGGTGATTGGATCCCAGTTGCTCCTCGTGCTGGATTGGCGGGGACTCTTTGTGGCGCTCGCCGTGTATGGCATCGTCATCCTGATCGCGTCCGCGCTGTTTATCGTCGAGACCCTTCCGCCCGCTCGGCGCACGGGACTCGGGCACAGCACGATCGGCGAGCGGTACCGCTCGTTGTTCAGCGATCGAGTCTTTGTGGGCGTAGCGCTCATCGGTGGCATGGTGTTCACGGGATTGTTCTCGTATCTGTCGTCGTCGTCGTTCCTCTTTCAGGACGTCTACGGTTTCGACGCCCAGCAGTACGGGCTGCTGTTCGCCGTCAATTCGATCGGTGTCGTGTTCGGCGTGCAAGCAAGTGCCCGCCTCGCCAAGTACTTCGGCCCCCAGTGGATTCTCGCGGTATCCACCCTCGTGCTGTTCGCCTCATCGGTTTCGATCGTCGTGTTCGATTCGCTCGGGGCTGGGCTATTCGGCACGCTCATCCCGCTGTGGTTCTTCATCGCGGCGTGCGGGTTCTCTTTCCCCTGCGTGCAGGTGCTCGCGCTCGCGCACCATGGCGCAGAGGCCGGCACGGCGGCATCCGTGCTCGGGGCAGTCAACTTTGGGTTGGCCGGTTTGCTCACGCCCATCATCGGTGTTTTCGGCATCACCAGCGCAGTGCCCATGGGGGCGATGATGGCGATTGCTGCCTTCGTGGCGATCGCGTCGCTGTGGTTGATCGTTCGGCCACGCACAGTGCCGGCGCTCTCTCGCTGATTGGTTGCGGGTTGGGTTTTCCGACGTT
>JANOYC010000070.1:0-5195 GCA_031428675.1 Microbacteriaceae bacterium | reverse complement strand
GGTGCCAAACCCGCGGTATCGAACCGCAGGAATGACCACGCTGAGGATGAACAAATCGAAGATCACCCATGCAACGTTGACGATAGTGCCGACAGGTTCGCCTGCACCGGAGATGAGCCGCGTGATTCCAACCACCGACGCGAAAATGAGCACCACTCCGACGATGAGTTGCGGACGCACAAGGTGCCACTGACCCGATTCGGATGCGCCAGACTTCGAGGTCACCACGAAATCCAGCGGCCGACCGAAGAACACGTTGGCGATCGCGCTCGTGGTGGCGCGAATCCACACCGGGAAGAGCGCGAGGCTGTATTGCTGGCCCCGCCACGTCGACATTCCTCGGGTCGAGAACGCGAAGAGAACCTGGTTCATCAGCATGAACGGGATGAAGTGGAGGAAGAACTCTTCGGCGAGCGTCGTCACCGGCAAGACACCGAAGCACAGGAAGAGGACCGGTGCTGCGAAATAGACAACGGCAGCGAATCCGCTGAAATACGACCACATCGTCGCGAAATACATCAGTCGTTGCGCGAGATTCAGCCCGCGCTGAAAAAGCGGATTTTCCCGGATGAGCACTTGCATGGTTCCCTGCGCCCAGCGCAAGCGCTGCTTCAGGGAGCTGCCGAGGTCATCCGGGGCAAGCCCCAGCGCGAGCGTTTCGCGGTGGAAGACGCTCGACCAGCCGAGGCCGTGCAAACGCATCGACGTCGCCATGTCTTCCGTGACCGAAATCGTCGCCATCGGCATGAGCGGTTGCGCTTCGCTGTCGCGGTCGACGTCGATCGCGCGGATCAATGCCTGCACCGACTCGAGCGCAACGAGCGGGCTCAAGTGGCGCACCGGCAACGCGCGGATGACGGCGTCCAGGTCGGAGTCGGGGCTGAGGTCGGTGCTGGGGTCGGGGCTGGCGCTGGCGTCGGGGTCGGGGTCGGGGTCGGGGTCGGGGCTGGGGCTGGGGCTGGGGCTGGGGATCGTGCTGGAGTCTGTGCTGGCGGGTATGGTCGTGTCGGCGGCGGCGTCTTCGACCGACGCGGCCGCGGCCGCATCCAAAGATTGAATGATCGCGAGATCGCGGGCCAGCGTGTGCATATCGAGCGCGACCATGTCGCGCGAAACCTTCTCGATGCGGCGTTGCAGGCGATAGGTCACGCTGCCGATCGGCTCACCGGATTCCAGCGAGTCTCGCGCGGCGGCAATCGCCATCTCGACCTGCGTCAGGGCCGACTGCGCGGCATCACTCGCGGCTTCCTTCGAGCGCCGAGCTCTCGCGAGAACCGAGTCCGCTCCACGCAACGCGCGCGTGACCGACTTCTCTATGTCGCGCACGTAGCGCGTGATGCCGAGTTGCATGAGCGCCTCGCGGCGAAGTACCGCATTGGATCCGCAGAAGAAAGCCGCGTTCCATCCATCCTTGCCTTGCTGGATAGGGCCATAGAACAACGGAGCGCGACTGCCCAGCGGGTCGCTGTCGGGAACGTTGTCGAACTCCTGCGGAGTCTGCACCAGCCCGACTTTGTCATCCGCGAAATATCCGAGGGTGCGGTCGAGAATGTGCGGCGACGGAATCTGATCAGCGTCGAGCACGAGGATGAACTCGCCGTCGGTGTCCATGAGCGCGTTGTTCAAATTGCCCGCTTTTGCATGCAGCGGGCGCCCCCGCCAGTCGGCGCCGCGCGTGATGTATCCGACGCCAACTTCGCGTGCGACCTCGCGCATGGATTCGCGCGTGCCATCGTCGAGGATCCAGGTGGAGTGCGGGTAGAGAATGTCCCGAGCCGCGACCGCGGTAGCCCGCACGAGTTCATCGGATTCGTTGTACGTAGTGATGAACACGTCGACGGCGAGATCGCGCGCGGGCGCGGGCGGCGCGACTCTGGTGCGCGCGCGCCACATTGTCATGCCGAAGAACAACACGTCGATCAGGCTGTAGGTCTCTGCGATGACGAGCGGGATCGCGATCCACCACGCATCGAAATTGATGGAAGCCAGCCACCGCCAGGTGACGTAGTTCACGCCGAGGATGAGGGTCGCGAGCACGAGGACACGCATCACGAGCAGGCGCAGCGTCGCGCCGCGGGGGGAGTCGGTGGGCAGAGAAAAGTTGGCGGAATGCTCGCCCGTGCGAAGAAGATCCGTCATCACGCCCCCCTGACGTTTACCGGTGCCGAGCGCCTACCCCTAGGCGGCGTGACCTATCGACGAGTGCCACGCGACCCCAAGACTATACGAGCGCATACACTCAGCGTCTACCCACTTCGGGGGACAGTGGATGCCCGCAAATGGTGAGTATTCCCCGCAAATGGCGGTGCGTGAGCGGGAACGTCGGGGGCGGGGCGTGCGCATATTGGGGTACAAAAGCGGGGGCGTGGGGTACGCGTGGGGCGGACGCTGCGGGCGCGGCGTGCGCCGCGGCGGCGGGGCTGCGGGCGCGGCGGAAGAGACGAGAAGAGAAGAACTAAAGCTTCTCGATGGGCGCGACTTTGATGAGTAGCCGCTTACGCCCTGCCGAGTCGAAATTGACTTCGGCGATGCGCTTCGCGCCCTCGCCGGTGACGCGAGCGACGCGACCGTCACCGAAATCGACATGCCGGATGCGATCGCCCTCAGCGAGAGTCAAGTCGCCGTTGTCGCGCACGGTTCCGGTGACCTTGTTCGCCCACTCGGTCTTTTGCGTGCCGGCGCGCTCGGCGTTACGAGCGGCACGCGCAAGCGCGGTCGCGCTCGGCCCGCCGGAACCAGGCGCATAACCCGCCGAACCGGAAAATCCGGTAAATCCGCTCTCGGAATCATCGCCAGAGCTCGATCGCCGTCGACGCCCGGCACCGACCGCACCCGCCGAACCGTAACCAGCCCCACCCGAACCAGCAGACCCAGACCCAGCAGACCTACCAGCCCCACCCGAACCGTAGCCAGACCCAGCAGACCTACCAGAACCAGACCCGCCAGACCCGCCCGACCCGCCAGACCCGCCAGACTCGCCAGACTCGTATCCGCCGGAGCCAAATCCGCCGCGATTGGCATTAAGCGCCCGCGGCTGCGTTCCCCCGCGGGAGTTCGCCATGCCGGGCGATTGACGCCAATCGATGAGGTCGGCTGGGATCTCTTGCAAATAGCGACTCGGCATCGCGACCGACACCTCGCCGAACTGCGCACGCGTCATCGCGAGCGACAAATACAGCCGTGTGCGGGCACGCGTGATACCGACGTAGAACAACCGACGCTCTTCAGCCGGGCCACCCGGTTCGCCCGCAGACATTCGGTGCGGCAACAGATCTTCTTCGACGCCGGTCAGGAACACCGCTTCGTATTCGAGACCCTTTGCCGTGTGCAAGGTCATCAGCGACACCGTTCCGCTCGAATCGTCGATCTCATCAGCGGCCGCGACAAGCGAGACCTCGGTGAGGAAATCGAGAAGCGTGCCATCCGGATTGTTCTTCTGAAATTCCTTCGTCACCGACAGAAGCTCTTCGACGTTCTCGGCACGCGCCTCGTCTTGCGGGTCGCGTGATGCGCGCAACGACTCAATGAACCCCGTGCGCTGCAACAGCGCACCGAGCGCTTCGGATGCCGACGCCGGCGGCACTGCGGACCCTTCGGGCGGATCGACCATGGCTCCGACCTCGTCGAGGATCTTCGCGAGCGACACGATCGCGCCGGTGACCTTCGGCCCGAGCCCGAGTTCGCCAGCGTTGCGCATCGCATCGCGCAGCGTGGTCTCGGTGCGGTCGGCGTAGACCTGCAGCGCCGCCTCGGTCGCGGGGCCGATGCCGCGCTTGGGCACGTTCATGATGCGGCGCAGCGCAAGCGGGTCACGCGGATTCGCGACCGACACGAGGTAGGCCATCGCATCCTTGATCTCAGCTCGCTCGTAGAACTTGGTGCCGCCGAGTACGCGGTACGGCAGCGCCGATCGGATGAAGATCTCCTCGAGCGCTCGCGTCTGCGAGTTGGTGCGATAGAAGACCGCGATGTCTTTGTAATCGACGCCGAGTTCGTGCAGGGCGGTGATCTCATCCGCAATGAATTGCGCTTCGTCGTGTTGGCTGTAGCCGGTGAAGCCGACAATCTTGTGCCCGTCGCCGACGGTCGTGAACAGCTTCTTGTCTTTACGGTCGAAGTTGTTCGAGATGACCGAGTTCGCCGCGGTGAGGATGTTCTGCGTCGAGCGGTAGTTTTGCTCGAGCAGGATCACGCTCGAGCGCGGAAAGTCACGCTCGAACTCGACGATGTTGCGGATGTCTGCCCCGCGGAATGCGTAGATCGACTGGTCGCTGTCACCGACGACGGTGAGGGATGCGCCGTCGAAGCCGTCTGGACGGCGCAGGTCTTCGGGCAGCGCGTTCGCATCGACCGGCCGGGTGAGTTCGCGGATGAGTGCGTACTGGGCGTGGTTGGTGTCCTGGTACTCGTCGACGAGGATGTGCCGGAACCGACGCTGATATTGGGCGGCGATCTGCGGGAACGCCCGGAAAAGGTAGACGGTCTGCGCGATTAGATCATCGAAGTCGAACGCGTTCGCGCGGGTCAGATTGGCTTGATATTGCCGGAAGATCTCTACGAAGATCGCCTCGGCGGGGTCGTTGAAGTTGGCCTGACGTGCGTAGGAATCGGCGTCGGCAAGCTCGTTCTTGAGTTTGGAAATCTTGCCCGCGACGCCGGCGACCGTAAAGCCGAAGGTGTCGGCATCCAATTCTTTGATGAGCCGCTTGATGAGCGCGCGGGAATCGGCGGAGTCGTAGATCGTGAAGCTCTTGGTGAAGCCGAAGACTTCGGCTTCACGGCGGAGAATGCGCACGCACGCGGAGTGGAACGTAGAGATCCACATGCCTTGCGCGGTCTGCCCGACGAGGTGCTCGACGCGCTCGCGCATTTCGGCGGCGGCCTTGTTGGTGAAGGTGATCGCGAGGATCTGGCTCGGCCACGCCTCGCCGCCGCGGAGGAGGCTCGCGATGCGGCGCGTGAGCACGCTCGTCTTGCCTGATCCGGCTCCAGCGATGATGAGGAGCGCGGGCCCGCGGTACTCGACCGCTTGGCGTTGCTGCGGATTCAGTCCGTCGAGGAGCGGGTCACTCTGACCGTTTCCCGAGCCCGGACGACCCGGATCGGTGGGCTCGATGATAAACGTCATGACTGCTCAATTGTCGGCGGGGGTGGGGGTGCGGGGTGGGGTGCGAGCGTCGTGCGTGGGTGCGGTG
>JANOYC010000069.1:0-1529 GCA_031428675.1 Microbacteriaceae bacterium | reverse complement strand
GTGAGCCCGCGGCCCCGTTCGTGCCCGCGACGCCTCCGGCCGCGCCGCCGAGCAACGCGCCGAGGCTGTAGCTCAACGGTCTGCCTGGTTGTTCACTCCCAGGTCTTGGCGGCAGAGTTCCATCGCCCTGTCGCCGACGCGGCCAGCACGGGGTCTGCGAAACCGGCGACCGCGGCGAGCACGTCGGCGAATGCCTTGGGGAGTTCGTCTTCGCGGTGGGAGCGGGTGCGCCAGGCGCGGTACTTCTGCTGCGCCTGCTCGCCCATCGGTGCGAGCGCGGGCAGCAGGGTCGTCAGCGTGACCTTTCGGTACTCCGCGACGGTCGCCATCGACGTGCGGAACTCGCCAGCATCGACCGGGTGGAGCCGGGTCAGCACGTACACGTCTGCGAAGTCGCGCCAGCGGGTGTTGGCGGTGCCGCGGTCGATGGCGGTGACGACCTTCTCGGCGAGCACCATCGTCAGTGGATAGCCGAGCAGCGTCACGGTCGGAAGGCCGAGGGGAACGACGCGGGGCAGGTCGATGAGGCGCGGTGCCGGCCAGATCGGGTCGCCGAAGTTCACGTCCACCCCGACCGTCAGTCGCGCCGTGCCGAGCGTCCCGGTGAGCTTGACCCGTACCCCGGCGTACTCATCCTCGTCGCGGATCGTCGTCGCGGCGACACTGGCGGGATCGAACACGAGTCCGTCGGCGACATCCAGCGCCGCGATGACGCGGACGCGCTCGGCGACCTCCTCGGGGTCGCCGGTGAGCTGGGTGGCTTGCAGGTCGATGTCCTTCGTGGGGCGGCGTGCCGCGAACGCAGCGAGCAGCACGCCGCCCTTGAGCACGAAGTCGTCCCGGTACTCGGAGCGCGCGATCCTCGCCAGCAGCCCTTCGAGCGCGTACAGGGTCATCAGTTCCTGCACGTCCGCGCCGGTTTGCCGCGCGAGAGTGCGAATGGCGATGGTCACGTCGCCTGCCGGGGTGCCGTGCTGCGGGTTCGGGCTCACAGCAGCACCTCCAGTGCCTGCTGGATCGCGGGGCGCGCCTTCGGGAAGCTCTCCGCAATCGTCACCAGCGCGGCGGGGCTGTTGCCGCGCTCGCGCAGCCACCGCTTGAGCGCGCCGAGGGCGAGGTCGCTACCCCAGGCGTGCCGCAGCCGGAACAGGTCAATCAGGGTGCGCTCGGCGGAGTACAGGCCGATGGACAACCCGCCCGGCAGAGCATGCTCGCGGCGTCCGATGCCGAAGGTGTCGGTGTCGAAGCGGTGCCAGGTGATGGGCGCGTGATGTACGGTGACCGGCTGCGTACCGCGCGGGATGGCGATGTCACTTCGGGCGGGGATCTCGTCGGTCAGCTCGTGCAGCGACAGGGCCGTGAGCAGGCACAGCGTCGCATCGGGCTTCTTCGCGGCGACCGCTATCCACGCGGCAGTCGTGTCGTCCGCGAGCCCCGCCCGCAGGAACAGACCGGGGGCGATGCGCTCGAACTCCCCCGACTCGATCAGCCGGTCAAGGCCATGCCGGGTGAGGTCCAGCGAGGCCAGG
>JANOYC010000068.1:0-3696 GCA_031428675.1 Microbacteriaceae bacterium | reverse complement strand
GAGCTCCTCCAATAGACCGCTCTTTGTGCCGAATCCGAGGTAGACCGTCTGAACGGCGACGCCGGCCCGCTTGGCGATCGCGGCCATCGTCGTGTCGTGATAGCCGCGCTCAGTGAACTCGGCGAGAGCGGCATCCATGATTCGCCATCGCGTCTCCAGTGCCTTCCGCCGACGAGCGCCGCGATGAGCAGCAGAAGCGCCGGGGCTACGGATGCTGCGGACTGGGGGCTCGGATGTCGCGTCGGTCACCCTAGAAACACTACTAGTCCTGTTCACTAGTGGTTCACTATAGTTAGCAACTAAAGCGAACGTGTCGCCGGCGTCGTCTGTTCAGGCGGGCCGGCACTGTTCAGGAGGCCGACATGCGAATTCTCATCGCCACCGTTCCCGCAGCGGGTCATTTCAATCCGCTCACCGGCCCCGCTGTGCGTCTCGCTGAACTCGGCCACGATGTCAGGTGGTACGCGGGACCTGAGTACGCCGCGCGAGTGGAGCGTCTCGGGCTCGACGTCATCCCCTACAAAGAGGCGACCGAGATCACAGCCGACAACGTGAACGCGCTCTTCCCTGAGCGTCAGAAACTCAAAGGTCCGAAGGCGATCGAATTCGACGCTGATGTCTTCTTCGCGCGCCCGGCCATGGCCCAGTTCCGCGACATCCGGGCCGCGCGCGAACAATTCCCCTTCGACGCCTTGTTGATCGACGGCGCGTTCTATGCCGGTTACCTCGTCGCGAAGCTTCTTGATGTTCCCGTGTTCGCGATGGGCTCGATCGCCGCGCCGAGCCTCCGAGGGAACAACGCGGTGACCCCATTCTTCGGATTGCGGCCGCCCACAACTTTCGTCGGTCGCAGTATCAATCGCGTCGCCCGCGCGATGCTGGTTTCCGCCAGTCGGAAGGGCGTCGAGACCTTCAACACGTACCTCGCGGCGGAGGGTTTGCCGCCGGTGACCGTCGAGGACTACTTCGATTGCACCCAACAGCCAGACGTCGCGCGACGCGTTTTCAACATCGGGATCCCGGAACTCGACTTTCCGGGCACGTACATCCCACCGAACACCGAGTGGGTCGGCGCCCTGCTCCCCCACCGCAAAGCAGCGGCCGCAGCGCTGCCTCCGGGCATCCTTCACCGCTCAGGACGCGTGGTCGTCGTCTCGCAGGGAACGGTCGACAATCACGACCCCGGGAAGCTCCTGATCCCAGCAATCGAGGCGTTCGCTGGGGGTGATCGGCTTCTCGTCGTCGTGACCGGAGGAGTCGGTACCGAGGAGTTGCGTTCCCGGTACTCGCACGACAACCTGATAATCGAAGACTTCGTCGACTTCGACGTGCTCTTCCCGCACACGCAGCTCTATGTCACGAACGGCGGACTCGGCGGCGTGCTCCTAGCGCTCAGTCACGGTGTTCCGTTGCTGGTTGCTGGCACACGGGAGGGCAAGGGTGACATCAATGTCCGACTTGCCTACCGCGGTCTAGCGGTGGATCTCCGCACCGAGCACCCTTCCGCACGGGCGGTCGCTCGCGGCGCCCAACGCGTGTTGCGGGACAAAGACCTGCGAAACCGGATCGCGGCAGTGAAAACCGCCCTGTCCGCCTATGACTCAGTCGGAATCATCGAACGCGGCCTGATTGCGAGCCTGCACCCGACAACGCATCGGGATGAGTGAAGGAGCACAGATGGCCGACCAACTGCGGATCTTTGCGGGTCTTCAGGGATTCGTGAGCGCCGCCGGATTGTTGGCGCTGCTCTTATTCTTCGCGCTCGCGACGCCGTTCGGCACGGAGCAGACTCGATGGTCATGGCTGGGGCCCGTGAACGACTGGCTTTACGTGCTCGGCGCGGCACCCTGGATCATCGCGGCGGTGCTCGTCGTCGCTCGCTTTCGCGGTGGAGCCCTGCTGTGGGTGCTCACCGGAGTCCTGTGCATCCTGATCGCGGCCGGCGCCATTGTCACGCTACTCATGCTCGCCGGCAAGGTCGGGCTCAACGTTCAATTCCTGGTGGCGACGCCGATGACGCTTGCCGGATTCGTCTGGCTGTGGCCCGCTGCCGCCGCCGCGGTGAGCTCGGCGGCTCTGCCGAGCTGGTTTCTCCCGCTCAGCATCAGCATCCTGCTCGCCTTCGCAGTTGGCGGCGCGGTGGTCGGAACCGCCTTCCTGCTCCCCGCGGATTCGGTCGCTCGAATGGTGCTGTATATCGCTGGCGGGATTCCCGTGGGGCTCGCCATGGTCGCGTTCCCGACCTGGTGGATCATCCTCGCCGCGAATCTGCGCTGATCAGGCTTCCCCGACCCCAACCCCCACCCCCGCATGAAGACACCGACCCTCGACTTGCCCACGTTGGTCGCGAAAACCGGCGATTTCGCGACCAAAGCGGGCAAGTCGAGGGAGGGGTAGCGGGGGACGCGCGGACGGTCCGCTCTGGGGATGCCGGGCCGAGCGGCATCCCCAGAGGAACTCCGGCAGTCACGGGGTCGCACCGTCGGGGTGCGCTCCTGCCGGGGTCTCTAAGAGAACTGTCAGGCGGCCGCCACAGGGCGTCGACGCACACCGGTGGCGACCAGGAGCGAGATGCCGCCGATGGCCAGCACGATCGGGCCCCACAACCACAGTGTGCCACCGCCGCCGAGGCCGCCGAACCAGATCCATCCACTCGCCAATGCGGCCAGGCCAACCCCGGCGAGGATGCGGTTGCCCGTTCCCTGCGTCAGGCGCACGACCTCGATCGCGGCGCCGACGAGGGTCGCGATGCCGAGCACCATCAGCAACGGAGCCCAGAACAGGACAGCGGGGACCGTTGCACCCAGCACGACCAGCGAGCCGGCGGAGCGCGGAAGGAATTGCCGCAGAGCGACGCCCGCCGCAAGCGCGACGACGATGACGGTGACCTGCACGCGTGCGATATCGGGGCCGCCCGCGATGAGCGCAACGATACCGATGACCGCCAGAATTGCGGCGCCGAGCACCCACCACCAGCGGGCGGCGACGTGTCCGAAAGTGTTCATTGTCAGTACCTTTCGATTGGCCGGCTGACCCCGCATCACCAGGCGTTGTGTTCGTACCCAGATGAGGTCGGCCGGGATGCCGGCGACCACTCTGCCCGCGATCGAGAACGCCACCGTTGCCGGTGCCGATCCACGCTCGCGCGCGTCGGCCCGCTGTTCCCACACATCCGAGGCGATCTCGGCGCGTCGGCGCTCGGCCGCCTCCGCGTCTACCCAGGCGGTGTAACCGCGAACCCATCGGCGGGTCACAGCCGCGGCCAGAGCCTCGGCGTCCCGCACGCTCCCCGAAGACGGCGCGTGGCCGCTCACGGTGTCTCCCACGCGGCGCGCCTGATCGGGGCCACTCGCCGCGAATCCTGTTGATGCTGGGCGAGCGCGAGTTGTGCCGCGCCGGTCACCGTATACAACCGCCTCCGCGGACGGCCCTCGACGACGGCCTCGTCGGCATCCTCCCAGTCACTCTCGAGTAGCCCCGCAGCCTCAAGCCGGCCTAGCGCCTTGTAGAGGGTGCCGTGCGCGGTGAGAGTTCCGACATCCTCGCTGTCTGCCATCAGCTTGGCGATTCCGAAGCCATGAAAACGGGCTTCACCGGCCTGCCGCATACGCAGGGCGGCGTAGATGATCGCGGCCTCGAGAGGGAGGAGCGTGCCCGGTCGCCGTCGCATAGGGACACTATAAGCAGATATCTTCC
>JANOYC010000067.1:0-9771 GCA_031428675.1 Microbacteriaceae bacterium | reverse complement strand
CAGCACCGTGACGGAGCTGGTCAGGCGGATCTGCTTCGTCTGGGCGGCCGCGGCCGCGAGCACCATCTGGGGCGACGACACGGCGAAGTCTTCGCGGTGGTGTTCTCCGACTCCGAAAACGTCGAGCCCGGCGTCATCTGCAACCCTCGCCCACTCGAGCACGTCCTGCACACGCTGTTGCGCAACGATCGGCCGCCCGGCGGCGTCTCGAGTGAGTTCCCCGAAGGTGAAGATGCCGATCTCGAAGGCCGCGCCCGACGGCATCAGCGAGCCTCAGCTGGCAAGCCATGCAACAGCAGGGGCACTGCCGAGGATATTGCGGGGTCGGCCGTCCATCCCCGGGAGCGGACGTCCAAAAGTGATGTGTGGGTCATGCGGCATTCTGTTACAGTCGTTCGTCAAGCGAAAGATTTTATTGTATTTACAACTATATGCCCGAAACACATGGAGCGCTTCCTGTTCTCCTCCCGCGATTGTTGCTCGCTGTTTCTCACCTTCTTTCACCGCTGGCGTTGAGGACCAGGCCGACCGTCATTCGTCGGGTCTGACGAACGCGATCGAGTCGAAGATGGCGCGTGCCTCTGTCGTCAGCACCGGATTGATCGATTCGTGGGGTTGGGTCAGCACGATCACTGCGCGCTCGCCGTTCAGGTCGACCGCTCGATAGGTTTCGCGCTCGCCTACAGTGCGGTACTCGCGTCCGTAGCAGTCGTCCGCTAGTTCCGAGTTGATGCAAAACTTTCCGCCGTCGCAGTCGGTGATGTCGACGTCGCTCTTGACGGCGAGGTCGAACTCAAAGCCGGAGTAGTCGCCCATCATGACCTTGATGGGAGGGGTGCTTACCGTTGACGCCTGCGCCGTCATCGCATCGACGAACGCCTCAGCCGTCGGATCGACCTGAACGAGCGCGCCCTTCCAGGCGCATGCGTCCGTCGGGACATGGGTGGCGGGCCAAAAAGTCACGGCGATATCCCATGAATCCGGGAGATCCGGGTCGTCCGCGCCCAGGCCGGAACCGTCGTACGTCACCCAGCCGTCTGGGACAGTGATCTCGAAGGGCACCGGGTAGCCGCTGACGAGGTATGTGCCAGCGTCGATGACACCGCTCTGCGGGAACGGTGTGATCGTGTCAGCGTCCGTGGTCGATGCGGGGGACGGCTGTTCGGTCGCGGTGCACGCGGCGAGGCCGACGCACGCCAGTAAAGCGGCGGCAACACCCACCCGCCGCGAGTGTGTCCCGTGAGCGGCGCGGGTGCGCCGGGTGGATGTCCACATTTCTGGTCCTTTCGTTCGATCCGGGCAGCGCGATGGCTACTTGATCACTGAAGACCGCGCCAGTATCAGCGGGGTATCGGTACCCACCGATTCGGTATCGGCGCGACATCAGCGGTCTTGACGGATGTCGGGGTCGGGGTCACAGTGGCGTCATGGAGGTGCGCGTACTGGGAGCGCTGACGCTCGACGACGGCCGGGTTCCTTTGGCCCGGCGGGATCGAGCGGTGATCGGTGCGCTCACAGTCCGGCTGGGCGCTTGCCTGTCGGTCGGATCTCTCGCGGCGGCGCTCTGGGGTGAGAATCCACCCGCCTCGTCGTCGAAGATCATTCCGGGATGCGTCATGCGGTTGCGCCGGCTCATCGCGCCGGCGCAGATCGAGACCACGCCGCTCGGGTACCGATTGATACCGGAGCATATCGAGGTCGACGCCGAGCGGTTCGAACGACTCGTCGCGCGGGGTACGCAGCAACTGGAGCTTGGCGAGCCTGAGCGGGCCGCGCACACTTTCTCGGAGGCGCTCGCCCTGTGGCGGGGAGAGCCCTACGTCGAACTCCTCGACTGGGAGCCGGCGCGGATCGCGTCCGGACGCCTGGAGGAGATGCGGCTCGGTGTCGAGGAGCTGCTTCTGGACGCACGGCTCCAAGCGGGTGAGGTTCGGGACGTGACCGCGTCGGCGCGGGCCCGCGTCGCCGAGGCGCCGCTGCGCGAGCGGCGCTGGGTGGTGCTGAGCGTGGCGCAATACCGGCAGGGTCGGCAAGCGGATGCGCTCGCCACGGTGCGCCGGGCGCGGGGGCTTCTCGCCGCCGAGCTCGGACTGGACCCCTGTACGGAGCTTGCCGAGCTGGAGCAGGCGATCCTCCGCCAGGATCCCAAGCTGCTGTCCGACCGGGTGTTCCGGGTCGAGAGCCCCGAGTGTCCGTACTTCGGTCTGCCTTCCGCCGACGTGGTAGACGCCGAACGGTACTTCGGTCGTGGGCAGGAACTGTCCACCGCTGTCCGGGCGCTCGAGGAGCACGGCGTGCTCCTCGTCGCGGGCTCATCGGGCGTGGGCAAGTCCTCCTTCGTGAGGGCCGGGATCGGTGCCCAGCTGCTCGCGCACGGCATCGAGGTCGCCATCGTGACGCCGGGTGAGCATCCGGTCGCTGCCCTTCGCGATCGCGTTCTTCCAGTCGGGAAGTCGCTGCTGATCGTCGATCAATGCGAGCAGGCCTTCGCCGCGGACGACCCGGCCGAGATCCACGACTTCTTCGACGCCCTATCGAAGATGGTCTACCGCGGCATGCTCGTCGTCGCGATCCGCGCCGACCACCTCGGAGACCTGGCCGCTCACGAAGGGTTCGCCCAGATCATCCAGTCGCACATGCTGATGCTCACCCCGCTCGGCCCCAATGGAGTTCGAACCGTGATCGAGAGGCCTGCAGAGCAAGCCGGACTCATCCTCGAGCCGGGCCTCGTCGAGATCCTGGTTCGCGACGCCGATGGGCGGGCCCTTCCACTGCTCTCTCACGCTCTGCGTCAGGTGTGGATCCGTCGTGAGGGCCGAGTTCTGACGGTCGACGGTTATCGAGCATCCGGTGAAATCGACGGTGCTGTCGCGAAGACCGCCGAAGAGGTCTACGCGACGCTCTCCCCGGACGGCGTGCGGCTGCTGCGCGATATCCTCCTCCGAATTGTCGAAGCATCCGCAGACGGCGCGGTGATATCTCGTCGGGTCGAGCGCACCCGGATTGCGATCGACGACGCCCATGCGCACATCGTCAACCGGCTGGCCGACGCCCGTCTGCTCACCACCGATAGACAGTCCGTGCAGCTGTCGCACGAAGCACTCGCACGGGAATGGCCACGATTGAAGGACTGGCTCGCCGATGATGTCGAGGGCCAACGCATCATGCGACACCTCGGCTCCGCGGCCGCCGCCTGGGATGCGATGGAGCGACCCGACAGCGAACTCTATCGCGGCGGCCGACTGACAGCGGCTCAGCAGTGGCGGTATGTGGCCGGTCCCGCGCTCACGGGGGTCGAAAGCGAGTTCCTCGAGGCCTCTTTGGCGAATGAGACCGCAGGACTGGCTGCCACGCAGAACCAGCTTCGCAAGGAGCGCCGCATGGTGCGGCGTCTCTCCTGGGTGTCCGCGGGCGCGGCCGCGCTCGCGATCTTTGCGGTGACGGCGAGCCTCATTGCAGGTTTCCAGGCGAACCTCGCAGCCGAGCGCGCGATGGTCGCAGAGGCCCGACGAGTCACTGGGCTGGCGCTGGAAGAGCCAGACCTCGACCGCGCGCTGCTACTCGCTGTGCAGGCTATCCACATCTGGGACGATTCCGACACTCGTGTCAACCTCGTACGCGTCATCTCGCGCGCCCCCCGTCTGACGAGCGTGATCCGGGTCCCGGACGACGGAGTCGCCGCCGCGAGCATGTCGCTTGCGGCGGACGGGACCCGGGCATCGGTGATCGACAGCGACCACGACGTGCGCCTGTTCGATCTGGACGGCCGATCGCAGCTCGGCGAGTACGCGCCGTCCGGCAGAATCGTGGTGACCTCGGCGATCGACCCCGTCAGTGGAGCGGTGGCGTTCAGCGAGACATCCGGCTCTTGCACTGAGGCGCCCTGCGATGCCGGGCGAACGGGAACGCTCGATCTCGCCGACGCCCGCCGATCGGAGGTGACGCCCTACGAGGGGCTGGATCACGTGGCCGCGGACATCGAGTTCTCGCTCGACGGATCCCTATTTGCAGCGCTTGCGCCGACACCGAACGGGGGCGTCGCGCTCTGGTGGGGCGCCAAGGGGAACCTGACCGGACCGATCTTCCTGGATCTGGACGTACTTTTCTCCGATCGCCTGTCCGGGGAGGTCTTGCACTTCAGCGCCGTGAAGTTCTCCCCGGACGGCTTGCGGATGTATGTCAGCGGCTCCAGAACGACGATCGTTCTTGCGACGGCAACGGGCGAAGAGCTCTCTCGGATCGCCGGCAACGGAATTCTCGCTATCGCTCCGGATGGCCGCCGGATTGCGGTCCGAGATGGCTCACGCGCGGTTCGGATCGTGGATCCCTCCGGGGTCGCCGCTCCCATCACCGTCACGCTGTCATCCTTTCCGTGGGCGGCCGACTTCGACCCCGACAGCCCTCAACTCGCCATCGCAGGTACAGGAGTCGTGTTGGCCAACACCACGACCGGCGCGATCACCGAGACACTCGTCGGTCTTGACGGCTGGGTCACCGCGGCCGAATTTCGACCGACCGGCGAGTTGGTCACGGCCGGAATTGACGGTGCGATCATCACATGGGATCTCGGGGACTGGTCGGCGGACCTTCCCAGCCGTCGTGTCCTGCGGCACCAAATGTGGCTAGAACCTAATGAACGCACCGTCATGTTCAAGGAGTTCGACGGTGGTTGGCAGCATGTCGTCGCCGAGCCGGCGGTGTGGGAGGAACGCGCGTGCGAGATTGCCGGACGTGTATTAACCGAGCAGGAGTGGGGGGAGCTCTTGGGGGCTCGACCGTACGCCCCTGCATGCCGCGAGTGACCTCGGCCGCAGCGTCAGACGGCCTTTAGACAGCCAAGGTAGCCTGACAATTTGTAGGGCGGACGGGACTTGAACCCGTGACCGACGGATTATGAGTCCGCTGCTCTAACCAGCTGAGCTACCGCCCCGCACCGACGTCGCAACCACGCGGGGCGATGCCGGTGTCGTGACCGTGATGGCCACGGGATCACGATACAGGCTCGCGGCGACGCTACTGTTCAGCCCGCGCGTCTTTGACCGACTTGGCGATGCGGCTTCGCAGTTGGGCAGCACGCTCGGCGAGTGTCTTCTTCGGCGGGAGGTCGTCTGGGTCTGGATCGGTCACGAGTTCACCGCGGTACAACGCCTCGAATGTCGCCAGAGTGCGCTGGATGTCGTGGGCTTCCACGATGCGCAAACTCTCCTGTTTGAAATTGAGCAGGTCATCTTCGGACATGGTGAGAATGTCGGTCAGGCGAGCGGCAAACTCGGGCACGTTGCCCGCTTCAAAAAGATAGCCGTTCTCACCGTGGTGCACGAGGTGCGGAAGCGCCATCGCATCGGCCGCGACAATCGGAAGGCCGGAAGCCATCGCCTCCATGGTCGCAATGCTCTGCAGTTCGGCTATCGACGGCATCGCGAATACGGTCGCGCGCGTGAGCGCGTTGCGCAGGTATTCATCGGTGACGTAGCCCGCGAAGGTCACCCGGTCGCGCACGCCGAGCTGTGATGCGAGCGACTTGAGATGGTTCTCCTGGTCACCGCCGCCGACGATCTCCAGTCGTGCGTTTAACGACGCATCCAGCGTGGCAAAAGCACGCACGAGCTTGTCGATCTGCTTCTCGCCCGTGACTCGCCCGACGAAGACGATGAGATTCTCGGTGCGCGGGTCGAAGTTGGGCGTGTACTTGTGCATGTCGATGCCGCAGCTGATCGCGTGCACGCCCGTGAGACCGGTGTTCTGCTCGAGGAACGCCGCCGCCTTCTTCGTCGGTGTCGTCACGGCTTCGGCGCGACCGAAGGAACGCGCCGCGGCCTTCCAGGCGAGCTTGACCGCGAACGGTTGTGCGAACTTCGGCAGCAGCGTGAATTCCAGCATGTTCTCGGGCATGAAGTGGTTGGTTCCGACGATGCGAACACCACGCTTCATCGCCTGGTTCGAGAGGCCGCGACCGACGATGATGTGCGACTGGAAGTGCACAACATCGGGCTTTACCTCGTCGAGGATGCGCGCGCTGTTCTTCTCGATCTCCCAGGGCAGCGCGTACCGCAACCAGGGATGCGGGTGCCACCGCCCGCTCTTCAGGCGATGCACCGTCATCGGCTGGCCCTCAAGAACTTCCGTCCATGTGCCAAATGTCTTGTTCGCGGCCGGCGCGACAACGTGAACGTTGTGGCCACGCTCGACCAGACCAGCGGCAAGACGAGCGGCAAACGCCGCTGCTCCATTGATCTCCGGGGCGAAGGTGTCGGCTCCGATGAGGATCGTCAGCGGGGGCTTCGGATCCGAATCCGTTTCGATTGGATCGGGGCTCAAGTTTCTGGGTGTCCCTTGCAGTTGTGCGCCGGGGGCACGACCCCAGCACCTCGGACGAGTAACAAATCGTGGGTCAACGGTACCTCAGCGATGCACTTGAGGATGATGTTTGGCCAGTTGGAACACTCCGAACGTTGCGAGTGCACCAGCGCCGATGAACACTATCGTCGCGTACCACGGGGCCTGCGACGCCTCGCCGAGCACGATGACGCCGATGAGCACGGCAACGAGCGGGTCCACGACGGTTAGTCCGGCGATTACGAGATCGGGCGGCCCAGACGAGTAGGCCGTCTGAACGAAGTAGGCACCGAGCATGGTTGCCAGCACGAGCGCGACGATACACGCCACTGTCAGCCATTCGAAGTTGTCGGCAACGATGCGGTTGATGACCACTTTTGCAAGAGTCGCCACGAAACCGTATAGAACGCCGGCCGCGACAATGTAGAAAATCGCTTGCGCCCGATGCCGATAGATCACGAAGACCGTGCCCAGCACCGCTCCGACCACGCCGAGAATACCCAGCACCGTGATGAGCTGCGTTTCATTGATCGGACGCTCGACGGCGGTGAGCGCCGCGACCGTCACGAAGATCGCGATGCCGCTGACGCAGAACGTGATCGCCTTGATCGACAGTTTGTCGAGTCGCACCCCGCTGACTCGAGCGTTGACGATCGCCGTGATCACAAGCGCAATCGCGCCGAGCGGCTGCACGACGATGAGCGGCGCAAAACTGAGGCTGACCAGCTGGAAGACGATCGCGAGCGCCAAGAACAGGGTGCCGAATACCCACGACGGGCGGGTCAGCAGTGCTCGCAGTTGCGATTTGGTCAGTCCCGCCTTGGCGTGATTCGCTGAGGCAGCTTCCACCTTCACGACACCGCGGTGCTGGAACTGCGCGCCGAGCGACAACAGCACCGCTCCGACAAGCGCGAACGGAATACCGACGGCTTGGAGCGGAGTCAAAGTGAATTGATCCGTCAGCGAAGTCAGGTCTGGCATCACGGCTCGTAATCTACCCGCTCGCCCGCCGGATACTCTGGAGGCATGGCCGTGCTGCCCATTTGCATTACCGGAGAACCGGTGCTCCACTCCCCCGCTCAGCCGGTCTCCGAGTTCGATGCGGCCCTAAGAACCTTGGTCGCCGACATGATCGAGACGATGGATGCGGCGCCCGGCGTCGGCCTGGCCGCTCCGCAAGTCGGTGTGCCGCTTCGCGTTTTCGTGTACCGGTGGCGAGACGATGACGACTCGCTTTTCGAGGGCGTCGCGGTCAATCCGGAGTTGTGGCTCAGTCCGCTGTCCATCGACGAACTGAACGAAGACGACGAGATCGAAGGCTGCCTGTCGGTGCCGGGAGAACGGCATCCGCTACGCCGCGCCGAGCGTGTGATCCTTCGGGCGTTCGACCTCGACGGAGCTCCGTTCGAGATCGCGGCCGGAGGCTGGCTCGCACGAATTTTCCAACACGAGAACGACCACCTCGACGGCGTGCTGTATGCCGACCGACTCGAGTATCCGTATTCGAAGTCGATCGCGAAGGTCATCCGCAAGAAGAACTGGGGTGTGCCTGGCCTCCGCTGGATGCCCGGGCGCGATCACCTCGACGACTGAGCGCCTGTACGGGGTCAGCCATACGGTCTCAACCCTCGAGACCGACTCGTGCACCTCGTTGCGGTCGCCGCAGGACGCAATGAAAAATCGCCTGATGGGGTGGAGCCCCTCAGGCGATTTAGCTCCCCGACTTGGACTCGAACCAAGAACCTATCGGTTAACAGCCGATTGCTCTGCCAATTGAGCTATCGAGGAATGCATTTTCAGCTTGCCTACTTTACCAAAGGATCGGCGGACTCAAAAACCGCCTAGACGGCCGCGAGCAGATAAGTTGGCGACGCAATCGTAGTTGGTGACCCACCACTCGCGCGCCACTAGTAGCCCGCCTCTGGATCGACGAGGCCGACGAATCGACCGCTCTCGAGAAACGCTTCGACGTTCGCTTGCACGCGCGCAGCGAGCAAGGGCTCGACCATTTCGTCTGTATCGGCCGTGTGCGAAGTAATGATGCAGCGCGCTGTGCTCCACAGCGGATGCGAATCCGCAAGCGGCTCGGGAACTGTGACGTCGAGTGCTGCCCCCCACAAGTGGCCAGAGTCGAGCGCCACCACGAGCGCATCCTGATCGACGAGACTGCCACGCGCGATGTTGACGAGCGCCGCAGTCGGCTTCATCGCCGCTAGCTCGGTCGCACCAATGAGCGACGCAGTGGACTCAGTCGCGGCAGCCGCAAGAATCACAGCGTCTGCACCGGGCAGCACGTCGAGCAAGCGATCCGCCGTCACGGTTCTTGTCGCTCCGGGCACATCCTCGGCCGTCCTGCGAACGATCGTGACCGACACCTCGAATGGCTCAAGCAAGCGCACGAGCTCGATTGCGATTCCCCCTGCGCCGACGATCACGACGTTGAGCCCGTAGAGCGAGATCCCTTGCCGCGGAACCGCCCACGTCTTCGATCGCGCCTTCTCGGGAAGCTGCCGGAGCACCGCGAGCAAGAGCGCGAGAGCATGCTCGGCGACGGGCTCGGCGAATGCGCCCTTCGCGCTCGTCCACACCGGCTGCCGGTCGCCGCGCGCGAACGCGGGAGCGAATGACTCCACACCCGCGAGAGGCAACTGTACCCATGAGATGAGCGGATGCGCGTCAAGCACCTGAGCGAGCTCCGCCCCCGAGCCGCCGAGCCACACGAGCCCACGAGTCTCGTCGGAGAGCGCGGCGACAGTGCCGCCGCCCGACTCAATCGCGGTCACAAACGCGCCGACCGGCTCGGGATAGATCGCGATCGAGCCCGACGCGGGCCGGCTCTCGCGCGGCAGTTCTACGGGAGCCGTTGGATCCTTGTGCTGCCCCAACGCGCTACGAGTCACACGCCACCACCGCCTGCGCCGCGCGACTTCGGCTTCTTCGGGGTCGGTGCGGGGAGGGCATCCGCTGTCGCGCTTATTGCCGCACGCAACCATTCGCGGTTGTCGAGCAGGTCGCCGGGAACGCAGTGGTAGTTCTTCGCGCCTGGATACGGCGGGGCGAGCGTCGTGCCCTCCAGCAGGCTGGGGTCGACGGCGCTGGGCTTAATGAAGAGCGAATCGTCGCAAATGAGGCCGACGATCTTGTTGTCGCAATAGATGCCGTACTCGCCAAACATGGCGGCGGTTCGCACACGGAGGTCGGTAAGTTGATCCTCGATGAAGGCGACGGTGCCTTTAGTTGTGGGCATTTTGTTCCTCCCCGAGGTAGTCGAGCGAATGCGCGAGGCCAGCAACATAGGGGTGCGTCGGATTCGCGAGCACGTGCTCGAGATCGCCAATGCCGACGATGATACCGCGGTGCATGATCGCGACTCTGCTGCTCACTCGGCTCACTTCGCCAAGATCGGCGTTCACGACAAGCGCCGAGAACGCGCGC
>JANOYC010000066.1:0-5195 GCA_031428675.1 Microbacteriaceae bacterium | reverse complement strand
GGACAAGAGGGATTGCGCGCCGGGCGCCTCTCGTCCCAAACGGGCACTCTCGCACGCACCGCCCCACCCCCCCCGCACCCCACCCCCCCCCGCGCCTACAATTGAGCAGTCATGACGTTTATCATCGAGCCCACCGATCCGGGTGGGGGTGGGGTGCGGGGGGGGGTGGGGCGGTGCGTGCGAGAGTGCCCGTTTGGGACGAGAGGCGCCCGGCGCGCAATCCCTCTTGTCCCGAGCGAGCACTCTCGCGGGGGGCGCGGGGTGCGCGCGGGCGCGGCTAGGGGCCGAGGTGCGCGGCGCGGGCGGCTACTGCGAGGTCGGGTTGGTCGGCGAAGACGCCATCGACACCGGTGGCGTAGATCGTGCGGAACTCCGTCATCCAATCACCGAAGCCGCCGCGACCACCTGCACCCCGCAGATTCGTCGCGAGAAACGCGTTCTCGGCCCGGAGCGTCCAGCAATAGGCGCTCAGCCCCGCGTTGTGCACGCGGTCGACGAGATCGGTGGTGCCGAGGAGCTTCTTGCCCGGGCTGAGCCGGAGAAGCAGTTTGCGACTCACGCTCACGCCGTGCACGCGATCGGCCAGCGCTCGGAGCCCGTCCGTGGTGAGGTGTTGCTCGAAGCTGAGCGCGTTGGCGCCGTGGTCGGCGAGTTGGTCGGGTGGGGCGCCGGCGGCATCCGCGAGAAAGACGAAGGAGCCGGGCACTCCCCGCTCGCGCAGCCGGTCGAGCACGCCGAGCTCGAATGACTCGGTAATGAGCGGAATGGTGCCCAGCGCACCCCCGCCCAGCGCACCCACCCCCAGCGCACCCCCGCCCAGCGCACCCACCCCCAGCGCACCCCCGCCCAGCGCACCCCCGCCCAGCGATTCGGAATCCCTCGGCCGCGCGCCCGCCCAGTCGGCGATGGCGGCGCTGAACAACTCGTCGATCGGCAGCCCCAACGCCCCGAAATGGTGGGCGTGCTTGATCTCGGCGACCATGCCGATCGGACGGTCGAGACGAATGGATGCCGCATCGATCATCTCGATCAAGTCAACGAGGCGGAGGATCGGCTCGACCCCGTCGAACGCCGTATTCGCCGTGCGGATCGCCGGCAGCCGCTCACGGGCGCGCAGGGTGGACAGCTCGTCCCAGGTGAAGTCCTCGGTGAACCAGCCGGAAACCAACTGCCCGTCGACCGCTCGCGTCGTGCGCCGCGCCGCGAACTCGGGGTGGTCGGCGACATCGGTGGTTCCCGAGATCTCGTTCTCGTGTCGGAGCACCAGCACGCCGTCTCGAGTGGCAACGATGTCGGGCTCGACGGCATCCGCGCCCTGGTCGAAGGCGAGTTCATAGGCGGCCCGGGTGTGCTCGGGGCGGTAGCCGCTCGCCCCGCGATGGCCGATGACGAGAGGTTGTTGCACCGCGCTGCGGCCGATAACGAGCGGCTGTTGCACCGCGCGGTCGCCGATAACGAGAGGTGGCCTCATCATGCTGACACCGTACGCGACGCGTGGTGCCCTGCGCTGGACGCTTGGCGGGAGTACCCTCGCGAACATGGCCGAATGCCTGACCTGCTCGACCGAACTCGAACCCGAGTGGAAGTACTGCGCGGTCTGCGGCACTCCCACGGCGCGGCTCGTGCCGCAAGACAAGGAATCTGGTCGCTTCGGCACCTTTGGATCGCGGTCGGGCACCGGCACATTCGTGCGCGAAGCACTCAAGGTGGCCCGATCCCGCCGCCTCATGATCACCGGTATCGTCGTGTTGCTGATCATCGCCGCGGGCACCGGTGTGGTGCTCATTGCACTGGCGAATTCGTAAGCACGACACAGTAAGCACGACACAGCAAGCACGACACACTCGATAGGCCAGACACCGTGACCGATGCTCGCGCGCGGCACCGCAACACTTTCGTCGAGCCGACGCGCTCGATCGAGCTGCACTGGGGCAGCTACACCGGGCGCTACCTCGGCGGCCTCACCCTGATCGTGAGCAGCATGATCGGGCTCTCCGGAACCAACCCCTACGTGCTCTACCTGATCGCGCTCAACACCGTGGCCCAAGCGGCCGGCTGGTGGATTCTGCCCGCGACGGGCCCCCGGCGTCTCTGGTCGGTGCTCCCCGGCATTGTTGCGATGTGGATGATCATCACCGGGCCCGCGGCGCTCTTCTGGCTCGGGCTACCGTATGCCGCGTGGTTGTGGACGCGCCAGCGCCCGGCGCTCAGCTTCGTCACCGTGCCGATCGTCGTTTTCGTGGCGATCGGCGTCGCGAGCGTGTCTCGCGAGTTCTCGGCGATGCCGGTGGCACTCGGAATCATGGCCGTTGTGATCGTCGGATGCGCGTGGCTGGCACATTTCATGGCCCGCGAGCAGCGAACATCCAGCGAACATGGTCACGTAGCCCACTAAAATCGATGTATACGCTCGCACCCGTCAGGTAGACGGGTGCCCTCGCATCCGAACAGAGGACTCCATGGCCAGCTCAAACCCGGCTTTCCGCAACTCCCCCGCCTTCTCGGCGGGTGCAACCAAGGCTGTGCAACTCAGCCAGCCGCGCACTGACCTGTCAGCTTCCGACCTCGACGAACTCTACGGCCGCCCCGCAGCCGGACCGGTCGAAACCGACCGCATGTCCTACGAAGACACGATCGTCAAGATCGTGATGAGCTTCGCGGTGCTGCTGGGCGGTGCCGCGATCGGCTGGTTCGTGCCGATCCTGGCGATCCCGGCGGCGATCGTCGGCTTCATCCTGGCGCTCGTCAACATCTTCAAGAAGAAGCCGTCGCCCGCGCTCGTGCTCGCCTACGCGGCCGTCGAGGGTGTCTTCGTCGGTGGCATCTCGGGCATCTTCGAGACCATGTGGGACGGCATCGTCGTGCAGGCGATCTTCGGAACGCTCGGCGTCGTCGGTGTCACCCTCGCGCTGTTCGCAAGCGGCAAGGTGCGCGCGTCCAAGCGCGGCACCCAGATCTTCATGGTCGCGACCCTCGGCTACGCCGCGTTCTCGCTAGTGAACTTCGGGCTGATGATGTTCGGGGTGACCGACTCGATGTTTGGTCTTCGCGACGTGACGATCATGGGCATCCCGCTCGGCATCATCATCGGTCTCGTGGTCGTGCTGCTCGCGGCATACTCGCTCGTGCTCGACTTCGAGAGCATCAAGTCGGGCGTGCAGAGCGGCGCTCCCCGCATCTTCGGATGGACCGCAGCATTCGGCATCATGGTGACCGTTGTGTGGCTGTACCTCGAGATTCTGCGCATCATCGCGATCGCACGCGGCGGCGAGTAACCGCCGCAGTTCCGCGTAAATGTGGGGGCGAGCCCGGTCGGGTTCGCCCCCACATTTTTTTGTGGCTGATTTGTAAGGAACGCGAGCGGCGCGGCCACTTGCCTTCGGCCCCCGTATGGGTCACAATCCCCGATGTAGGTGACGATACTTCGCTTCCGATCGGGGCACAATGACCCGCTCCCCCCGGACAACGGTCAAGGCAGTGCGAGCGCATTCCGCGCGGCGCAGGTCATTCGGCGCGCTCACTGTCGCGTTCGCTGTAACGCTCGCTGTCGCGTTCGGGGCGCTCGTGATGCCGCTCGGTTTGCAAACCTCGGCGAGCGCTGACCCCGCGGGCGAACCACCCCCGGCAGGCTCGTCGACCAGCACTCCGACCAGCACGCCACCGGGTTCGCCCTCCGGGTCGCCGACCGGCGACCCGGAGGGAACGCCGACGGGAACATTGACCGAAACGCCGACGAGCGACCCGACGGACACCCCCACTGAGACCCCGGTCGCCGCGCGCGTGGTCGGCACGGTTTCGGATGCACGTTGCCGGCTGCCCATCGGCGATTCGCCCGTGCACCTCGTCTTCACCGCCGCCGAAACCTGGCAGACGATGACCACGGGAGCGAATGGCGCGTTCGGGTTCCATGTGGTCGCAAGCGGTGACTACATAGTGTTGGCATCCGCGGACGGATACGAGAACGGCTGGGTCGACACCACGGCGACGAACGGCAGCACGACCATCATCGGCGTCGTGCTCACCAGGAAGGCGACCGAGTCCGCGCGTGATTGCGCGACGGGCGAGCATCCGGCACCGCCGCCGTCGGAAACGCCGGACGATGGCACGCCGACCGACACGCCAACGGATTCGCCAACTGACACGCCAACAGATTCGCCGACGGGCACGCCGACGACCACCCCCACCCCGACGACTGCTCCCGGCGCGACTGCCCCCGGCGGCACCCCGAGCGCGGCGACAACCGGCGGATCGACTCCGGCCACCTCGAATTCGCGACTCAGCACGAGGCGCCCGGCGCCCATCCGCCCGATCGAACTCGAGCCGCCCGCGACCGCGGTCGAGACGATCACGCCGGTGCTGCCGACGGTGCCGGAGTTCTTCGGCCAAACCACGGCGTCGATGCTCGCCCAGTTCCGAGCGCAGAGCGGCCTGAGCG
The DNA here is from genome assembly GCA_031428675.1 of Microbacteriaceae bacterium. Lineage (GTDB taxonomy): Bacteria > Actinomycetota > Actinomycetes > Actinomycetales > Microbacteriaceae > JANOYC01. The sequence continues at coordinate 760 of JANOYC010000066.1, read as the reverse complement.
AGCCCGCGACCCTCGCCATGCTCTTCGGCATCGCTGATATCGGATCGATGGACATGTCGAACTTCACGGCGTGGACGCCGTGGCCCGCGAACGACACCGCCGTCGAGGTGTGGTCGTACTCGTGGCCGGTCTATGTTGGCACCTTCCCTGTGTCCGGCAGCCGCGTCGGCCTGATCGGGCTCGATCTCGCCTCGCTCGGCCCCGGCACGCACCACCTCGTGATCCGCGGTGTGGAATCGGGCGACTACCGCATCGCCTCGTTCGCGAACGGCGGCACGACCGTCGAAGACCGTGCAACGCCGGTCGACCTCCGCGAGCTCGGCACGAATGACACCCCAGCGATCGACCCGTGGACGCGCGTCGCCTGGATCTTCGGTATCGCCGGACTCGCGATTCTCGGCGTCATGATCACCGCGGGAAATCTCGCCCGCAAGTATCGCGAGCAGGCGGGGCACCGCGCGTAGAGCTGGGCGCCGCGGTAGGGCCGGGCGCCGCGCGTAGAGGCCTAAGAGCCGAGCTCGACGGCGCACCTGCGGCCCGGCATCGCAAAGAGAAGGAGTGATTGATGTACACACCGCGGCACAATCTCGTCAATGACGAAAGCGCTATCCGTGCAATTGTGGCCGCGGCCCGGACGGCGTGGTTCGTGACCGTGGGTGCCGACGGCATCCCCCAGGCTACGTTCCTGCCGATCATCTGGGAAGAGAACACCGTCGTCATGCACGTGGCTCGCGCGAACAAGCAGTGGAAGTCGCTGACG
>JANOYC010000065.1:0-41716 GCA_031428675.1 Microbacteriaceae bacterium | reverse complement strand
CTACATCGCGTGGAGGGGCTTCCCGGCCAGGGCCAGGAATGCCTCGCCGAGCGCTTCGTTCTGGGTCGGGTGCGCGTGCAGGAACGGGGCAATGTCCTCCGGGTACGCCTCCCAGTTCACCGCGAGCTGGGCCTCGCCGATGAGCTCGCCAACGCGGTCACCGATCATGTGCACGCCGACCACCGGGCCGTCTTTCACGCGCACGACCTTGATCGAACCGGTCGTTCCGATGATGTGGCTCTTGCCGTTGCCCGCAAGATTGTAGTCGTAGCTCAGGATCTCGTCGGCGCCGTATTTTTCTGCCGCCTTGGCTTCCGAGAGGCCGATCGAGGCAACCTCAGGGTCGCTATAGGTGACCTTGGGCACATTTGCGTCTTCGATCACGACCGGCTTCAGACCGGCGATTTCCTCAGCGACAAAGATTCCGTGCTGGAAACCTCGATGCGCCAGCTGAAGGCCGGGAACGATATCGCCAACGGCATATACACCCGGAACATTCGTTGCCAGGCGCTCGTTGGCAAGGACGAATCCGCGGTCCATGGCGATGCCGACCTCCTCGAATCCGAGGTTCGCCGTGCTCGGGCCACGCCCGACCGCTACGAGCAGGATGTCGGCCTCGACCGACTCTCCGTTCTCCAGCGTGACGACGACGCCGTTCTCGTCTTGGGTGACGCCCTGGAAGCGCACTCCGAGTTTGAAGTCGATGCCGCGCTTGCGATACGCGCGCTCGAACTGCTTGCTGATTGCCTCGTCCTCGTTGGGCACGAGGTGGGGGAGAGCCTCAATGATCGTGACGTCGGCCCCCCACGACTTCCAGACGCTGGAGAATTCGACGCCGATCACACCGCCGCCGAGCACAGCGACCTTGCGGGGGACGTAGTCGAGCTCGAGCGCTTGCTCCGAGGTGATGACCCGGCCGCCGATCTCCAGCCCGGGGAGCGACCGGGAATACGAACCGGTCGCGAGAATGACATTCTTGCCGACAACGGTGTCGTCGCCCACCTGCACGGTCGTGGCAGAAACAAGGCGGCCTTCGCCTTCGATGGTCGTGATGCCGCGAGCTTTGATGAGCCCCTGAAGTCCCTTGTATTTACTCGAGATGATGCCCTCGCGGTATGCGCGGACGGCGGCCATGTCGATGCCTTCCAGCGTCGAAGTGACGCCGTATTTGGACGACTCGCGGGTGTAATCCGCGACCTCGGCCGAGTGCAACAACGCCTTCGTCGGAATACAACCGACGTGGAGGCAGGTGCCACCGACCTTGCTCTTCTCGATCAGCCCGACGGTCATTCCCAGTTGGCTCGCTCGGAGGGCTGCGGCGTACCCGCCGCTTCCCGCTCCGAGGATGACAAGGTCAAAATTGTGCTCCGACACCCAGCAACTCCCTTGGTGAATCAGGATTTCAATGTGGCCCGTCGACGTGATCGCCGGCGTGCGAGAAAGGTAAGAATCAATCGCCGCTACGACTGTACTACGCGCGGGAAAAGTCCTCGGCCAGCGCGATCAGCGTACGTACGGTGACCCCGGTCGGTCCCTTTCCCGTGAATCCATAGCCACCACCGCCGTTACTCGCCGGACCGGCGATATCGAGGTGAAGCCAGGGAATCTGCGTTGCATCCGGGCCGGATCCCGTCGTGCCGATGAACTCTCTGAGGAAGACCGCGGCGATCAGCATTCCAGCGGCGGTATTTCCCGGCTTGATGTTCGCGATATCCGCGATGTCTGAGTTCAACATGGGCCGCAGTTCCGCGGGAAGCGGCATTGCCCAGACCAGCTCATCCACGGACTTCGCATTCACGATCGCCCGCGCTACGAGTTCATCCGACCCCATTGCGCCGACATAGCGGTCGCCGAGCGCGACGCGTGCGGCACCGGTGAGCGTGGCAACATCGATGATGGCATCGGGGTTCGACTCGCTGGCTACCACGAGCCCGTCCGCCATCACGAGACGGCCTTCTGCGTCAGTGTTCAGCACCTCAACGGTCTTACCGCCACGAATTCGAAGCACGTCGTTCGGGCGTGTTGCCGTGCCAGATGGCATGTTCTCGGCAAGGCACAGCCATCCGCTGACGCGCACGGGCATCTCGAGTCGGGCGATAGCCAGGATCACCGCGAGCGTGGTGGCCGCACCGGTCATGTCGTACTTCATGCCGATCATCGACCCGGCCGGCTTGATCGACAGACCGCCGCTGTCGAAGGTGATGCCCTTGCCCACGATAGCCAGGTGCTGTCTGGCGTTGGCGGGAGCGTAGGCGAGTTTCACGAGTCGCGGCCCGCGCGATGACCCCTGTCCCACGCCCAGGATGCCGCCGAAGCCGCCTTCCTCCAGCTCGGCTTCTGCCAGCACCGAGACTTCGACCCCGCTGTCGTGTGCGAGTGCGACAGCGTGTTCGGCGAATGATTCGGGGTAGAGGTCGTCCGGGGGCATGTTCACGAGATCGCGCACCGTATGCACAGCCGTCGCGACGGCCGTTGCTCTCGCGACGACATGGTCGGCATCGGAGACGGCTGCGCACAGCGTGATCGTCGCGGCGGGCAGCTTGGTTGAGGCGAGCGAATCGACGCGGTATGCGGTGTACGCGTAGGCGCCGATGGCAGCGCCCTCGAGCACGGCGATCGCGGTCTCGTCGTCGTGCACGGGGAGCGAGAGCGCCAAAGAGTCAATTCCGCGCAACTGCCGGGCCGCGGAACCTGCGGCATAGCGCAGCTCTGCGACCGTGGGTTCTGCAGTACCCAGGCCGATGAGCGCGATCGTCGGGCCGCCGTCGACGAGTGCCGGCAGGCGTAGCAACTCATCTGCCGAGCCGGTGACTCCGATAGACGCAAGGGATGCGCCGATAGCTGCCAGGCGTGAGTCAGTGGTCGCAAGGACCGGACCATTCGCACTCTTCAGTACCCCAACCGCCACCACAGACGCGAGCACGTCGAAAGCGGATGCGGCGGACACAGAAAGGGCGGGAACAGTCATCCGGCCATGCTATCCACCGGCGGGCCACGCTTTTGCTTGCCCGCGGTGGCGAGGTTGCGGTTCACTGCGGGCGCCCATTGGCCGCGGTTAGAGTGGTCGCATGCGAGATCCGGCAGACCTGTATGCGCTCAGCGAGGAGCTCGTTGACGTGCCTCCGGGGCTCAACCTCGTCGCTGGGCTCACCGGCTTCGCCGATGCGGGGGCTGGGGTATCGCGGTTCAGCAGTTATCTACTGGAAACCCTGTCCACGACAGTAGTCGCCACGTTCAGCAACGATGAGCTGCTCGACTATCGTGCCCGCCGCCCGATCATGTACTTCGATCAGGATCATTTGGCGGACTACGAGCCTGCAAAACTGCGCCTGTATCTGGCCAGAGATGAGGTCGGCCAGCAGTTTCTGTTGTTGACGGGTTACGAACCCGATTTCCAATGGGATCGATTCACCGCGGCTGTGCTGCGTCTCATCGATCGCTTCGCTGTGGCAACCACGACATGGGTGCACGCCATTCCGATGCCGGTACCGCACACGAGACCGATCGGCGTGACCGTCAGCGGAAATCGCTCCGAACTCATCGATGCGATGTCGGTGTGGAAACCGCACACTCAGGTGCCCGCGAACGCGCTGCATCTACTGGAGTACCGCCTCCAGTCGCTCGAGCATCCGACCGTCGGCTTCGTGCTCCTCGTTCCGCACTATCTCGCCGACACGGAGTTTCCGGCCGCGGCGGTGGCAGCCCTCGAAAGCATCAGCGCGTCGACCGGCCTGATCTTCCCGACCGACGAGTTGCGCACAGAGGGTCGCGAGTTCGTGATGAAAATCGACGAACAGATCGAATCGAACGTCGAACTCGCTCGTCTCGTCGGCACTCTCGAAGAGCGGCATGACTCGTACATGATGGACAATCCCTTGAGATCGCCACTCACCGATGAAGACGGCGCATTGCCCAGCGCCGATGACATTGCAGCGGAGCTCGAGAAATTCCTCGCGAATCGACGCAACGGCGACGACGATCACGGGCGCTGACCAGCGATTAGGCGCGCCGGAGCGGCCGCTAGATTTGAACACGTGAATTCGCGGCGATCCTGGGTGATCTTCGTGATAGCGCTGTTCGCCTACATCTCCGCGGTACTGCAGCGCACGTCGATCGGCATCGCTGGCGTGGCTGCAACAGACCGCTTCGATACCAATGCTGCGGCGCTCTCGAGCCTCGCGGTCATCCAATTGGTGGTCTACGCGGGGCTTCAGATCCCGGTAGGGGTGGCACTTGACCGCGTCGGTCCGAAGGTCCTCATCAGCACGGGGGCAGCGCTGATGGTGCTCGGCCAGGTCGCTCTCGCCGTCGCGCCTGATCTCGGCGTGGCCATCCTCGGTCGGGTCCTCGTTGGTGCCGGTGATGCGATGACCTTCATCTCCGTCATGCGCCTGCTGTCGAACTGGTTCAGCGGAAACAAGCTTCCGTTGGTATCGCAAGTGCTCGGTTCGACGGGGCAAGTCGGACAGATTCTCTCCGCGGTGCCACTGTCGATCGTTCTCCAGCAACTCGGCTGGACTCCCGCCTTTCTCGCAGCGGGTTCCGTGTCGTTCGTTGCACTCGTCGTGGTGCTCACGCTCGTGGTGAACTCTCCCGAGAGTGGCAGCGACCGCGCTGAGATTCTCAGCTGGCCGCAAGCCCTCCGCCAACTGCGCGAGAGCTTCGAACGTCCAGGCACCCAGTTGGGCTTCTGGGCGCACTTCGTAACGCAATCGTCAGGCACCGTTTTCGCGATGCTGTGGGGGTTTCCGTTTCTGTCGGAGGCCCTCGGCTACGGTCCGGCGCTGGCATCGGGATTGTTGTCGTTGCTGGTTCTCTCTGGCGCGGTCACCGGCCCTGTGTTGGGATTGCTCACGGCCAGGTTCCCGACCAGACGGAGCAACATCGTGCTCGCGATCGTGTTCGCCATGGGAGTGGCGTGGGCGCTTGTTCTGCTGTGGCCTGGCAACCCTCCGCTCTGGCTCGTCGTCGTTCTCATCGTGGTCGTTGGCGTCGGCGGTCCGGGTTCGCTCATCGGCTTCGACTTCGCTCGAAGCTTCAATCCGATGCGAAGCCAAGGCTCTGCCAACGGCATCGTCAACGTCGGAGGGTTTCTCGCGAGCTTCACGATGATGCTGCTTATCGGGCTCGTGCTCGACCTCTTTGTCCGCTTCGGCGATGGTCCGCTCTATTCGCTGGACGCTTTCCGCGCTGCTTTCCTCGTGCAATACCTCGTCGTGGGAATCGGCACGGTCTTCCTCGTTCACGCTAGGCGGCGTGTGCGCCGGCGGCTTCAGGAAGAAGACGGCATCACGGTCGCTCCGTTGTGGATTTCGATCGCTCGCGCATGGCGCCGGCGACGCCTATAGATATCGCGACGCGGTGTCAAGAGGTACCAGTAAAACGTGCAATAATCGAAGACCGGACCCGTTCAGTCCCGAGCAAGCCGCACGAACACGTGCGGATTGATTCAGGACTTGACATGGGTCCTTGTGTTGCCCCGAAGTGTGACCTGTCCGAGCGGGGCGACTATCGCAGACGCATGAAAGAGGTATGCAGATGGCCTCCAAGACCACCACCACGACGACGAGCAAAGCCCCCGCGGCCAAGCGCGGAAGCAAGGCGTCGCCGCCCGATGCCGACGACCACGACCACGACGACGAACCAACTGAGATCGATGTCGTCGATGTAGACGTCGATGACATCGACACCGCTGATGATTCGTCGGACGACGCAAAGAAGCCCGCCGCGAAGGCAGATGCCAGCGACGCGGATGATAGCGAGGAGTCCGACTCGGACGATGACGACGACGACGCGAAGAAGTCGCCTATCAAAGACGAACTCCTCCCGAGTGGTGCCCTCGTGCTCTCGCTCGTGGATGACGATGACGAAGTTCCGGTGTACTCGTCGGCGATCACCGGAGCGACCGCTGATCCGGTGAAGGACTACCTCAAGCAGATCGGCAAGGTTGCCCTTCTCAACGCGGCCGAAGAAGTCGAACTGGCGATGCGCATCGAAGCCGGTCTGTTCGCTGAAGACAAGCTCGCCACGACCGAGAACTTGACGCCGCAGCTCAAACGAGAACTGCAGTGGGTCGCAAAAGACGGCCAGCGCGCGAAGAGCCACCTGCTCGGCGCGAATCTTCGTCTCGTGGTCTCACTCGCCAAGCGTTACACGGGTCGCGGCATGCAGTTTCTCGATCTGATCCAAGAGGGAAACCTCGGTCTCATCCGTGCGGTGGAGAAGTTCGACTACACCAAGGGATTCAAGTTCTCCACCTACGCGACGTGGTGGATCCGTCAAGCGATCACTCGGGCGATGGCCGACCAGGCGCGCACCATTCGTATTCCGGTACACATGGTCGAGGTCATCAACAAGCTCGCGCGCGTTCAACGCCAGATGCTTCAAGATCTCGGCCGCGAACCCACTCCCGAAGAATTGAGCCGCGAGCTCGATATGACTCCTGAGAAAGTCATCGAGGTGCAGAAGTACGGACGCGAGCCGATTTCGTTGCACACACCGCTCGGTGAAGACGGTGACAGCGAGTTCGGTGACCTCATCGAAGACACCGAGGCCGTGGTACCGGCAGACGCGGTCGGCTTCACCATGCTTCAGAAGCAACTCGAGAGTCTCCTTGACTCGCTCTCAGAGCGGGAAGCAGGCGTTATCCGCATGCGTTTCGGCCTCGGAGACGGGATGCCGAAAACACTCGACCAGATCGGCGACACCTTCGGCGTGACCCGCGAGCGGATTCGCCAGATCGAGTCGAAGACGATGGCGAAACTGCGGCATCCGTCACGGTCCCAGTCGTTGCGCGACTACCTCGAGTAGGAACGGCATGCGATACGCCCCGGCGATCCTCGTCGGGCGGTTCGTGCGACTGGCCGCTCGGTTGCGCAAGCGCGGCGGCGGCTCCGCCGTTCCCGGTCTCATCGTCAACCGCATTGCCCCCGGGTTTCTGGCGCACACTCTCAACTCGTTTCCCGACGGTCTGATCATCATCACCGGATCGAGCGGCAAGTCGACGACCACCAAGATGCTCGTCGGCATTCTGCGCGACCACGGGGTGCGCGTATTCACCAATCCGTCCACGGCGAATATCAGTCAAGGGCTCACGTCGGCCCTTCTCGAGCGGGTTCGGCTGAACGGACGTATCGACGCCGACGTGGCCGTTCTGGAGATGGACGAGGGGCACGGCGCGCTCATTGCGCCGCAGCTGAATCCGCACACGGTCATTCTCACCAACGTGATGACGGACCAAATCGACCGGTTCCATCAACCAGAGCAGGTTGCAGCGATGCTCGCGAGAATCGCGGCGCGCGCATCCACAACGGTCGTTCTCAACGCCGACGACGGCCTGTTGATGGACATCGTCACCACTCTCTCTCCCGAATGCGCGGTCTCGCCATATGGAGTCACCGCCCAGGTGCTGGAGGCAACGCCCCGCGGACTGGGCTATGCCGTGCAGGCGAATGATCGTCCGCAGACCGGCACGATCGTGCACTCGGTCGCGGGGCGCGAGGCGCAAATCTCCGCGTACGGAGATGCTGTCGCGATCACGCTGCCTGCCCGCGGCGTTCACTATGCAGTCGACGCGGCGGCGGCAATTGCCGGGGCTCGAGCGGTGCTCGGCGAAAGATTCGACCTAGCGGTCGCTGCAATGAGCATCGGAACGCTCGCCCCGGTGTTTGCGCGCGGTGAGATCACCGAAGTGCGGGGAATCCCGATCGAGTTCGTGCTCGTGCAGAACCCTGCGAGCTTTCAGCTCAACGTCGACGAATTGCCCGGAGATCTCGATCAGATCCTCTTCGCCGTGGGATCGGACGTGCGCGACCCATCGTATTTTTGGCCGGTCGACGCGTCTCGACTTCGGCGAGTGCGTAGCGTCTCGGGGTCTAAAGCCCACGAAATCGCGTTGCAGCTGTTGTATCAGGGAGTTCACATCGACGAGATAACGACCGACCTCCCCGGTGCGCTCGACCGGTTCCTTGCGTTGCCGACGCCAGCACACGGCGTCAAGACCGTGATCTTCAGCGCAGATTCCATGCGGCGCACTCGCGCTCATTTGGGACTGGTGTAGCGATGATCACGATTCTTTCGGTGTTTCCGACGATGCTCGATCTGAACGGCGACGCGCAGAACGCGCTTGTTCTGGCGCAACGCGCCAGGTGGGCGGGTCACGCATCGCGCGTCGTGACTCTTGATCTCGACGACGTGGCGATCGAGAAGCCTGACGTCGTCGTCGTCGGCTCCGGCGCTGAATCGGCGATTCCGCGCACTCTCGAGGCCCTGGAATCGGTGCGGTCACAGCTTCACGATTGGGTGCAGTCGGGTGTGCCTTTGCTGGCCGTGGGAACCGGCATGGAGATGCTGAGCGACGAGATCGATATGCCCGACGGCGGGAGCCTCGAGGGGCTCGGGATCTTCCCTGGTCGCGCTACGCGAGCGGATCACCGCGCGAGCGACGACATCGTTGTTGAGTCCGAATACGCCCGCCTGATCGGATACGAGAATCACGTGCGCGGATTCGAACTCGCCGCCGGCGCGACGCCACTCGGCACGGTTACCCGCGGCACCGGAAACGGGCCATCATCCCTCGGCACCGAGGGGGTTCGTGTGCGCTCCGCAATCGGCACTCACCTCCACGGACCGATCCTCGCCAAGAATCCGACACTCGCAGACGTCATGCTTCGGGCGTCAACCCTCGGCGAGCGCTACGACGCCCGCAATGTTTTCGCTGGGCGGGTTGATGACGTGGCCTTGCACGCGCGAAACGCGATCGCAACTCGGCTCGGATTGACCGCCGAATAGGCCCTCTGGATTGCTCCTACTGCTCCGAAATAGTTTGACGTGCTAGCGCCTACGCGCGGGCGTCGTCGAGGAGGCGGCTGGATTCGTCGTGCCACGCCAGCGCGGTCGGAGCGAGCTTGGCCTTGTATTTGGATGCGTGGTGTGCGCAGAACAGAAGCTCTCCGCTCGCCATAGTCACACGGACGTAGGCCTGTGCTCCGCAGCTGTCGCAACGATCGAGCGCAGTGAGGGTGTGTTCGAGCTCGTCGACGGCACTGTTGTGGAACGCGTCGCTATCTGTGGCGATGTGAGACATGTGCTGCTCCTTCTTGCGCGATCACAATAGTTCTTCCGTAGGACTATCCAAGCACGCGAGTGTTACAGCCGTGCGTCAATCGCGCGGTATTTCGCTCGGAGCGTATCCCCAATGCAAGGGTGGGTGTCGGAGCGATCGCGGCCGCAACCAGCAGATATTCTGGAACGGCACGCCGCCGAGCCGCGGTGGAACCACGACGGCCGGACGACACGGGAGGAGCCCTCGCAATGGCGAGTTCGGATTACTCCGCACGTCACCTCTCGGTGCTCGAAGGCTTGGAAGCGGTGCGCAAGCGACCCGGCATGTACATCGGTTCAACCGATTCCCGCGGCCTCATGCATTGCCTGTGGGAGATCATCGACAACTCCGTCGACGAGGCGCTGGGCGGTCACGGCTCCCAGATTTCGATCATTCTGCACGCGGATGACAGCGTCGAAGTGCACGACCGCGCGCGAGGTATTCCCGTCGACATCGAACCGAAGACCGGCTTGTCTGGAGTCGAGGTCGTCTTCACCAAGCTGCATGCCGGCGGAAAATTCGGCTCGGGCTCCTATGCGGCGTCCGGAGGTCTGCACGGGGTCGGGGCATCCGTCGTCAACGCGCTGTCGGAGCGTCTAGACGTCGAAGTGGATCGCGACGGCAAGACCTGGGCGATGTCTTTCCATCGCGGCGAACCCGGAGTTTTCGCCGACACCGGCCCGGCGAAGACCCCGGATGCCGCATTCGCCCCGTTTGTGTCCGGAAGCGAACTGCGCGTGGTTGGCAAGGTTGCTCGCGGCGTGACGGGCACGCGTATCCGGTACTGGGCTGACCGGCAGATCTTCACCAAGGGCGCGGACTTCCAGACCGACGAACTTCTCGCTCGTGCCCGGCAGACCGCGTTTCTGGTGAATGGGCTCGGCATCGACATTCGTGACGAGCGCGGCGACGAACCGCAGACGCAGAGTTTTCGCTTCGACGGTGGAATCTCGGAGTTCGTCGAACATCTGGCGACCGACGCGCCTCTCACTGACACCTGGCGCATGTCGGGGTCGGGCACCTTCACGGAGACCGTGCCGGTGCTCCAGGAGAACGGGCACATGGTGCCCACAGAGCTGACCCGATCGTGCGAAGTCGACATCGCGCTGCGCTGGGGAACCGGCTACGACACGGTGTTCCGGAGTTTCGTGAACATCATCGCGACGCCCAAGGGCGGCACTCACCAGATGGGGTTCGAGCAGGGGCTCCTGAAGTTCCTGCGTGCCCAGATTGAGCAGAACGCCCGGCGGCTCAAGGTCGGCAACGACAAGCTCGAAAAGGATGACATGCTCGCCGGCCTTACCGCCGTGCTCACTGTGCGGCTGCCCGAGCCGCAGTTCGAAGGGCAGACCAAAGAAATCCTCGGCACGCCAGCGGTGCGAGCGATCGTCTCCAATGTCATCCAAAAGACCATGGCGGAGCGATTCGCGAGTCCGAAGCGCGACGACAAAGCGCAGACCGCGTTGGTGCTTGACAAGATCGTCGCTGAGATGAAGTCGCGAATCTCGGCTCGCGCGCACAAAGAGACTCAGCGCAGGAAGAACGCGCTTGAGAGCTCAACGTTGCCGGCGAAGCTCGTCGACTGTCGTTCGAACGACGTCGCCAACAGCGAACTGTTCATCGTCGAGGGTGACTCGGCCTTGGGCACAGCAAAGCTGGGGCGAGACAGCGAGTATCAGGCGCTTCTTCCGATCCGCGGCAAGATCCTGAACGTGCAGAAGGCGTCGGTGAGCGACATGCTCTCCAACACAGAATGCGCATCGATCATCCAGGTCATCGGAGCGGGGTCCGGGCGGAGCTTCGACATCAGTCAGGCGCGTTACGGCAAGATCATCATCATGAGCGACGCCGACGTCGACGGCGCACACATTCGCACCCTCCTGCTCACGTTGTTCTTCCGCTACATGCGCCCAATGATCGAAGAGGGCCGGGTTTTCGCCGCGGTTCCTCCGCTGCACCGGGTGGTTGTCATGAATCCGGGTTCGAAACCCAATGAGACGATCTACACCTATTCCGAAGCTGAGTTGAAGGGCGTGCTCGCTGGCCTCAAGCGCACCAACCGTCGTTACCAAGACCCGATTCAGCGGTACAAGGGTTTGGGGGAGATGGATGCCGACCAGCTCGCGAACACGACCATGGATAGGGGTCACCGCACTCTCCGCAGGGTTAACGCCCCCGACGCCGAGGCAGCATCACGCGTGTTTGAACTGCTGATGGGCAATGAGGTTGCGCCGCGCAAGGAGTTCATCATCGCGGGAGACGGCCTCAATCGCGACCGTATCGACGTGTGATATTCAGATGCTGGCGCCGATCGAGGTGACAGCGCCGTCGAGCGGCGTTCCTGATGCATCGCGCCGGGCCCCCGCTTCGGGCAGCGACCTGACGGCGCCATCCGATCCGACGGCGCGCGCTGGCGCGACTCCCGCCCACGCCGTTGCCAGGGTGTCTTCACCCTTCAGGAAGGTGTGCGCTCGCACGCCGCCGGTGGCGCGCCCCTTCGGAGGGAACTCGCTGAGCGCCGATACTTTCGCCCGCCCGGCGTCGGTGCCCGGGAGGGTCGCGCTGGAGGTCGATACCGTCGCCACGACCGCGTCGGAGTAAGCGCCGACTGACGAGAAGTGGATGACGCTCGCTGCGGCGCTCAGGTTTATTCCGGCCATGCCACCCGCCGACGCGCCTTGCGGTCGCACCGAGGATGCTGCGTAACGCAACAGTTGCGCGTCGGAGGTAATGAAGACGAGGTCGTCGTCATCGGCCGCTTGACCGACACCGACCACTTCGTCGCCGGCTTTGAGCGCGATGATCTCAAAATCGGGCCTGTTCGGATAGCCGCCGGGCGCCACGCGCTTGACGGTGCCCTGTCGGGTTCCCAGCGCTATCGGCTGTTCGTTCGAGAGCGAGACCAAGCCGATGACGTGCTCCTTCTTGTTCGCAATGGCGGCATAATCGGCAATGCGCACTCCAGCGGCGAGCTGGATTGAGTTGGCTGGCGCGACGGGCAAGTCGACCGGCGTGACCTTGACGACTCGACCGAGGTTGGTGACGACACCGATCTCGGAGCGCGAGGTGGTGTCGATCACGCTGCGGATCGCGTCGTGCTTGCTTCTGCGCGTCGGCGACGTCGGGCCACCGAGTAGCTCGGGATCGAGATCGACGCGAATGGCTTTGCCCGTGGTGGACAGGTAGACCCGGCACGGGGTGTCGGCGATCTCGAGTACCGGGGCAGCGCGTCGCGACGACGTCGTCGCGATCGAGGGCCGTGCCTCCGTGAGCAGGGTGCGCCGGGGCGTGCCGAAGCGGTCGGCGATCTCTTCCAGCTCCCGCGAAACGAGCGCGCGCAGGCGCTCGACCGACGACAGCAGCAGTTCGAGTGCCGCGATCTCGTCGCGGAGTCGATCTCGTTCTGTCTCGAGTTCAATGCGGGAGAACTTCGTCAACCTTCGCAGACGGAGCTCGAGGATGTATTCGGCTTGGACTTCGCTGAGATCGAACACTTCCCGCAGTCGCGCTCGTGCCGCCTCAGAGTCGTCGCTCGTGCGGATCACCTGGATGACCTCATCGATATCAAGGATTGCAATGAGCAATCCGTCGACAAGGTGCAGGCGCTCTCGACGTCGCGCGAGACGGAACTCGCTGCGTCGACGCACCACGCTCATCCGGTGGTCGAGGTAGACCTGCAACAGGTCTTTCAGCCCGAGCGTGGCTGGCCCGCCGTTCACGAGCGCGACGTTGTTGATGTTGAAGCTGTCTTCGAGCGGGGTGAAGCGGTAGAGCTGTTCGAGCACGGCCTCCGGGCTGAACCCGGTCTTTATTCCAATGACCAGACGAAGCCCGTTCCTCCGGTCGGTGAGGTCGGTGACGTCAGAAATACCGCTGAGCTTCTTCGACGTCACGCCGTCTTTGATCTTCTCAATCACGCGTTCCGGGCCGACAAGATAGGGCAGTTCGGTCACCACGAGCCCGGCTTTTCGAGCGGTCACACTCTCGATGCTCACCTTGGCGCGTGTCTTGAACTGTCCGCGACCGGTCGCATAGGCGTCGCGAATTCCCACGAGTCCGGAAATGGTTCCGCCCGTGGGAAGATCGGGCCCGGGCACGAAGGCCATCAGGTCGTCGAGGCTCGCGTCGGGATTCTCCAGAAGATAACGAGCCGCTCCGACCACTTCGATGAGGTTGTGCGGTGCCATATTGGTTGCCATGCCAACGGCGATGCCGCTCGCTCCGTTGACGAGCAGGTTGGGGAACGCGGCGGGGAGCACCTCGGGCTGCGTCAACTGGTTGTCGTAGTTCGGCACGAAGTCCACGACGTCTTCGTCGAGGCTCTCGGTCATGGCGAGCGCCGCCGCTTCCAGCCGGGCCTCCGTGTAGCGCGGAGCAGCCGGACCGTCGTCCAGAGAGCCGAAGTTGCCGTGGCCGTCGACGAACGGCACGCGCATGACGAAATCCTGCGTGAGGCGAACCATCGCGTCGTAGATGGACGCGTCGCCGTGCGGGTGGAGTTTTCCCATAACCTCGCCGACTACGCGAGCTGACTTGACGTGGCCGCGGTCTGGTCGAAGACCCATTTCCGCCATCTGGTACAGGATGCGCCGTTGCACGGGCTTCAGTCCGTCGCGCGCGTCCGGCAACGCTCTCGAGTAGATGACTGAGTAGGCATATTCCAGAAAAGAACCCTGCATCTCGGCGGAAACATCGACATCTTCGATGCGTTCGCCGTTAGCGGGCGCGGTGGGGTTCTCGGTGCTAGTCATAGGATGGCCCCCATGTTACCGGCGCTCGATCCCGACCGATTGAGCCTTGCCGATGTCATGCCGAGTTCGATCGCCGCGCTCGCCGGAGAGGCGAATCGCCTGGGCCTCCCGCGAGCACGACGGGCGATTGTCGTGCTCGTCGACGGTCTTGGCGCCGCCGTGCTGTCGGCCAGATCAGGCCACGCGCGAACGCTTGCGAGCCTGCTCACGAAGCGGGCGGTCATCCATTCCGGCTTTCCCACGACCACTGCGGCGGCTCTCGCCACTCTGACCACCGGCGCGAGTCCTGGGGAGCACGGCCTCGTCGGGTACACGGTGCTCGACCGCGCGAACGACCGCATCGTCAATCAGCTGACAGGTTGGGACGATCGTTTGGATCCGGCGACGTGGCAACGGCTTCCGACGGTGTTCGAAACCGCGGCGGCTGCCGGAATCCGCTCGGTGGCGGTCGGTCATCCCCGCTATTCGGACTCAGGCTTCACCCGGGCGGTGCTTCGCGGCGCCGAGTATCGTTCCGGAGCGACCATGGAGACGCGATTCGATATCGCGGCAACCTGGCTCCGGGAGTCGAACGATCCCGGCCTGCTCTACCTGTACATTCCGGAACTGGATATGGCGGCCCACGCATCCGGCTGGCAGTCGGACAAGTGGACCACCCAGTTGGAGAACCTCGACGCTGGTGTGCGGAATCTCGCGGCACAACTCGGTGCGGGCGACGGCGTGCTTCTCACTGCGGACCATGGTGTCATTGACGTCCCGGCAACGTCGCATGTCGCGGTGGACGCCGTGCCCTCGCTCCTGGACGGCGTGCGATTCGTCGCCGGTGACCCACGCTGCCTGCAACTGCACCTGCACCCGGATGCCAGCGATGCAGTGCGAGATCGTCTCGTTTCGTCGTGGCGTGCCGAGGAGTCTTCCCGTGGCTGGATTGCCACCCGAGCCGACGCCATTGCCGCCGGCTGGTTCGGAAAAGTGTCTCCGCCCGTGCACGAACGGATAGGCGACATCATCGTTGCCGCTCGCAAGTCCATCGCTTATTACGACCGCACGACCGCCTCGGCAAGCGGAATGGCCATGATCGGGCAGCACGGTTCGCTTTCTGCCGAAGAGGTTCGCGTGCCCCTACTGAGGATGGGCGCGTTCGCGAGAGGCGATTAAGCCGGGTCTTCCTCGGAGCGAGCACCGAACACGATCTCATCCCAACTCGGCATTGCAGCACGCCCCTTGCGTTGCGCTGGCTTGTGGGCAGTAACAATCGAAGGGGGCGTTTCGTGCCGGGCGGCCGACGCTTCCGCGCGCTCGTCGAACGGGCGCTCCTCGAACGTCGCCGGAATCTCGTCAATGTGCACGTCGATCAGTCGGATGCCGGCTGACGGCAGTACGGCTGCCACATCGTCGGGATTGAACGAAGCGCTCTCGCGCTCGCCTCGACGGCGACGGAGCGCTTCAAGGAGGTCAGCGGTCTGGCTGTGGTTCGTGGGCGGCGACTTCGCAAGCCGGGCAGCGTCTGGGGCTCCCGATGAACCTCGCGTGAACATCACGGCTGTACCCACCGGGCTCGTGTCGCGATCGTCGGGCTCGTTGGTGAATGCGCCGCTGTCGAATCGGGTGGCGTCGACGTGTCGCTCACCGATCGACACGGCACGAAGTCGGGGAATGAGTGAGCCGTTCAGTTCGCCTTGTTGTGACAACGTCACCGCTTCGCCGTTGAGAGGAGAGAGCGCGAGCTTCTTCGGATCGAATCCCCACCGGGCGTCATGGTCGATCGAGTTCGCGGTGAACGAGAGCTTCACAACCCACCCGCTCTCCTGTTCTTTCCAACTCGCCCAGCGCTCGTTGACGGCAGATAGGTCGCGAAGGCGCCCGCGGATGACAGACCCGAAGGTCGTTGCGGCTGTGAGAGGGTCGGCGTCGATCGCGGTGTTCACGGGAACCGACAGCGCAGATTCGATGACGAACTCACGCTCGGCGAGCACCGGTCCTTCGTACTTCTGGATGTACTCGAGATCGACACCGGTTATCGACGCGACATCTTGTGCGGACATCCCGCCGCGGATGTGCGCCTGGATCTCGCGGGGCGCAATCCGACGCGTCGAGCCCTGCTGCGACGACGATTGACGCAACGTGGAGTGAAGGCTCTCGTCGATCGGTAGGCGGAAGTGCTCGCCGTCGTGCGTTTCGACGAGGAGAGCACCGTTTTCTGTACCGATGACTCGCAGTTCCTGCATGGCGAAGATTCCTCCAGCTTGGGCGATTACCGCTAAGAATGCCACGGAGTTGCTGGCATTCCGGGGAATACCGTGGGCGTGCCGAAAGTTGATTGTGCGGATCAGCATTGACGCGACCGCGGCGGTTTGCTATTCACTGCGCTTTCATGCACACTTACCCCGCCGATTTCGTTCAGAGTGGCAAAGAGAAGTGGATAGGCAAGGCATGGCAACCGACTACGACGCACCTCGCAAGACCGACGACGATTCGGAGTCGATCGAAGCACTCAAGGAGCGCGTTCCGGACAAGCTCTCGGGTCAGGTCGACTCAGATGACTCCGACAACCCCGGCAGCTTCGAGCTCGCCGGGCAGGATCTCTCGGACCTCGATCTCGACGTTGTCGTTCTCCCTCCGCAGGCAGACGAGTTCACGTGCGTGAACTGCTTCCTCGTGAAGCACCGTTCGCAGTTCGACCACGACGAGAAGCTCGGACCGATCTGCTCGGAATGCGCGGCTTAGATCAGTCTTTGCACGTCGGGCATTACTTTCCCGGGGCCGCGCGAGCGGCCTCGATTGCCTCGATGAGTCGTTGCGGTCGACGGGTGGACACGAGCCAGTACGGCGTCGGGTCGTCGCGGTCAACGATCGCGATCTTGGCAACGGGCGACACCCAGCCGCGGATGAGCAACCAAGCGCGCGCGTCGAGTCGCTGACCGCGCTCGAGCGACGCTTCGTCGCCGACAAAAGCCGTCAAGTCACCGATGAGAGCCACGGGGATGCGCGCACGTCCGGCTCGCAGTTCGGAATCCTCGACGGCAATTGTCGGAGACGCGGCCAGCAGCAGGCCAACGATCCCGAGGTAGAGAACAACCGCGACGAAAATTCCGACCGTTGGGTTGATCGGCAGGAACACTAAGAGACTCGCGGGGATCACCAATGCCGTTCCGAAGAACAGCCACGGGGCCGGCCACAGTCGTTCGCGATACCTCGTCATGGGTCTATTCGACCAGACTTCTGCATTACCCTCGACTCGTGGCACACACCGTCGAGGTCCTCATCATGAGCGGAGAGGTACCTTCCTACGCTCACCCGGGCGATGCCGGTGCTGATCTGCACGCTGCAGAAGAGCTGATCATTGGTCCTGGCCAGCGCGCGACGGTCGGAACCGGGGTGGCAATTGCGCTACCCGACGGCTACGTAGCGTTCGTCGTGCCACGCAGCGGGCTCGCGATGCGCAATGGCATCACGATCGTCAACAGCCCCGGCACGGTGGATGCGGGGTACCGGGGCGAGATTCGGGTCACCCTGCTCAACACCGACCTCGAGGCCCCGTTTCCGATCGCCATCGGTGACCGGATCGCACAACTGGTCATCATTCCGGTGACGCGAGCTCGTTTCATCCCGGTCGAAACGCTGCCGGGCAGCCATCGCGGTGTCGGTGGTTTCGGTTCGACCGGCATCCGTTCAACCCAGTCAGGAGTTCAATCGTGAGCGACATCGTGAACGGCGCCGACGACCAAGGACAGGCAAAATCCGCGCCAGCAGACCGCGACACCCTCGGGCCTCTCGACGAGAGCGAGGCGAACCCGGTGCGGCCTTACGTCGACCTCGGCGGAGTGAAGATCGTTCCGCGGCCCGATCTTCAATTGCGCCTCGAAGTTGAAGAAGGCAGCAAGCGCGTTGTCGCCGTCGGACTCGACTACGCGGGTTCGACGCTCCAGGTGCAGCCCTTCGCCGCACCGCGATCGACCGGACTCTGGCACGAGATCCGTCAGCAGATCACGGAGCAGATCAACAAGCAGGGTGGGAAGACCACACTCACGGTCGGAACCTTCGGCCCCGAAGTGCTCGCCGAGATCCCCGTTGCCGGAGCGCCGGCAGGAACGACCAAGCTCGCTCGGTTCATCGGAGTAGACGGCCCGAGGTGGTTTCTGCGCGGTGTAATCGCGGGCGACGCCGCCAACAATCGCGACGCCGCAGCCAAAATCGAAGACCTGTTCCGCAGCATTGTCGTCGTGCGGGGAAACTCGCCGATGCCGCCGCGCGACCTCATTCCGCTCCACCTGCCCGCAGGGGCGACCCCTGGCGGGCCTGCGCCCACGAACGCGTAGCCACCGCACTTGCACATGTCTAATGCCGAATCGCCCGACCGTGAAGAACGAACGGACCAGCCCGATCGCCCGCCTGCTCCTGATCACGCGTCCGCTCCTGATCACGCGTCCGATGACGTGACCCTCGCGGAAGCCTTCACACAGGCGGCTCGGCGAGCGGGAATCGCCAAAGTCGCGCCGGGCGAAGCGCCGAGCGGTCATGCACTACTCGCCGCTATCGGCGGAGTGCGGGGGATCATCGAGGCGATTCTGCCCGGCCTCGGTTTTCTCATCGTCTACACCGCGACGGGGGAGCTGCTTCCGTCTGTACTCATCCCGGTAGCTGTTGCGGTCGTGTTCGTGGCGATCCGACTGCTTACCCGCACAACAGCGACCTCGGCCATTGCCGGGGTCGTCGGCATCGGCGCCTCGGCGCTGCTGGCCATCCTCTCGGGGCGAGCGGAGGAGAACTTCCTCCTCGGCTTCTATGTGAACGGCATCTGGATCGTCGCACTGCTCATCAGTTTGATCGTGCGCTGGCCGATCGTCGGCGTCGTCGTTGGGTTGCTGCGTGGCGAAGGATCGGCCTGGCGCGGGGATCGAGCCAAGTTCCGCGTTGCGGTCATTACGACGTCGCTCTGGGCCGCGCTGTTCGGACTCCGTCTTGCGATCCAATTGCCGTTGTACTTCGCGGGGCAGCCGCAACTGCTCGGTGCAACAAAACTCATCATGGGCCTGCCGCTCTACGCCGGAATGCTCTGGATCACGTGGTTGCTCGTGCGCGCCGTTTATGCGCCACGTAGCGTGGAGTGACGCTGGTAGCATTTCTCTCGACATCGAGAGAGATGTGAGTCGAGGGCGGCCTGACCGGGCGCACTCGACGCGGCAACGAGGCTTAGGCTTACCTTGCTGGCAGGCGGTGTCGCCGGACGGCAATCATGGAGTCAGCTCAGCGAGGGAGACGGCACAGTGTCGGCAGTAAACAGTTTCGATTCCAAGGACACCCTCTCAGTCGGTTCTACCGACTTCGAGATATTCCGGGTGGACGCGGTACCCGGGCACGAGAAGCTCCCGTTCAGCCTCAAGGTATTGCTCGAGAATCTCCTCCGCACAGAAGATGGCGCGAACGTCACGCGCGAGCAGATTCTCGCGCTTGGGTCGTGGGTGCCCGAAGCCGAGCCCGACACCGAGATTCAGTTCACTCCCGCTCGTGTCGTCATGCAGGATTTCACCGGCGTGCCGTGCATCGTCGACCTCGCGACCATGCGCGAAGCGATGTCGGCGCTCGGCGGTGACCCGAAGAAGATCAATCCGCTCGCTCCCGCCGAGTTGGTCATCGATCACTCCGTTATCGCCGACCTTTTCGGCACCGACAACGCCCTCGAACGCAACGTCGAGCTTGAATACGAGCGCAATGGCGAGCGATACCAATTCCTCCGCTGGGGTCAGACGGCGTTCGAAGACTTCAAGGTCGTGCCCCCCGGAACCGGCATCGTGCACCAGGTGAACATCGAGTACCTCGCGCGAGTTACTTACACGCGCACGGTCAACGGCGCGCTCCAGGCATACCCCGACACGCTCGTAGGCACTGACTCGCACACCACCATGGTCAACGGCCTCGGAGTGCTCGGCTGGGGCGTCGGCGGTATCGAAGCAGAGGCGGCCATGCTCGGCCAGCCGGTCTCGATGCTCATCCCCAAGGTCGTCGGATTCAAGCTCTCCGGCGCGATCCCCGCCGGCGTGACTGCCACCGATGTCGTGCTCACCATCACGCAAATGCTCCGCGTGCACGGTGTCGTCGGCAAGTTCGTCGAGTTCTATGGCGAGGGTGTGGCGGAGGTTCCGCTCGCAAACCGTGCCACCATCGGCAACATGAGCCCCGAATTCGGTTCGACGGCCGCCATGTTTCCCATCGACGAGGTCACCCTCGACTACTTGCGTCTCACCGGGCGCAGCGAAGACCAGGTGCAGCTTGTCGAGGCGTATTCAAAGGCGCAGACGCTCTGGCACGACCCCTCGGTCGAACCGTCGTTCAGCGAGTATCTTGAGCTCGACCTCGCGACGGTCGTGCCGTCGATAGCCGGGCCGAAGCGCCCGCAGGACCGCATCGTGCTCAGCCAAGCGAAGCCGCAGTTCGAGAAGGACCTCAACAACTACGCAGCGATCGAGCACGATCTCGTCGACCTTGAGACCGCCGAATCGTTCCCCGCATCCGACCCGCCAAGCAACACGCCCGAGAGCGAGCACAACAGCCACCACCACACGCATAAGAGCCACGCTCCGATGACCGTGTCGAAGCCGACGTCGGTGACGCTGAAGGGCGGCGAATCGTTCACGCTCGACCATGGAGCTGTCACCATCGCGGCGATCACGTCGTGCACGAACACGTCGAACCCATCGGTGATGCTGGCTGCGGGACTGCTGGCGCGAAACGCCGCGGCGAAGGGACTCACGTCGAAGCCGTGGGTGAAAACCACGCTCGCCCCCGGCTCTAAAGTCGTCACGGACTATTACGCCAAGGCGGGCCTCACCGACGACCTCGAGGCTCTCGGTTTCTACACGGTCGGCTACGGCTGCACGACGTGTATCGGAAACTCCGGCCCGCTTGCCGAAGAAATCTCGGCCGCGATCAACACCAATGACCTCGCCGTTACGGCCGTGCTGTCGGGCAACCGCAACTTCGAAGGTCGCATCAACCCCGACGTGAAGATGAACTACCTCGCAAGCCCGCCGCTCGTCATCGCCTATGCGTTGGCCGGCTCTATGAACTTCGACTTCGAGTCCGACGCGCTCGGGATCGGCTCGGATGGCAATCCGGTGTACCTCAAAGACATCTGGCCCGACGCCGCAGAAGTTCAGAAGACTATCGATTCGTCGATCGACACCGCGATGTTCACTCACGAGTACGCGGGGGTGTTCGACGGCGACGAGCGCTGGCGGTCGTTGCCGACGCCCGACGGGGACACCTTCGAGTGGGATGACGCCTCGACGTACGTGCGAAAGCCCCCATACTTCGAGGGCATGACCATCGAGACGACTCCGGTAGAAAGCATCGCGGGTGCCCGCGTTCTTGCTGCGCTCGGTGACTCTGTCACGACCGATCACATCAGCCCTGCCGGTTCGATCAAGGGCGACAGCCCCGCCGGTCAGTACCTCGAATCGCACGGTATCGACCGAAAGGACTTCAACTCCTACGGATCGCGCCGCGGCAATCACGAGGTCATGATCCGCGGAACGTTCGCGAATATCCGACTGAAGAACCAACTGCTCGACGGTGTCGAGGGCGGCTACACGCGCGACTTCACCAAGCCGGATGCGCCGCAGTCCTTCATCTACGACGCGAGCCAGAACTACCAAGCGGCGGGGCTGCCCCTCGTTATCCTCGGTGGCAAGGAGTACGGCTCGGGCTCATCCCGCGACTGGGCGGCCAAGGGCACGAGCTTGCTCGGAGTCAAGGCTGTCATCACAGAAAGCTTCGAGCGCATCCACCGATCCAATCTGATCGGGATGGGCGTCCTACCGCTGCAGTTCCCGGCGGGTGAGACGTGGGCGAGTCTCGGGCTCGACGGCACAGAATCGATTTCGATCACCGGCGTCGAGGAGCTCAACGAAGGGCGCACCCCGAAGACGTTGCACGTCGTCTGTGAGCCGTCGGAACACTCGCCCGAGGGCAAGCAAACCGTCGAGTTCGACGCAGTGTTGCGCATCGACACGCCGGGTGAAGCTGACTACTACCGCAACGGCGGCATCCTTCAGTATGTGCTCCGGAGCCTCGTCTAGAGTCGAGAAGTGGGACTTCTTGGGAACATCAGCGGGCCGCGCGATCTCGACGCGCTGAGCAACGACCAGCTCGTGGAGCTCGCCGCGGAAGTTCGTGAATTCCTCATCCGTGAAGTGTCGAAAACCGGGGGACACCTCGGCCCGAACCTCGGCGTGGTCGAGTTGACGATTGCGATTCACAAGGTGTTCGACTCGCCTCGGGATGCGATCGTCTTTGACACCGGGCATCAGAGCTACGTGCACAAACTGCTCACCGGTCGGCAGGATTTCTCGCAACTGCGGCAGCGCGGAGGGTTGGCCGGATACCCGCAGCGTCGAGAGTCGCCGCACGACATCGTCGAATCGTCACACGCATCCAGTTCTCTGTCGTGGGCTGACGGCATTTCGCGCGCGTTCACTATGACCGGACAGCAAGACCGTCACGTCGTCGCCGTCGTTGGTGATGGCGCGCTCACCGGCGGGATGACGTGGGAGGCGCTCAACAACATCAGCGACGACAATGCCCGCAATCTCGTGATCGTCGTCAATGACAACGGTCGCAGCTATGCGCCGACGATCGGCGGCATTTCCCGCTTTCTCAGCGGGGTGCGCACGCGTCGCAGCTACCGCACCCTGCACCGCAGGAGCCAACAACTCTTCGACCGCTTCGGCGCGCCAGGTCGAGCGGTATACCGCGGTGTGCGAGGCGGATTGCACGGATTTCTCAGCCGATTCTCGAATAACGAGGCGTTGTATTCCAATCTCGACATCAAATACATCGGACCGATCCACGGTCATGATCTTGAGGCCGTGATTGAGGCACTGAGTCAAGCACGCGACTACGGCGCGCCGGTGATCGTGCATGTGATCACGCAGAAGGGTCGCGGTTATCAGCCTGCGATCGCCGATCTCGCAGATCAGTTTCACGCGGTGGGCCAGATTGATCCCGAAACAGGTGAGCCCACCGAAACGTCGAGCAAGCCATCGTGGACCTCGGTTTTCGCCGACGAGATCACCACTATCGCCGAATCCAACGAGAAGGTCGTTGGCATTACCGCCGCGATGCTCCGCCCGACCGGATTGCACCGATTCGCCGAGCGGTTTCCCGACCGTGTCCTCGACGTCGGCATCGCGGAGCAGCACGCGGCTACATCCGCAGCGGGGCTAGCGTTCGGCGGACTCCACCCCGTTGTTGCGGTGTATGCCACTTTCATTAACCGTGCGTTCGACCAAGTGCTCATGGATGTCGCGCTGCACCGCGCCGGCGTTACGTTCGTTCTCGATCGTGCGGGAGTGACCGGACCGGACGGCCCCAGTCACCATGGAATGTGGGATCTCGCCATCCTTCAGGTTGTTCCGGGCATTCGACTGGCAGCACCGAGAGACGCGAGCCGGCTGCGGGAAGAACTCCGCGAGGCTATTGACGTGAACGACGCGCCCACGGTCATCCGGTTCTCCAAGGGAAATGTGAGCGCCGACATCGAAGCGCTGCGGCGCACCCCTGACGGTGTTGACGTATTGAACGATCCGGAGCGGCGCGACGTGCTCATCGTGGCGGTCGGCCCGCTCGCTCGTCTCGGACTCGACGTGGCCGAGCGACTTGCCGATCAGGGGATCGGAGCGACCGTCGTTGACCCGCGCTGGATCGTGCCCGTGCCCGTGAGCATTATCGAGATGTCGCGGGAGCACCGCATCGTCGTGACGATCGAAGACGGCATTCGCGTCGGCGGGATCGGCACGCGCATCCGCCAAGAATTGCGAGCCGCCGAAGTGGACACGGCCGTGAACGAACTGGGGCTTCCCGACGAGTTCATCGATCACGCGACGCGCGACGAGATTCTCGAGAGCGTCGGGCTCACTGCCCAGGTGATCGCGCGCGATCTGGTGGAGCAAGTGCTCGGCAGCAAAGTTCCCAAGGCGCGACCCCTCGCCGACGAGCCGGCGGACCACCGCACGCTCTGAACCGCGGGCCTCCCTCTTCCGTTTCGTCTGCCGTCCCGCCCTCGGCCGCCCCGCCCTCCGTCCCGCCTCGTTTCGTCCTCCGTTTCGTCCTCCGTTTCGTCCTCCGTTTCGTCCTCCGTTTCGTCCTCCGTTTCGTCCGAAATTCAGGCGGCGCTGACGGGCGCCCGGCGTGTCATCGGCGACACTCCGACTGATGGTTCTTCTTGCCTGAATTTCGCGCGGAGTGGGTGGGTCCGTTCGCTCGATTGCGCACGGCGGGCGGCAATCGGCCCCTCCCTATCGTCGTAACCCAGGCGCGTCCTCCCAGAAGTCACACGGCCGCCAAACCATGTCGCACACACCTGCACCATGGGCGAGTGGAGTTGACTCAATTCGTCCGTTCACTCGATAGCATCGCGCAGACTCAGGAGCTGATTCGCTTCGGCGTTTCGAGTCGCCAGCTCACCGCGCTCGTGCGGGCGGGTGCACTCATCCGGGCTCGACAAGGGTGGTACGCGCTGCCCGATGCGCCGGATGACTACGTGCGAGCAGCGCGCGTTGGCGGTCGACTCGCGAGTGTGTCTGCCGCGGCGTCGTATGGGCTCGCGACGCCACATTCGTTTCCGCTCCATGTTCACGTACCGCACAATGCAAGCAGATTGCGTTCTCAGCATGACCGCCATGTGCGGCTGAACGAGACGACAGACGACGACGTTGTGATTCACAACGCCGCGGCCGATCCGCCGACGGCATCCACACGATTCCGAGTGTCGATAATTGACTGCATTGCGCAGGTCATCCGAGGCGAGAGCGAAGAGGATGCGGTGGCCTGCCTTGACTCTGCGCTACATCACAAACGTGTCGACGCCGTCGCACTCGCGCTGATTCGGGACCGTACCCCGAAATGGCTGCATTACGTGATCGATGCCGCCGATGGCCGGAGCGACGGGTACCCCGAGTCGGTTGCGCGTTGCCGGCTGATACGGGAGGGCATCCCGGTGCAGATCCAAGTGCCCATTTTGAATGAACGGTGGTTGGACATTCTCATCGGTGAGCGGCTGGCGCTCGAGATCGACGGGGCGGCGAAGTATTCCACGCTCATGACCCCGGAAGCTGTCGCCAAGGTCGTTCGCGCCGAACGCGCGCGCGATGCGTTTCTCGAGGGGCTGGGCTTGCACGTGCTGCGAGTGAGCTATGCAATGGTGGTGTTCGATTGGCCCGCGACGCTCGACATGATTCGCGCGGTCATGGCCCGGGGCGACCACCTCGCCCGCACGAAATTCAGGCATCCCGCGCTCGAGGTCGGCGTGTCTGGTCCGACGCGCCGAGATCGGGGTCGGCTTGCCTGAATTTCGTGCAGGGTGTGGGTGTGCAGGTTGTGGGTGTGCAGGGTGTGTGGGTGGGCAGGGGCGGGTGCCGGGCGCGGCGGTTAGAGAACGCCGCGCACGGGCGGATGGTGGAAAGTGTCGCCGAACGCTCTCTGCGACGCACCAACGCGATCGAGATATGGCGTCGCTCCGCCCATCTGGAACGGCCAACCCGCACCGAGCAGCATGCATAGATCGATGTCCTCTGGCGCCTCCACCACGCCTGCCAGAAGCATGCGGTGAATCTCATCGGCGAGCCCATCTTCGACGCGCCGCAGGATCTGATCGGCAGACATGGGGCTCGAGCCGCCCGCGACGATGGCCACGGCTTTCGTGTCGAACCCCTTCACCTTGCCGTGCGCGTCGCGCGCGAAGATGCGCCCGTGCTCGGCAAGCTTCACGAGATTTTCGCTACGGAAGTAACGGTCGGGGAACGCTTCGTGATGGCTGTCGAGCACGTGCGCGCCAACGGTGAGCCCCACGAGTTCTAACAGTTCGAACGGGGTCATCGGCAGTCCGAATGGCCGCAGCGCACCATCCACGACCTCGAACGGCGTGCCAGAATCCACGGCGTGCATTGCCTCGCCCAGCAGGCGGGCCAGGATGCGGTTCACCACGAATCCCGGAGCGTCACGCGTGATCACGGCGGTCTTCTTGAGCGTTGCGGCAGTGGCCATCGCAGTCGCCACGGCCACGTCAGCGGACAGGTCAGTGCGCACGACCTCGACGAGCGGCATGACCGCTACGGGGTTGAAGAAATGGAAGCCCACGAGTCGTTCTGGATGCGCGAGACCCTGGCCGATTTCGGTCACAGACAGCGACGACGTGTTCGTGGCCACGATCGCCTCGGGGGAGAGGAACGGTTCGATTTCAGCGAAGACGGAGCGCTTGACCTCGAGATCCTCGAACACCGCCTCGATGACAAAGTCGCAGTCGCTGAAGTCGGACTTGCGTGTTGTGCCCGTTACGAGAGCGCGCAGTCGATTGGCTTCGTCTGCGTTGATGCGGTCGCGCTGGGCGAGCTTGTCGATCTCGTCAGAAATGCGAGCGAGCGCCGCGTCAACCCGTGCTTGGTCGAGATCGGTGATGAGGACAGGCACCTTCAATCGGCGGGCGAACAGCAGAGCGAATTGGCTGGCCATCAGTCCAGCTCCGATGACGCCGACCTTCGAGATTCGACGAGCAAGCGCGGGGTCGGGAGCGCCCGCTGGTCGTTTGGCGCGTTTTTGCACGAGGTTGAAGGCATACATGCTTGCTCGGAATTGGTCGTCGGAGATCAGGTCGGCAAGAGCCTCGTCTTCGGCGGCAAACCCCGTTGTGCGATCGGCCTTCTTCGCGGCGGCGATGAGGTCGAGTGCGCGATAGGGCGCTTTCGCGACCGTCCCGATCGTCGACTCCAGGAACGCACGGGCCATGGAGATGGCTATGTCCCACTTGACCGCTCGTTCGATCCGCCCCGGTGTGGACTTTCGGGCGACGGTTATCGACCCGTCGATGACACGACCGGCCCACCGGATGGAGTCTTCAAGGAAAGTCCCGGGTCCGAAGATCTCATCAGCAATGCCGAGCGCGTGCACAGCACTCGCCGCCAGCATCCGATTGTTCTTCAGCGGATTCTGGATGATGACTCGGAGGGCACCCTCCACCCCGATGAGGTTGGGCAGAAGCCACGAACCGCCCCAGCCCGGGATGATCCCGAGGAAGACCTCGGGCAACGCGACTGCGGTCGCTGAGCTGTCGATGGTGCGGTAGTCCGCGTGCAAGGCGAGCTCCACCCCACCGCCGAGCGCGAGCCCGTTTATGAAGACGAAGGTCGGAACACCGAGATCGTGCAGTTTGCCGAGCGCGTAATGACCGAGCTCGGCGAGCTTTTTTCCGGTCTCGCGGTCGGGGATTTCGCTGACGCGAGACAGGTCGGCGCCGGCCGCAAGAATGAAGGGCTTGCCTGTGACGGCTACACCGACGATCTCGCCAGCGGCAGCGCGCGCAGCGAGTGCGTCGAGGGTGCTCGCGAACTCGAGCAGGGATGCCGGGCCAAGCGTGTTCGGGCGAGTATGGTCACGCCCGTTGTCGAGGGTGATCAGCGCCAGCACGCGTGATTCATCGAGAGCGACATCCCGCACGAGGGACCGGGTGATGACCTCGTCGGGGCTGAGTGCGAGGAGATCGTTGAAACGTGCGTTCACCGCTTCGCCCGCTTTGCGTAGTGAGGGTTCTCCCAGATGACCGTTCCGCCCTGACCAAGGCCGACACACATGGCCGTGAGTCCGAATCGCACGTCGGGGCGCTGCTCGAATTGTCGCGCGAGCTGGATCATGAGTCGCACGCCGGAGGACGCCAGTGGGTGTCCCATGGCGATCGCGCCGCCCCAGAGATTGACCCGCGGGTCATCATCGTCGATGGCGAAATGATCCAGGAACGACAAAACCTGCACAGCGAATGCTTCGTTGAGTTCAAACAGTCCGATGTCATTGATCGAGAGGCCCGCCTTGCGGAGCGCCTTCTCCGTGGATGGCACCGGGCCGATCCCCATGATTTCCGGCTCGACCCCGGCGAATCCAAAGCTCACCATCGTCATCTTCACGGTGAGGCCGAGCTCCTTCGCAGTGGCAGCGCTGGACATCAGGCTTGCAGTCGCACCGTCGTTGAGTCCTGATGAATTGCCGGCCGTGATGCGCCCGTGCGGACGGAATGGAGTGCGCAGGTCGGCGAGTCCTTCCATGGTGGTGCCGGGCCGGAGCGTCTCGTCGCGCGTGGCGAGTCCCCAGCCGGCGGCGGTGGGAAACGCGACAGGGATGAGGTCAGCTTGTATATTCCCGTTTTCGTATGCGGCGGCGGCTTTCTGCTGGCTACGCATGGCATAGCGATCGGCTCGCTCTTTCGTGAGCGCCGGGAAGCGGTCATGAATACGTTCGGCCGTGTGCCCCATGTTGAGAGCGTCAGCCGAGACCAGGCGCTCGGCAAGAAAGCGAGGGTTCGGATCGGCACCGAAGCCCATCGGATGCCGCCCCATGTGCTCGACGCCGCCAGCGATGGCGATGTCATACATACCGATACCGATTGCACCGGCGATGGTGGTGACCGACGTCATCCCTCCCGCGCACATCCGGTCAATCGCGTAGCCCGGAACACTCTGTGGAAGACCGGAGAGCAAAGCTGCAGTGCGGCCGATCGTGAGTCCCTGATCGCCCTGTTGCGTTGTCGCCGCTATTGCGACGTCATCGATGCGTTCTTTGGGAACCTTCGGATTGCGTTCCAGCAGGCCGATCATCGCCTTCACGACTAAGTCGTCTGCCCGTGTCTTCCAGTACATGCCCTTTTCGCCAGCTCGCCCGAACGGGGTGCGAACTCCGTCGACGAACACGACCTCAGCTGTCTTGGCCACCTTGCCTCCTGCGGTCTGTTGCAGTGTTGATCATAGGCTCGGTGTCTGTCAGGCAGAACCGGGGTGACGGTTTCTACGACGCCTCATCGGGCGCCGCCTCCTCAGGTTGGTGGGCTTCAACAAACGCGGGATGGATGAGCGGTGCGGTGACCTCGATCTGCCACCGCCGCGCTCCAAGCTCGTCGAGCATCGCCTCCACCGACTCGAGGGTCAGCGGCTCGGGGGGCGACCACGCGAGCCGACGGAGGAGGTCGGGGGTCAGCAGGTTCTCAACCGGGATCTCGACGTCATCCGACACCGTAGTGATGGCGGCGCGCGCTGCCTTGAGTCGACGGTCGGCGTCGGGGTTCTTGTCCGACCAAACCCGCGGCGGTGGGAGGGTTTCGCCCGGTGCTTTGACGGGCGGCAAGTCGGTGGTCTCCAGCCCCGCAGAAACCGCTGCCCACCACCGGTCGATGTAGGTGCGGCTAGCACGACCGGTGAATTCTTTGAGGAGGGCGAGGTCACGCTTCGTGGTTGGGAGCGCTCGAGCGACGGCGATCAGGGATGCGTCGGGCACGAGTCGACCCGGAGCGATATCGGTTTCTTGGGCGAGCGCGTCGCGGGCAAGCCACAGTTCCCGAGCCACAGCGAGATTGCGCGGTCCGCGAATGGAATGGACTCCGCTCAACCGGCGCCAAGGCTGATCGCGTTGCGGTTTGAGATCGCGGTCGAGTACGGCCTGGAACTCCTGTGCCGCGATGCTGGACTTGCCGGCTTCGTCGAGTAGCGTGCCAATCGCTTCGCGCAGGTCGACAAGCAATTCGACGTCAAGTGCGGCGTAGACGAGCCAGGCCTGCGGCAGTGGGCGCGTCGACCAGTCCGCCGCAGAGTGTTCTTTCGCGAGGTGGATGCCAAGGAGATCGGCGACAACAGTTCCCAGTCCGACTCGCGGCAATCCAGCGAGTCGTGCGGCTAGTTCGGTGTCGAAGATGCGGCGCGGGTCGAGCCCGACTTCGCGGAGGCAGAGTAGGTCCTGGCTCGCCGCGTGCAATATCCACTCTTCATCAGATATCGCTTCGTTGAGCTCCGAAAAATCGCCGACAGCTGGCGGGTCGAACAGGAACGTTCCGGCTCCGCGACGAAAAATCTGGATGAGATACGCGCGTTGCGAATATCGGAAGCCGGATGCGCGCTCAGCATCGATCGCGATGGGGCCGTGTCCTGACGCGATCTGCTGGACCGCGGCGAGGTAGCCCTCACGGGTGTCGATCACGATGTGCGGGTCGGGTGCAGCAACGATGGTGGCTGGTTCCGAGGCGCTCTCGGTGTTATTCACGTCCTACTCGACGAGCTGACAAGGCAGTTACTCCCTCTATCGCTGGCGGAAGGCCCGCCAGCATACACAACAACTCGCTCCAGCCTTCCACATGTGCGGTCACTTCGGGGCCTGCGGGTGTCCACGACGCTCGCAACTCGATCTGGGCGCCGTCGCCCTGGTCGGCGAGTGCTCCGTAGCCGCTCGACAATATCTTGGTTGCGGTGCCCGACGGTGAGCTGTAGCGTGCGCCGTTCGCGTCAAGAGCATCAATGAGCCACGACCATGTGACGTCGGCCAGAAATGGGTCGAGGCCGATCTCGGTTTCGAGGGGCGCCTGCGCGAAGCACACCACACGGAATTCGCCTCCCCAAGCCGCCGGGGCGCTCGGGTCGTACAACAGGATGAAGCGTCCGGTGCCGAGAATTGAATCGACGCCGTGATGCAGCGGGGTGACGTCGGCCGCCAGCGCGATGGAGTACGGCGCGAGCGATGCGGGCGCCGGGATTTCGGTGAGGGCCAGTTCCGGACGGGTGTACGCACGGCGAACTGCCTGGACCGCTGTCTCGAAGTCGGCGGGAATTGCTGTATCCGCAGAAGGCTGAACCACGGTTGTACCCTAGGTGGATTTGTTAGGTTCGCTGGAGAGGCACGCCGCTCCGCGGCGCCGCCCCCGCGTTCACGCACGATTCACGGAGGAACGATGCCACGACCGGTTACTCTCGACGTCGTTCGGCGCGGGGCGTTCGTCGGTGCCGTGGCTGTGAGCGCCACCCTTGGAATGGCGGCGGCCATCGCATCCGGAGTGTCCGTGCGATTCGCGCGGAGGGTGGTCACCCCACCGAAGCGTCGCGACGAGCCGATCGCCGTGCGCGCAGTCACCGACTACACGGTCACGTTGTCGAGCACCGCGGACACCCGTCTGCCGGGGGAGTACGGACTGTTCTTCGCGGGTGGCAGGGGCCATGCCCGCGTGGGCACCATCCTCTCGAGTGATGAACGCGGTGTCACTCGCGAATTGCTCGGCGTCGGCTCCGGCGACCTTGCCATTGCAACCCGGGCACGGTGGAGCGGATGGGTGAATCAGCATCCACGCGAATTGGGCGTCGACTGGAGCGACGTAGTCGTGCCCACCGACCTCGGTAACGCGCCAGCGTGGCTGATCCCCTCGCCAGACGGCTCGTCGGATTGGGCGATTCACGTTCACGGTCGCGGCGCGCGGCGCGGTGAGTGCCTACGAGCCGTGCCGACGTTCCGCGATGCCGGATGGACATCGCTCGTGGTGTCGTATCGCAACGATGGTGAGGCCCCAGCCAGCGCCGACGGCCGCTACGGTCTCGGCGTGCCCGAGAGCCGCGATGTGGAAAGTGCCATCCGGTTCGCGCTGCGCAATGGAGCGACCCGCATCGTGCTGATGGGATGGTCTATGGGAGGCGCCACGGTATTGCAGACGGCCATGTCTCGCACTCGATCGGCCGCCGTCGTCGGCCTGGTGCTCGATTCACCGGTAACCGATTGGGCATCAACCGTCGACTATCACGGTCGGTTGCTGCGGTTGACGCCGGCTGTGCGCTGGGGTGCGAAGTGGATCTTGCGTTCCGCAGCATCCCGAAT
Source organism: Microbacteriaceae bacterium (assembly GCA_031428675.1). Taxonomy (GTDB): domain Bacteria; phylum Actinomycetota; class Actinomycetes; order Actinomycetales; family Microbacteriaceae; genus JANOYC01. Next base: position 10,201 of record JANOYC010000065.1, on the reverse strand, counting down.
CGTCACCGGTTTGGATTCGCCTATCGACTTCGAAGCGCTCGATGCGGTCAGTCGGGCACACGATCTGACCGTGCCCGTGCTGATGATGCACAGCAAGCACGACGGCTACGTGCCCTTTGCGCCTGCGGCAGAGCTCGCGCGCGCCCGCCCGGATCTGATCGATTTCGAAGTGTTCACGCGAGCGCGTCACGCCAAGCTCTGGAATTACGACCCAGAGCGGTGGACGGAAGCGATCCGTCGATGGCTGGACGGGCGTCCTGCAGTCGGAATTGCCGATCCCGGCCCGCTCACCGGCCCGCTCACCGGCCCGCGGTGACGGCAGCGGCGTTCAGCGCTCGACGAACCAGCGCGCGTACGTCGTTCCACTCTCATCGATAAGAAGCTGCTCCAGCGAAAGCTGAGTCGCGGGGAGTTCGTGGGATCCAAGTAGCGGCAAAGCGACGGGGCTGATCCTCGGGCTGGTTGTCAGGGCGAGCTCATCCACGAGATTGCTGCCGACGAGCTGGCCGGCCAGCGACGGGCCGCCCTCACACACGATGGACATGAGCTCCCGAGAGCGCAAGGCGTCGATGATCGTCGCTGCAGCGATCGGCTGATCGCGTGGGGTTTCGAGCACAATGACCTCAGCGCGGGCACCCAGTTCGCTGCTGCGCACCGCGTCTTCTGCGGTGCTGGGGCACAGAACGAGCAGTCGCCCCGCGCCACGTCGCTCCGGGATGCCTCGACTGCCGAAGTTTCCGGTGGATGTGACAATGGCGAGATCGGCGTGTTTCGGCACGACGTAGCCCTCGGCGCGCACGCTGTTCGCACCAACGAGCACGACGTCGCTCGCGTCGCGGATGACCGACAGGATCGCCCTATCGGTTGAATTCGACAATCCGTCCGACGTGCCGTCCGCACCAGCCGCACTACCGTTGACGCTCGAAACGAGATTCAGCCGAAGCCATTCCCGGCGCGGTGCGGCATACCACGCGGTCAGTTGTGCACGCGCGTCGCTGTCGCCGAGATCGACCGAGGCCGCCGCATCCGTTATGTGCGGATGCGCGCGGCGAACGATCATGCGCTCAGTTTCTCGCGAACCTGACGTTTCGCGCGAGCGAGCAGGGCAGTCATACCCCGAATCCGCAGCGGGCTGACCGCTTCGGTAAGCCCGAGGTTGTTGGGATAGTCATCGGGAACGGCTAGTACCTCGTCGACGGACAGGCCACCAAGGCCCTGTGCGAGAATCGACGCGAAACCACGAGTGGTCGGCGCTTCCTTCGGTGCGGTGGCGAACATGTGCACAATGTTGTCGTCGTCGACCTCAACGAAAATGAAGACCGGCGATTGGCACTCCTCGACCCGCTCCAAGAGATCTGGATGCTCGGCATAACGCTCCGGCAGAGCCGGCAGCTCATTCGAGAACTCGAGCAGCAATTGCAGGCGTTCCCGCACCGCAAGGGCGTGGAAGTCGTCGCGGATCTCGGCAAGCTGAGCGGGGAGGGGCTCAGTCATTCGGGCCCCTCCCGTCGTTCGGATTCGTCACGCTACCGGTACGGTTCCCGGCTCGGTGCCTTTGACGATGGGAACTCGTACAGCGCTGCCCCATTCGGTCCACGATCCGTCGTAGTTCTTCACGCCTGTGAAGCCGAGCAGATGAGTGAGCACGAACCAGGTGTGGCTTGAACGCTCACCGATGCGGCAATACGCGATCACGGTGTCGTCGTCTTTCAAACCAGCGCCATCGCGATAGATCGCGTTCAGCTCATCCACCGAACGGAACGTGCCATCTTCTGCGGCCGCCTTCGCCCATGGCACGCTCGCCGCGCCGGGGATGTGTCCGCCACGCAGGGCTCCCTCATCGGGGTACGCTGGCATGTGGGTTCGCTCACCGCTGTACTCCTCGGGGGAGCGCACATCGATGAGCGGCTGGCCGAGGTGCGCGAGCACGTCGTCCTTGAAAGCGCGGATCGGCTCATCGTTGCGTTCGACCACCGGGTAGTCGACGGGTGTGACGTCGGTATCGTCGGTCGTGTATGCGCGGCCGTCGGCCTCCCACTTCGCGCGGCCACCATCGAGGAGGCGCACATCTTCGTGACCGAAAAGGGTGAACACCCACAGCGCGTAGGCCGCCCACCAGTTGTTCTTGTCGCCGTAGATAACGACGGTGGTGTCGCGGGCAATACCCTTGCTGCCGACGAGCTTCGCGAACGCCCCACCGTCGATGTAGTCGCGCAGAACTGGGTCGTTCAAGTCGGTGTGCCAGTCGATCTTGACCGCGCCGGGGATGTGCCCGGTCTCATAAAGAAGGACGTCTTCGTCCGACTCAACGACGACGAGGCCGGGCTCGCCGAGGTGCGCCTCGAGCCACTCGCCACTGACGAGGCGCTCCGGGTGCGCGTATTCGGAAAAACGAGCAGAGGTGTCTGCGTCGATGGTCATGAATCCTCCAGGGTGCGGCCCCACGGGGCGCTAATGGTCAGTCGTCGCCGGGTTAGGCTTGGCGCCAGTTCGACGTGGCAATCTTTGCACTGGCGCTCCGTGCGTCGCTCGGCGGCTGTAAGACTTCGACACATCCGTAAGACTTCTCAACAATCCGGGGCACCGTGAATTCTCCAGATCCTACCCGCGCATTCAGCAGCCTTGCGGAACGGTTTCCGTCTCTCTCTGGGCACGACATCGTGGCCCACCTCGTGCCTCCGCGGCAGTTCGCCACCGCGACCCTCGACAGCTATCGACCCGACCGCGATTACCCGTCGCAAGGCGCCGCCGTGGCCGCAATTCGCAACTTCGAGGCGGCGTGGAAACCATCGTCCGGAGGGTTCTTCTCCCGGAGGAAGGCGCCGACGGCGCCGCCTGGTATCTATCTCGATGGTGGGTTCGGCGTGGGAAAGACCCACCTGCTCGCGGCGTTGTGGCACGCAGCGCCAGGGCGCAAATACTTCGGCACGTTCATCGAATACACGGCGCTGGTCGGTGCGCTGGGCTACCGCGAGACAATCAATCTGCTGAGCGGCGCATCGTTCGTCGCCATCGATGAGTTCGAACTCGACGACCCCGGCGACACGATGGTGATGACCCGGATGCTGCAAGAACTCGCAGCGTCGGGCACGCGCATGGCCGCTACATCCAACACCCCGCCCAATGCGCTCGGTGAAGGCCGATTCGCGGCGCAGGACTTCTTGCGGGAGATCCATGCGCTCGCGTCGAGGTTCGAGACGATCCGAATCGACGGCCTCGACTACCGTCGGCGCGACGTGGAGGGTCACGCCGTCTCGGTCGCTCCGGCCGAGTTTGACGCGACCGTGGCCGCGATTCCCGGTACCGTGACCGTCGACTCGTTCGTCGACGTGCTCCGCCACCTCGCCGACGTGCATCCCTCGCGTTATGTGCGCCTGGTCGAGGACCTCGATGGCGTCGGGCTGCAGGACGTGACGACGCTCACCCATCAGACCGACGCGTTGAGGTTCGTCGCCTTTGTCGACCGCTTGTATGACGCGCAAGTGCGTATCGTCGCGACGGGAATACCCCTCGACAGCGTCTTTCCCGACGACATGCTGAACGGCGGCTACCGAAAGAAGTATCTTCGCGCCATTTCGCGACTCATCGCTCTGACGCAGGGCGAACCCGCCTAGCCGATCCGACCGATTATGGCTTCGCGCTCCGTCCGAATGGTGCGGTAGTGCTTCGCGCGCAGGCTTGTAATCACGATGCCGACGACGGCGGCGATCACCGAGCCGGTGATAACGGCAAGAGTTCCCTCTGCCGCGATGTCCTGGTGATCGACGTAGGCGAGTTCGTTCATCAGCAACGACACCGTGAAGCCGATTCCGCCGAGACTCGCCACGACGAGAACGTCGGGCAGAGGTAAGGCCGCCTTTCGTTCGCTGGCCGGGATGAGACGGGAAGCGATGATTGCGCCGGCGGTGATTCCCACAAGCTTTCCCGCGGTCAGTGCGACCAGAATCCCCCAGAACACCGGGCTAAGGCCCGAAAGTCCGACCTGGGGGATGGCGACCAAGGCCGCGACAAAGGCGAAAACCGGCAGGATCACGCCATTCGACCACGGCTCCAGTGCATGCCGTGCCGGTCGGGCCGAGCGGCTCGCAAGCGCCAGGCCGAGAGCAACTCCAGCGATCGTCGCGTGAACTCCCGAGAGGTGCACGAGGACCCACGTGATCAATCCGAGCAGGATCAGCACCGAGACGATGACGGGCGCTCGTCGACCGCGTACTCGGTAGCTCAGCCATCCGAAAGTGAGGACCGCCGGAATAGCAAGCAGCAGCGGGAGGGGGTTCACGTCTTTCGTGAAGAAGATCGCGATGAGGAGAATCGCGATGAGGTCATCGATGACCGCCAGCGCAAGCAACAGAGCGCGAACGCGACCGGGCAGACCCCTGCCGACGAGGGCGAGCACGCCGAGCGCGAAGGCAATGTCGGTGGCGGTGGGGATCGGCCAGCCGTCGGCAATCTCTGGGTCGCGCACGATCAGCAAGAAGATGATCGCCGGCGCGAGCACGCCCCCGACCGCGGCAATTGCGGGAATGAACGCTTTGCGCGGACTGTCGAGCTCACCGTGAATGAGTTCGTGCTTCAGCTCCATTGCGGCCAGGAAGAAGAAGATTGCGAGCAAACCGTCGGTAACCCAATGGCCAACACTCAAGTCCAGACCGAGCCACGGGATCGCAAGGTGCGCGTCCCGAAACGCCATCGCGGCTTCTGCGAGCGGTGAGTTTGCGATCACGAGACCGAGAGTTGCGGCGAGCATGAGCAGGAGTGCAGCCATACGCTCGGAGCGGAAAAATGTGATCAAGAGATATCCGTTTCTGGGCATATGCCTTCGAAATGACGGCGCATGGCGCCGGCCGACCAGACTTCCCGGCTCTCCTCGCCCCAGTGTAGAAGCAATACCGTGTCCTCGCCGTCGAGAATTCGAGGTGAACTGAGGGCCGCCCGAAACACGATGTTTACATGAGACATAGCTGCGTAACATTCGTGAAACACAGAGACAGGACTACGGAAATCTTGCGCCGACAAACTGGAGATGTACCCCGGACCTTCGACCGTCATGCGTCGCGCGTGTTGCGGATTCAAACCCGAGGGGTGCACCCATTGCAAACGTAAGAGAGGTAAGAAATGGATCAAGGCAATACCGCCTTCATGCTTATTGCTGCGGCGCTCGTGCTGCTGATGACCCCAGGCTTGGCATTCTTCTACGGGGGGCTCGTCAAAGCGAAGAGCGTCATCAGCATGATGATGATGAGCTTCGGAGCGATCGGCATCATCGGTGTCCTGTGGGCGCTCTATGGATACGCCATCGCATTCCCGGGCGCTGACGGAACGATCCCGCTGTGGTCGATTGACCTAACGGCGCTCGGTCTGAATAGCCTCCTCGAGGTTCCTGAAGAAGCCGCATATCCGCCTCTCGCGTTCGTCGCGTTCCAAGCCACATTCGCGATCATCACGGTCGCTCTGATTTCGGGCGCGATCGCCGACCGTGCAAAGTTCGGCTCATGGATGGTTTTCGCGGCGCTCTGGGCGACGATCGTTTACTTCCCGGTTGCTAGCTGGGTGTTCAACTTCGGCCTGGCAGAAGACGGATCGTTCTCCTACGGTGGCTGGATCACCCACGGGCTGCAGGAAACGTTCGGCGTTGGCGCTATTGACTTCGCCGGTGGAACGGCCGTTCACATCAATGCCGGTGCTGCCGCACTCGCCCTCGCACTCGTTCTGGGAAAGCGCGTCGGATTCGCAAAGGGTGCTCACGTGCCTCACAACCCGCCGTTCGTTCTTCTCGGTGCAGGTCTCCTGTGGTTCGGCTGGTTCGGCTTCAACGCAGGCTCTGAGCTCGCGGCGGATGGCGTTGCCGCTCTTGCATTCGTCAACACGATCGTCGCTCCTGCCGCTGCACTCCTGGCGTGGTTGGTGGTTGAGAAGATCAAGGACGGAAAGCCAACGTCGGTCGGCGCGGCTTCCGGCGCTGTCGCAGGTCTCGTGGCGATCACACCCGCGTGCGCATCGCTGCACCCGATCTGGGCGATTGTGCTGGGGATCATTGCGGGAGCTGTGTGTGCCCTCGCAATCGACTTGAAGTTCAAGCTCGGTTTTGATGACTCGCTCGACGTCGTCGGCATCCACCTCGTCGGTGGACTCATCGGAACGCTGTACTTGGGCTTCTTCGCCAACGGCACCGGCCTTTTCGTCGGAGGCGATGGAACCCAACTGCTGGTTCAAGCAATTGCAGCATTCTCCGTACTGATCTACTCGTTCGTGCTCGCCTTCGTGATCGGATTCCTGATCGAGAAGACGATCGGATTCCGCGTGAAGAGCGAGGACGAGATCGCTGGAATCGACACCGTCGTTCACGGTGAAGAGGGCTACGTTCTCGAAAACCGCTAACTCAATCACCCGCTGCGTACGCAGCACACAGCGAATCTGAACCGTCGAGGCGGAACAGGTTGACGGGGTGTCGTCCGAGAGGGCGGCACCCCGTTTACGCTGAGTGTGGGACAACAGTGGCGGGGAAGCGGGGACGACGTGAGCGCTGAAGGCGAATTCCTCCTGCAGCCGATCTCGACGTTCGCGCCGCCGCTGTCGGGTTCAGTCGTGGCGAGCCAGCGCTGGTCCGACCTCACCTTCGTGCACTGGCGAGTGGAGCCCGAGCGCGTTGCGCCGCTTCTTCCGGCTGGGATTCGCCCCGACATCCATGCTGGAAGTAGCTGGATCGGCCTCATCCCGTTTCGCTTAGACAAAGCGACTTTGTGGGGTAGTCCTGCCATTGCGCACTTCGGTGATTTTGTCGAGATTAACGTGCGCCTCTATGGCGTCGACGATCATGGCCGCCGTGGCGTGGTCTTCGTCTCGTTGGAAGCGTCGCGGGTCGTGGCCGTGCTCGCCGCACGTGCGGCGTTCTCGCTCCCTTATCACTGGGCGAGAACGACACTGGTGCGTGAAGGCGACGCCATCGTCTACGAGTCCTCCCGACTGTTGTCCCGGGACATCTCCAGCCGGGTCGTCGCACGCCCGACGATGGTGCCCGTGCAGGACGACCCCACCGCCGCGTTCCTGACAGCGAGATGGGGACTGTTCGCCCGACGAGCCGGCCGCACCATCCTGTTGCCGAATTCGCATGAACCGTGGCCTTTGGTTCACGCCACGCTCGTATCCATCGACGACACCCTCCTCGCACGCGCTGGATTCCCGGAGCTCGCCGCACGCACGCCCGACTCGGTGCTCTACAGCAGCGGCGTCACGACCCGTTTCGGTCGCGCGCAATGACGGTGAGTATGGTTCTCGCGATCGTCAGCACAATTGCGCTGTTCGCTCTCATCCCGCTGTTCTCCGTGTTGTACCCCGACTACTTGAAGTCGAGCAGATCCTCGTTCGGCGGGTGGTCGACTGTGGCCATCAGCGGTTCTGCGGCGCTTGCTTGGTTGGTGATTGGATGGGCGGTGCCGGGGGTCGCCTCAACTCCGTTATTTCTCCCGGTAACTGCAATGGCGGGAGTTGCCGCTTTTCTCACAACGATCGTGATTCGCGACCAATATCGACCCCTCGTTCCAGCCGTCCTGTTCACCACCGCATGGACTATGGGAGTGTTCTCGCCGATAGCTATTGCCGTTTTCTTTCCGGCGTCGGTAGGGCTCAATCCCGCCGCCGCGCCCAAGGACCTAGGCGGCGCACTGCTCGTGCACATCGTTGCCGGCGCATCCGTGCTCGTCATCCTGATCGTCGAGCGGCGCCGAATCGCGCGCCAACCGCCTCAGCCGTTTGCTGCGACTCGGCCCGTCGTGCTCGCGGCGCTCGGGCTGTGGCTCACCTGGATCATCGCGATGGTCGGACTCGAGTTGGCGATTGATACGGTCACGGTTCTCATCGTGGCGAACTGTTTGATTGCGCCGATTACCGCATCGGCCGGGTTCATCGTCATGGAGCGCATCATCCTGCACCAGACCACCGGACGTGTCGCGGCCGCGGGCCTGATCTGCGGACTCGTGGCGATAACTCCGGGCTGTGCCTACCTCGATCCTCTATTCGGAGCGTTCACTGGAGCGGTTGCCGGTGTTGTCGGCGGTCAGATCGCTATTCGAGGCGCACGCGCCACCGGTCGAACGGGTTGGTTTCTCGTTGCCGCGCACTTGGTGTGTGCAGCAATTGGGCTCGTTGTGCTGGGTCCGTTCATCCTTGATGTCGGGTTGGTCTACACGGGCCAAGGCGAGGCGATTGTCACGCAGTTCGCAGCGGTCATGCTCGCGTCGCTGTGGGCGGCGGGTGTCACATTCGCCCTGTGGCCGTTGACGAGACGGCTCGAGATGCTGTGGGACGGCAGTGAGCGCCACCGTCACGCACTGCGAGCAGTGCCACCGGGCGCCAACCCGCGCGTCGTTGAATCACGGGACTCGCACTATTGAAGACGGTGACGGATGCGCAATGCTGACTACATGAGCGGGATCCAACATTCCAAACTCGCGATCATCGGAGCTGGCTCGGTGGGAACCGCGGTCGCGTACGCGGCCCTCATCCGGCAGTCCGCACGAGAAATCGTGCTGTATGACGTGCACACGGCGAAGGTCGAAGCGGAGATCCTGGATCTCGCGCACGGCACGCAATTCACCGGCGCGACTCGAATTTCCGGCGGCGATGAGATTAATGTGGTGCACGACGCCCACGTCGTCGTGATCACGGCAGGGGCGAGACAGCGTCCGGGACAGTCGCGGCTCGACCTCGCGGCCACGAACGTCGAGATCCTGCGCGATCTCATGCCGAAACTCCTCGATAACGCACCACAGGCAGTGTTTGTTCTTGTCACCAATCCCTGCGACGTGCTCGCCGTCGCCGCACAGCGGTTTGGTGATCTGCCGCCATCGCGAGTGTTCTCTTCGGGCACCGTGCTTGATACTTCGCGCTTGCGATGGCTGCTTGCTGAGCGCGCGGGCGTCTCGATGTCGAGTGTGCACGCGACCATCGTGGGGGAGCACGGCGATTCAGAGTTTCCGCTGTGGTCAGAGGCACGCATTGGACCGGTACCGATCGCCGACTGGTCGCCACCGGGGCGAGGGCGATTCACCAGGAGCGAGTTGGACCAGATCGCGGATGACGTCAGAAACGCTGCCTATCGCGTGATCTCGGGCAAGGGAGCGACGAACTTCGCAATCGGCCTATCCGGAGCGCGAATCGTCGAGGCGATCCTGCGCGACGAGCACGCGGTGCTCCCGGTCAGCAGCCTGCTGAGCGACTATCGGGGTGTATCGGGAGTGGCACTGTCGGTGCCGTGTGTCGTCGACGCGCGCGGCATCTCCCGGGTCATCGACGTGCCCTTCGCAGATTCCGAGCAGTCGCTGTTCGAAAAGTCGGCAGACACCGTGCGGCGCGCGCTCGCGAGCCTCGGGCTCAGCTGATCGTGCTCGACGTCATGGCGGGCGTTGTCATGGTGGGCGATACCGGACTCGAACCGATGACCTCTTCCGTGTGAAGGAAGCGCGCTACCAACTGCGCCAATCGCCCTGACCTCGATAATCCTGCCACAACTTAACGAACCGCCGACACGAATTGGTTCTGAGTCCGATCATCGGTTAGAGTTCCTGAGCACGCAGAAATGCGCGCAATGCGGATGTGGCGCAGTGGTAGCGCATCACCTTGCCAAGGTGAGGGTCGCGAGTTCGAATCTCGTCATCCGCTCGAGTGAAGTCTCACGCTGACTGGTTAGTGAACGTGTGAGAACCCACCATGGTGGCGTGGCCGAGAGGCGAGGCAGCGGCCTGCAAAGCCGTCCACACGGGTTCAAATCCCGTCGCCACCTCCAACACTCACCACAATCACACAACAAGACCTGGGCGGTTGGCGCAGCGGTAGCGCGCTTCCCTGACACGGAAGAGGTCGCTGGTTCGATCCCAGTACCGCCCACCGAGAAACCCCCGGCTGACCGGGGGTTTTTTGTTTCCGGATGTTGCTCGGGCAAGTTCGTGCGAGTCGTTGTCGATCGCGCATTGCATGTAACGAACACGCGTGACGAGACTGCTGGATGCGATTCGCGCTCCCGCCGCTCGCTAGAGTCGAAACCAGAGTTCACTCGATCTTCGACGAGGAGCAGACATGGCCATAGGGTTTCACGCTTCGCACGAGCAGATTCACCCCAGCGCACTCCTTAACGCGGTGCAACTGGCGGAGGCCGCAGGATTCGATGGCGCGATGTGCTCCGACCACTTCGCCCCGTGGAGCGAGC
>JANOYC010000064.1:0-3674 GCA_031428675.1 Microbacteriaceae bacterium | reverse complement strand
GCTTGGCGGGTTTGCGGATGCTCACGGCCGAGCAATGAACAAAGTCACGAAAGTCGCGTGCGTGCGCCTCTCCCGGGCGTTGTACGTGGAACTCACCGCTCGGGAATCCCGCGATCTGGGTCGGATCCGCACCGCCGCTGACTACCGCCACTACGGCGAACTGCTGGCCGCACGGATGGCGGCTCCGCACGAGTCGCGCCCCGCAGCACGCCACCTCGCGCAACCCTGATTCGCGACCACGTGAACCAGCTTGACCCGCTTACAGCTCGGCAGTTGCCGGCGCGAAGGTGTCGCAAGCGCCGGCCCCGCCGTCGAATCCGGTGCTGAACCAGCGCTGACGTTGCTCGCTCGAACCGTGGGTCCACGATTCTGGTTCGACCTCTCCACCGGAGGACCGTTGGATGTTGTCGTCACCGACGGTGGACGCCGCGTTCAGAGCATCCGTGATCTGTGCCTGGGTGATCGGTTTGAGGAACGGCACGCCGCTCTCATCGGCCGTTGTCGAGGCTGCGGCCGCCCAGGCGCCGGCGAAACAGTCCGCCTGCAACTCGAGGCGGATCCCATCGGACCCTGGCCCGGTGTCGCTGCGGTCGGCAGCGGCGAACGCTCCCGACAATTGCTGGATGTGGTGGCCCCATTCGTGAGCAACGACGTAGAGCTCGGCGAGGGGCCCGCCGGATGCACCGAAGCGTTCGCGAAGCACGTCGTAGAACGAGGTGTCGATGTAGATCGTCTCGTCGGGCGGGCAGTAGAACGGCCCGGTCGCGCTCGATGCTGATCCGCACGCCGTAGACACCGCTTGCTCGAACAGCACGAATCCGGGGGCGTGGTAATCGACGCCGATCTTGCCCGCTTCGGCGCCCCAATAGTCGTCGAGCGACACGTATGCGCCATCCATGCGGCAGGACACGTTCTCGTTGGCGTCTTCTCCGGTCTGGCACGACGAGTCGCCGATGACCGAGTTGTCGGATCCCGTTCCGCCGCCGACGAGCCCGGTCACGTCGACGCCAAGGAACTGGGAGACGAGGAACAGCACGACGACGCCGATTCCGCCGCCGCCGACCGCCAGTCCGGTCGTGCGGCCCCTGCGCCGCACCTTGCTTCCGCCGAGGCTCGCATTGTCGTTGAACGTCACTCTCGTACGCTACCGCTCGTTGGCGCTCGTCGCGCTCACGATCTCGAGGAGCTGAACGCCGAAGCTCTCGAGCTTCTTGTCGCCCACCCCGCTGATCCCCGATAGATCTGTGAGGGACTTCGGGCGGGATACGGCAATCCCCCGAAGTGTCGCGTCGCCGAAAATGACGTATGCGGGCACTCCCTGCTCGCGCGCGGTAGTAGCCCTCCATTCGCGGAGGCGCTCGAACAACCCGCTCGCCTCCACCGGCAGGTCGGTGATAACGCGGTGCTTTCTGGCGGTTCGTGCCTGCCGTTCCGGCTCACGACGCAGGGCGACCTGTCGCGTTCCGCTCAGCACGGCAGCGCTGGCCTCGGTGAGCGTGAGCGTGCCGAAACCATCGGCCGCTACAGCGAGCAATCCTTGCGCAAGCAATTGCCGTACTACTCCTCGCCACTCCGACTCACTCAGCTCGCCGCCGATACCGAACGTCGACAGCGAGTCGTGCGCCTGCTGCTGCACGCGGGGGGTGTCCCGACCGAGCAGGATATCGATGACGTGCCCTGCCCCGAACCGCTGATTGCGCTCTCGCCAGAGCCGCACCACTGTGGAGAGCAACTTCTGCGCCGGGATCGTGCCGTTCCACGATTCGGGCGGGGTGATGCAGGTGTCGCAATTGCCGCACGGTTCGCTGGCCTGTCCGAAATAGGCGAGGAGCTGCACGCGCCGACAGCCAACTGTTTCGCACAAGGCGAGCATCGCATCCAGATGGGTGCTGAGCTTCAATCGGTGTGCGGTATCGCCCTCCGACTCTTTGATCATGCGCCGTTGTTGCACGACGTCATTCAACCCGTAGGCAAGCCACGCCGTGGCGGGCAAGCCGTCGCGCCCCGCGCGGCCCGTCTCCTGGTAGTAGCCCTCGACAGACTTCGGCAGGTCGAGATGCGCAACGAAGCGCACATCGGGCTTGTCGACACCCATTCCGAACGCGATCGTCGCGACCATCACGATGCCGTCTTCGCGCAGGAATCGCGACTGGTTAGCCGCGCGGATGCGGGCGTCAAGGCCCGCATGGTACGGAAGGGCGGGAATGCCGTTCTGCACCAGAAAGTCAGCGGTTTTTTCGACGGATGCCCGCGACAGGCAATAGACGATACCCGCCTCCCCCGCGTGCTCCTCTCTCAACAGCTGAAGGAGTTGCTGCTGCGGTTTGTCTTTCGGCACGATGCGGTACTGGATGTTTGGACGATCGAAGCTCGACACAAAATGCTCAGCCGCGCCGAGGTCGAGTCGCTGGGTTATCTCTCGGTGGGTTTGCTCGGTCGCCGTGGCCGTGAGGGCGATGCGAGGAATGGCGGGCCAGCGTTCGTGCAGGATCGACAGCGCGAGGTAGTCGGGGCGAAAGTCGTGCCCCCACTGCGACACACAGTGAGCTTCATCGATGGCGAAAAGGGCGATGCGGGCGCGATCGAAGAGCGACATCGTCGACTCGATGCGCAGCCTCTCGGGTGCGAGGTAAAGCAGATCCAGTTCGCCGGCGATGAATGCCCGCTCGACCTCGCGCCGGGCATCCGCATTCTGGGTCGAATTGAGGTAGTCCGCACGCACCCCGACCGCGGCGAGCGCGTCGACCTGATCCTGCATGAGGGCGATGAGCGGCGAGATCACGATGCCGGTGCCGTCGCGCACGAGAGACGGCACCTGATAACAGAGTGACTTGCCCGCACCCGTGGGCATAAGCACGAGGGCGTCGCCGCCAGCGATGACGCGGTCGATGATGCGCGCCTGCAGGCCGCGGAACTCCTCGTAGCCGAAGACATGGCGGAGCACGTCGATGGCCTGCGGAGTCATCCGCCGATTGTACGTGGCACAGACGACGTCGGCTTCGGTCAGCGCAGCGCGCGCACCGTCGCAGGAACACCGACGAGAAGCGAGCGGGGTGGCGCACTCACGAGCACTACAGCGCCGGCGCCCACAACGGAATCCGCGCCGATCGTGATCGGGCCGAGAATGGTCGCACCAGCGCCGATCGTGACGCGATCACCGAGAATAGGGTGCCGCGCGCCTGAGCCACTCGTCTTTCCGCCGAGGGTGGCCCCGTGGTACAGGTGCACGTCATTGCCGATCACCGCCGTCTCTCCGATGACGACGCCCATCCCGTGATCGATAAACAAGCGACGCCCGATCACAGCGCCCGGGTGGATTTCAATGCCGGTCGCGCTCCTAGCCAACTGAGCGAGTACCCGCGCGAGAAGACCAAGACCCGGGATCTTCCACATGCGGTGGGTAAGCCGGTGCACCCACAGCGCGTGGAGGCCCGGATACGTGAGCCAGACTTCGAACGCACCGCGCGCGGCCGGGTCTTTTGCCTGTGCGGTGCGAATGTCTTCGAAAATTCCCAGGATCAGTCCGCGAGGTCTTCGTACAGCACGGTGGACAGGTAGCGCTCTCCGAAACTCGGAACGATGACGACGATCGTCTTTCCCTCGTTCTCAAGGCGGTGCGCCAGTTGAAGAGCCGCAAACACAGCAGCGCCGGAGGAAATACCCGCGAGGATGCC
>JANOYC010000063.1:0-20453 GCA_031428675.1 Microbacteriaceae bacterium | reverse complement strand
TACTTCCACTCGGCCTCGGGGGAGCGCAAGGCAACCGGCTCCTACTACACGCCGAAGATCGTCGTCGACCACCTCATCGAGCGTTCGGTCGAGCCCGCACTCAAGGCCCATCTCGACCGCATCACGACCCTGATGGACGAGGGCAAGGAACGCCAGGCTGCTGACGCGTTCTTCGACTTCCGTGTGGCCGACCTGGCGATGGGCTCCGCGCACTTCCTCGTCGCCGCCGTGGACAAGATCGAGCGCGGCATGCGCGACTTCCTCACTGCCACCGAGGTGCCTGGCGTTCGCGCCGAACTCGCCCGCCTAGCCGAGAAGGCCCGCGAGGCGCTCGGGCAGGACACCGAAGGCGCGAAGGCGGTCACTGACGGCCAGCTCCTTCGCCGTCAGGTGGCCCGCCGCTGCATCTACGGCCTCGACATCAACCCGCTCGCCGTCGAGTTGTCGCAGCTCGCACTCTGGATTCACACCTTCGTGCCCGGCCTGCCGATGTCGAGCCTCGATCACGGACTCGTCCTCGCCAACTCTCTCACCGGCATCGGCACGATCGACGAGGCGATGGACGCACTGAACGCTGACGGCCTGTTCGAGCAGATCATCCGGGAGCCGCTGACGGCCGCGCGCGACCTCCTCATCGACTACGCGAACGCATCGGAGGCCGACAAGTCAGAGGTTGCCGCCGGTGCGGAGATGCTCGCGAAAGCGCGAGACGCGGCAGCCCCGGCCAAGGCGATCTTCGACGTGGCCGTCGCCAAGCGCCTCGGCGTGACGATTGACGAGGCATGGGACGCCGAGCAGTTCGTCGCACTCGCGGCGATGCGCGAAGTGCGCGAAGCCGTCGATCCGCTCCAGCCCGCGCACATGCCGTTCCTGTTCCCAGAGGTGTTTCTACGAGAGCGGCCTGGCTTCGATGCGTTGGTGGGGAACCCGCCGTGGGAGGCGCCATACCTGAAAGAGGACCGCTGGTGGAACCTTAGATTCCCCGGCGTAATCCTGCTCGACGATGACGCGAAAGAGCAGCGAATCAGCGCCCTCCGCTCCGAACGCCCGGATCTCGCGGCAGCATTCGTCGCTGAGTCTGAAGCTCAGGATCGAATGCGAACCGCGCTCCTCAAGCGCCGGTGGCCAGGGCTTGGATCGGGGCATGTAGATCTGTACCAGGCGTTCGCTTGGAGGAACTGGGACGCGGTTCGTGAACGCGGACGCATTGGGCTTGTGCTCCCGCGCGGTGCGCAATCGGGTTCTGGCCTTGAGCAATGGCGGCGTCGCATTGCCGGGGAAGGTACTTTCGCGTCCGTATGCCTCATCGAGAATGCTGGGCGATGGGCGTTCGACATGGAGCCTCGCTACACAATCGGGCTTACGGTCCTTGAGCGGTCTCCAGGAACCGAAGTGAGTTTCGGAGGGCCGTTCGCGTCGGAGGCTTCCTTCCGTAGCGGTGTGTCTGCACTCGCCTCCGTTCCCGTTCCTGAGTTCCTCACTTGGACCGACACCGCAGCGTTCTTGGCTATCCCGGACGGGAAGTCGGTCGACGTGTTTCGGGCGATGAAGCGACACCGCCCGTTTGGAGAAGGAGGCGATGGCTGGAGGCTCCGCCCGACCCGTGGCGACCTGTTGACGTGGAAGTCGATCACCCGAGCGACAGAGAACCCCGTTTTTCTCAGAAGTGGGCGCTCCTTCAACATCTGGGATGCTGACGCTGCCTCTCCGCGTGCCGGGCTGGACTCGCATGAGTTCCGACGTGCCTACCTCGCTTACCTCTCGTCCGCAGGGCGTAATCGCAGGTCAGCACATTTCGGACGTAGCTACGAGCTGGATCACTTGCCCATCGACCGCCCAAGGATCGCTACGCGGTGGATCAGCCGTGCCACCGACAGCCGCACCTGTATCATTGCGCTGCTTCCTCCGGGATGCGCGACGGATGACTCGGCGTCCGTCATGCACTTGCTTCAAGGTGGGCCACGAGACGAGGCGTTTGCTCTCGGGGTGCTGGCATCAATCCCTTTCGACTGGCAGGTACGCCTTCTCACGGAGATGAACTTCACGTTCGAGGTGCTCAACGCGATGGGCGTTCCAGCCAGGGACAAATCTGGCGTCCTCGCAGATCGGATCGTGAGCATCGCCGGTCGTCTCGCTGCAATAGATGAGCGATATGAGACGTGGGCTGCCGAGGTTGGTGTCGAAGTTGGCACGGCCAACGCCGAACCGACAAAGACGGAGCTCATCGCGGAACTCGACGCGCTCGTGTCGCTCCTCTACGGGCTGACGCCGCAGCAGGTGGAGCACGTCTTCGCCACTTTCCATCGTGGCTGGAGCTACGGCGCTCGGCTGGAGCGTGTCCTCGCGTACTACGAGCAGTGGAAGGACGCGGCATGACCGAGCAGCTCCCCGTTTTCGCGACGAACCGGATTGCGCCACCGATGACGGTGCGGGAAGAAGTTCGCCGCATGTTCCGTGTGAACCGGGAGGCGCTCGCGGTCCCTCCCAGCGCGGCAATTGCCACGGCCTACATCAACCCGGCGGGCTTTCTGTTGCTCGCCGACGAGCTTGAGAAGCTGCCGCGCATCCGAATCCTCCTCGGCGCTGACCCCGTGCCCGATCCGTTGCTTCCGGTGGATGCCGGTGTAGCGCTCCAGAAGCGGCTCGATGCTGCGCTGACCGATCATGTGCGGTGGTTGAAGGCGGAGCGCGATGCGCTCGGCTTCGAGCTGAGGGCGACGCAGTCGGCGAAGCGCCTCGTGGCGTGGCTGCGCGCCGCCGACGAACGCGGCGAGCCGATCGTGGAGATCCGCCGGTACACGGGCGGGTTTCTGCATGGTAAGGCGTTCATCAGCCACCACCCGACGCATCCCGCCTATCTCGCAGGATCGTCAAACCTGACCTACGCGGGCCTCACGCGCAACGCGGAGTTGAACGTGGGCGCGTCCGGGCAGCACGGCTCGACACCGCAGGTGATCGACTGGTTCGAGGAGTGCTGGGCGGACTCCGAGGCCTTCGACCTGGCCGGACTGTACGAGCCGCTGTGGGCCGAGCACACCCCGTGGAGCGTCTTCCTTCGCATGCTGCTCGCCCGCTACGGCGAGCACCTCGACGATGAGCAGGTCGGGCCGACGCGCTTCGAGCTGACCCGGTTCCAGGCCGACGGGGTGAAGCGGATGCGGCGCCTGCTGGACGAGATCGGCGGTGTGCTCGTCGCCGACGAGGTAGGACTCGGCAAGACCTTCCTCGCCCTCGAGGTGATCGCGGCTGCCACGGAGGAGCAGAGGCAACGCGTGCTTGTGGCAGCCCCCGCGGCGCTGAAGGCTTCGGTATGGGACCCGGTTCTGGAGCAGTACGACATCTCACGTCGTGTCTCCGTACACTCCTACGAGGAGATCCGAAGTCGGATGGATCCGACCCAGCCGGAGCACAACAGCTTCTACGAGCGTGCCGAGGATGCCGCACTGATCATCGTTGACGAGGCGCACAACCTGCGGAACGCGGGCGCGGCGCGCTCCGCGGCGCTCGACCGGATCATCCTCGCCGGGCGGCACCCGAAGAAGGTCGTTCTCCTCACGGCAACGCCGGTGAACAACTCGCTCATCGACCTCGAGACGTTGGTGAAGTACTTCATCCGTGACGACGCGCGCTTCGCCTCCATCGGCATCCCATCGATCCGCACCTACATCCGCGATGCCCAGGCCCTCGACCCGGAGGCCTTGACGCCGGCGCACCTGTTCGACCTGATGGATCAGGTCGCGGTGCGACGGACCAGGAGATTCGTCAAGGACAATTACCGAGGCGAGACGATCGTCGGGCCGGGCGGCAGGAAGATCCCCGTCGAGTTCCCCGACGCTGAGGTGAGCCGCGTCGACTACCAGCTCGACGAACCGGGTGAAGATCTCGTCAACGCCGTCACCTATGCGCTGGACATCCCGGAGAGTGAGGCCCACGTCGCCTCGTTCAGCGTGCGCCGCGCCGACGCGGGGCGGCTCCTGCTCGCACGGTATGTATCGAGCCGGTATCTAAAGGCCGAAGATCTCAACAAGACCGAAGTGTCGAACATGGGCCTGCTCCGTTCCGCCCTCCTCAAGCGCCTCGAATCGTCGCCGACGGCGCTTGCGGGCACGCTCGGTGTGCTTATCCAGACGCACGAGGCATTCCTGTCCGCGCTCGACAAAGGCACGGTGCTGATCGGTGGGGCGCTCCGCGACTACGTCAACTCCGAGTCGGAGGACCTCGACGAGATTGTCGCGGGACTCGATGAGGACACCGAACACCAGGCGACCCCGGCTGCGCTCTACGATGCGGAACTGCTCGCATCCGATGTCGAACGTGACCTGGTGCTGATTCGGCAACTTCAGTCACTCGCCGAAGCGGCGGCGCACAATTCGGAGCCGAAAGTCGCTGCGCTTCTGGCGGAGCTGGGACGTATCGCGGCAGAGGCGGAGAAGCCCGCGGTGACAAACGCCCCGGCTGGCGACCGACGGAAAGTCATCGTGTTCTCGACCTACGCGGACACCATCCGCGATCTGCACGAGCGACTCGTCGATTCGCTGGAGGCGGTGCCCGCTAGCTCGCCGCTCGCCGCTTACCGCGGTCGGGTCGCCCCCGCGGTAATCGGAGAGTTTGCGTCCGGCAAGCGAGGGGGCATTGACCAGCCGACCCGCGCGAAAGCGGTCGCAAACTTCGCGCCGCGTACCGCGGGTCAGCTCCGCGAGGACGGTACGCCAATCGAGGCCGACCTCTACGACATCCTGCTGACCACCGACGTGCTCGCCGAGGGTGTTAACCTCCAGCAGGCTGCCCACATCGTCAACTACGACCTGCCGTGGAACCCGATGCGCATCGTGCAGCGCCACGGCCGCGTCGATCGCATCGGAAGCCAGCACAAGTCGATCGAACTCGGCGTGTTCTTCCCCGCCGCACACCTCGATGAGTTCCTCGGTCTGGAGCAGACCCTGATCCGCAAGTTGAGGCAGGCGGACGCCGCAATCGGCGCGGGCAAGGTGCTCCCCGGTGTGTCGCACTACCCGCCACAGGAGCACTACGACCCCGACGCGATCATCGACGAGATCGAAGAACTCATCGAGCAAGGCGGCGGCTCAGCGGCAGGCTCGGGCGAAGAGTACCGGCGACGTCTCGCCAACGCGTTCGAGGCCGACCAGTCGCTCCGAGGGCGGCTCGAAGACCTGCCCTACGGCGTCGGTAGCGGCTTCGTGAACCCAGCGGTCTCCGGGCGCTCCTTCGTCTTCTGCATGAAAATGGGCGACACCGGCCACGTCTGGTTCCGAAACGTCAACGCCGACGACACCTGGCATCCCGTCGCCGATGAGGATGGGAAGGTAGTGGTCGATGACACGCTGATCTCGCTCGTCACGGCAGACCCCGGCAAGTCGGACAGGCCACGTTCCCTGCCCGACGAGGCATTCCGCGCGGCTTATGAGGCGTGGGCGCTCGCGCAAGAGGATGCTCACGACGAGTGGATGCGCTCCACCGATCCCAACGCCCTCGCGGCCGAGATTCCTGCCTCGTTCCGCGACGCGCGAGAAGTCATCCTGAACAAGGGAGGCCACCTGGGTTCCTCGCAGCTCCAGACGATCAAGCGGCTCAACACCGTGCCGACCACTAAGGCCAGGAAGGCGATGCGGGCCGCGTTGCGCACCCCTGGGAATCCCGAGGCGGTCGTCGCCGCGATTATCCAAGTACTCGACGGATTCGGCATCCAGCCCGCCGAGAAGGTCGAGCCGCTTCCGCCCATCGCGAGGGATGACGTGCGCCTGATCGCCTGGATGGCGGTCGAGGGGACGAAAGAGACGGACGCTATGGAGCTGACTCGATGATTCGCCTCGGTTACCACCCCATTCCTGACGATCTGGACGCGGTGATTGGTCGTGCCGGGTTTACGCGCGCGGTTGTCGTCGATGAGCCGATTGACGGACTTTACGATGCGGTTGACTCGGTGCGAACCGCCCCGGCGTCCGAGGCGCAGCTACCAGCCGGACTCTACTGGTTCGATGGGATTGACTTTCCACTGCTGATGCAAGTCGGCGCCGGCCCGACGGGCACCTCCGACGAGCTTGAGCTCGATGTCTGGGACGACTCCGTCGATCACCCTCTCGCTGAGGCGCTCCGGTGGGGTGAATACCTATGGGAGATGGGCGTACCCGTGCCCACACCCAAGTTCAAAGTCGGCGACCGCGCGCTGACAGTGCCGGGAGGTGCCGATGTCGAGGTCAGGTCACGGACGTTCGATCACGGTACGTGGTCATATCGCGTGCGGGGAGACGGTGGGCTGCGTTCCGAACTCGAGCAGAAGCTCGCGCCGATCGAGGTCTCCGACCAACCCGACGAGTGGGTTCTAGGCGAGCGCTCGTCCGCTGCGCGATTCGGAGCAACCCTCACCCGGACCAAGCTCCGGGGGCGCTTCGCCGACACGATCTATTCGTTCCGGGCGACGCGAACGGTCTTTCGCCCATACCAATTCAAGCCGGTACTCAAGCTTCTGCAGACGGGCCAAGCCCGCATCCTCATCGCCGACGAAGTCGGCCTCGGCAAGACGATCGAAGCCGGGCTCATCTGGACGGAGCTCGAAGCCCGCCATGAAGCGGATCGAGTTCTGATTGTGTGTCCGTCGGTGCTTGTCGACAAATGGCGCGACGAGATGCTGGAGCGATTCGGATTCGATGTCACTCAGCTCGACCGGGATGAACTGAAGCGATTTCTGGAGCAGCACCGCGAGGGTCGAGTGCCCCGGCGGAAGGCCTACGTGGTCTCATTGGAGACGCTGCGTACGTGGGACGCGCTCGAGGAGTTGCAGGACAATCCACCGGAGTTCGATCTCGTCGTCGTGGACGAAGCGCACTCGATGCGCAATAGCGATACCAAGAGCTACCAGCTGGGCACACAACTATCCGAGTGGACGATCGGATCGAACATGGTGTTCCTCACCGCGACGCCGATCAACCTGCGGCAGACCGACCTGCTCCACCTCCTCGGCCTGCTTGAGCCGGCGGACTTCGACACAATCGACGGCCTAGAGGCACGCCTTGAGCCGAATGCTGTTCTCAACGCGGTCGGCCGCATGCTCACGCGGCAAGACGTCCGCAGCCGCGACTTTGATGAGGTACTCAGCAGCCTCCGTGGCCTCGTATTCGAGAAGGCGATTACGCTCCGCCCGGAGTTCGGTGAACTGAAAGACATCCTGAGCCGCGCACCGCTCGCCCCGAACGACGTCGCCGACGCTCGGCGTCACATCGCAGAGCTCAACGCTCTCTCCACCACGGTGACCCGCACGCGCCGGGCGGAGGTCGACGAGAAGAAGGCGATTCGCGACGCCGAACCGGGGATCCAGATAATCTGGAATCCGGCCGAGTCAGACTTCTATGCCGAATACCTCAAGTGGTGCGCGCAACGAGCCGACCTCGCCAACACGCCGCTCTATTTCTCGATGCAGATGCCGATACGACTGGCGAGCACCAGCATCCACCTTGCCGCGCGTGAGGTACTCAGGTCGGATCCGGAGGTCTGGGTTGGGGATTCATCGGACGGACGTGGCGCGAACTGGGTGGAGCCGCACCCGGAGCTTGTCGCAGCAGCCCGCACGGTGCTCACTACACCGGACACCAAGCTGGAGACGCTGGGTGACGTGCTTCAAGACCTTCACGGGCATGGCCGCCAGGCGTTGCTCTTCACGTGGTCGAAAGCCACGCTGAAATATCTCCAGGAAGCGTACAAAGACCGCTTCCGCATTGCTGTGCTCAGCGGCGACGTCAAGCACGAGCAGCGTCGGAAGATCATGAAGGACTTCCGCGCGGGCGCGTATGACTTTCTCTTCGCGAATCGAGTTGCCTCTGAGGGTCTTGACTTCGAGTTCTGTTCAGGGGTCATCAATTACGACCTGCCGTGGAACCCAATGGAAATCGAGCAACGCATTGGCCGCATCGACCGCATCGGCCAGGTATCAGAGAAGATCCTCATCCGGAACTTCTATAACGACGAGGCAATCGACTCGCGAATCATGTTCCGGGTGCTGCAGCGAATCGCGATCTTCGAGCAATCCATCGGAGAGCTCGAGCCAATCATCGGGCAACATATGGACGTGCTCCACGCGGCAATGGATTTCCGGCTCACGCCTGCGCAGCAGGAAGAGAAGGCGAGGCAGTTCCTCACCGCGATCGAAGCTCAAAGACAGGGACTCCGGCAGGTCGCTGACTCGGCCGCCGGCTTGATTATTTCAAACGACGTCGAGGTCGCTGGGCTCGAGGATGAACTCATCGCTAGTGGTAGGTATCTCGGGCAGGTCGAGCTCGCTCACCTGCTGGACGACTGGGCGCTGACGGATGGAGGGGACCCAGCCAGCTGGAGCGCGGATGGCAGAACGATCGAGGTGCAGGGAAACGCCGCTATGGCCGCACGTGTCATCGATTTGACCCAACGTGGGCGCCGTACTCGGGCCGAGACGGGCACCCTGATCTCTGACCTCCAGAACCATGTCTCCATCCACCTGTCCTTGGATCAGGAGCTCGCGCGCACGAGCGAGATCGACCTACTCTCCGCGAACCACCCGCTCGTCATGGCTGCAACCGAAGTTCCAGGACACCGCCACGCGCGATTCGCTTCTGTCCGCATTCGCGCGAACGATGAGGTTCGGCCCGGGCGCTACCTTGTCGTGCTCGCGCACGCCGAACACGCGAGCCGAGGCGGCGATGAGATCTGGGGCGCGTCCGTCGACAATGACGGGATGTCGGAGAGCGATGCTCCCGCTGACGCTGTCCTGGCCGCACTCGCCAGGGGTACGCTGCGGGAGGGCAGCGCGGTCGAAGCCGCCGCCTTGCCTCGCCTAGCGCGCCGCGCCAAGCGCGAACTTGAACGGCGGCATCGCGAGGTCCAGGATCGCCGAGACATCGAAGAGGGCGCACTCACCGAGGCACGTCGCGCGGTCCTCACCGATCAGCATGTTCGGCGGATGAGGGGCATCGAGCGTCGCATGCGGACGATGTTGGAACGGGACCGCGGGCACAACGTTCTGCGGATGGTCGAAGGCCAACGACGTCGACAACAGCAACGGTTCGAGACGCTGATGGCGGAGCTGGAAGCGAAGAAGCCGAACGCCGTGTCACTGCGCTACTTGGCCGTCTGCGTGTTGGATGTGGTCGCATGACGGATGTCAGTCACGCCGGAGTGGCTGCAGACGAGGCCGCGATCGAGAGTCAGTACAACGAGGCATTGGCGAGCAAAGCGAAGCGAGTCCAAAGCCTGATCAATCAACAAACGCAGAACACTTTCACTTCAACGACGAAGCTCGACCTTGCCACCCAAGGGGAGTTAGTCGGACGCGTCGCCCTTGCTGGGCCGAGTGTGTTGCTCGACGGCGGTCGAGATTTCTACATTGGCACGGCCTTCTACGACGGTGGCGACTACCAGGTCTATGGTTGGACTTCCAAAGTCGCCTGCACGTATTACAGGAAGGCGAATGACCATCACGAGCTTTGCGACGAGGTGATCGGTGTTCGCGTGCTTGCTCATCGCGGCGGCCGCATCGTCGATTTCGAAGACGAAGCTGTTGGTAATGCCGTCGTGGCGGACCTCTTTCCGAAACAGAAGCTGCAGGTTCCACGAGCTCCAGTTCCCCGATCTTCCGCGCTATCCGCGCCCGCCGACGATTCGTCGTCAACGGTGTTCGGCGCGGCGTCCCAGTCGCCCCCGACGACACCTTCCGCTGCTGTTTGCGCCAGGTCCCTGCCCACACCGAGTAAGTCCACCGCGCCGGTCGTCCCCGGTCCTCCGCTTCGCACCCCGGATCTCCTGCGGCGGCAGCTTGCAACGCCGAAGACAACTGCCATGTCCGCTGTTTTGGCGACGCTACAGTCGGATCAATACGAAGCGATCACTCGGCCCGCGTCCGAGAGTCATGTGCTTCAAGGTCATCCCGGAACGGGCAAGACGATCATCGCCGCTCATCGTGCTGCATATCTACTAAGCGATGACGTGCCGGAGAGTTCTAAACCCAAGGGACATGTCCTGATTCTTGGGCCGACGGTGGAGTACGTGGAGCACGTGCGAGGGGCACTTCGAAAGCTCATCGGCGACGACAAGCGTTGCGAGGTGAGAGCCATCCCCAATCTCCTTGAAGATCTCGCCGAGTTGCCCCGCTCGGAGGTTCCGACTGACACATTCGTCTGGGAGGACGTGAGTCCAGAACTCGCGCGACTCGTCGACGTCGCCTACACTCGCGCGCGCTCACAACTCGACGTCGTTGGTGAGAAGCCGAGGTCGAGTGATGTCTATGCCGAGCTTCGATGGATCCTTCAGGACCCACCCGCGGAGGGGCTCGAGCGCGAGTGGGTTGCTTACCTGAGGGAATTGCCCGACCATTATGACGAGCTGAAGAGGCGAAGGATCAGCTCTTATCGCGGCCTGATGGCGTACGTCGGCGCCCGTACCGCTCGAGCGCCCAATCCTGGGCACGTTATCGTCGACGAGGCGCAGGATATCCACCCCATAGAGTGGGAAGTTCTTGGCCGGCTGGGAAACATCGGCGGTTGGACGATTCTCGGCGATATGAACCAGCGACGCACGGACCACACCTTTTCGTCCTGGGATGCCGTCGCTGAGGTGTTCGGGATCGAGGACGATCGCGGAAGGGCGCCGGTCCTAGTTCTCGAGCGTGGCTACCGTTCAACAGCACAGATTATCCGATTTGCGCATCAGCTTCTCCCGCCCAAGGAACGCGGGCTCTACTCTCTGCAACAGGACGGCGAAGCGCCCTCGGTAGAGCGCGCGGTGTCCGCGAACGATATCAGTGAGACGACGATGAATGCTGTGGAAGCACTCCAGGCTCGCATCGGGGCCGGCACGCTAGCGATCATCACGATGGCGCCCACCTCCGTGCGCGGCGCGCTCACGCGCCGGACATGGAAGGCAGACTTCGGTGACCCATTCACGTGGCGGAGCGGGGACAGGATGCTGAAGCTCTTCCCTCCCGAGCGGGCACGCGGGCTCGAGTTCGATGGGGTGGTCGTTGTCGAACCTGCCGACTTCCCAGAGAACGTCGGACGCCAGGGGACGCTCTACACAGCTCTCACGCGAGCCAACCGATTGCTGACCGTCGTGCATCACAAGCCGCTCCCACGAGGAATGAAGGCGCACCATTAGCAGGGCTCGCCTCATCCGGGGTTGATGACGACCCGACTACGCTCGAGAGTGTCCGCCTCGACGACATCAACGATGAATCCGCTACGACTCAACGAGAAAGGTGAGCGCTCGTGCCGCTTCCCCTGCTTCTAATGCCGGTCGGTGTTGCGGTGGTTGCCGTGATCGGTGGTGGGATCGCTCTGGTGCTGTCTCGGATAGCGAAGAAGCTTGAAAATCGACGCGTTGCCATCCTCGGCGGAGCGAAGGTTGGCAAGACGACATTGTTGCGAACACTGCGGGACGCCACTGTTCCTGACAGAGCGCTGACCACGTTGGATCACTCGTGGGCCGGGAGATTCCAGATGAACGTGCGCGGCAAGTCCGTCGAGTTCGACGTGCCGCGTGACCTCGCCGCGAACGACGTCGATCTCTCTTACAAGTCTTGGAAGGACGCTTTCACCGGAGCTCACTACGTCTGGTACTTGTTTCGCGCTGACCTCGTAGCGGCCGGCGATCCCGACACGCTGGATCGCGTGAAAGGTCATCTCGCCCGATTCAAGAGTTGGATGGACGCCGATAAGTCAGTGCGGCGAAGAATTGTCCTGATCGGCACTCACGCCGACATGTCGCCTGAATTCGAGGCTGAATCTGGGAAGCTGGTTGATGCGGTGCGTTCCGCGTCTCCGATCAAACTCGGAATGGTCAAGCTCAATCACGCCGACCTCGTCGTGGGCAGCCTGCTGACTGACAAAGACGCCAACAGGCTGATCAGACGCCTCGGGAGCCACCTCTGATGACCGCCTCCCGTCGATGACGAAATTCCTGACGCGATCCGCACCCTCCGAGCCCTCGACAATTGGACGATGCAATGAATGACGATTCTGAAGCGATACCTCTGCCGCGGTCGGTTCTCGTCGTGGATGATCACCTTTACCGTGAGATCTCGGAGAGTCCCGATTCCGTGGATCTTCTGGACGATCTCGATGCAATGGTGATCCCGTACTCGGCGAAGGCCGAAGTGAATGTGGCAGAGGTCGCCTCCATCCGGCGGCTCCTTCTGGACGCCGGACAGCTGGCTCCTGGCTCACTTCTCGTGAAGAACCCGTACACGCCGGCCGCCTACGAACCGGCTGACCTCGCACTAGAAGCATTCGCGTTGGCGAAGTACCACGCACTTGCGAATGTGGCGAAGCACCTCGGCGCGACGAAGGTCAGCTTTGTTGACGCACAGGTCGACAACGCCGAGTCGTCGTGGAACGCCACAGCGAAGGCGAAGGCTCCCGTAGCGAAGGCTGACATACAGGTCAGTCGAGAAGTCACGCAGAAGATCGCGAATAAGCTGCACGGTGAAATGACCTTCGACGGTGCGGCGCCCGACATCGATTCTGCCCTCGAGTCCCTCCGCGTTCGCAACCTCATGAGCGACCAGCAGCTGCGGTACTTGATCGAACTCCGGACGGGCACAAACCCTATCGCCAGCTACAAGATGACCCTCAGCGGCACTCGCGAGTCGTCCGCTAATTTGCGGAGCGCGTTGAACCTCGCAGTCAGCGTGCCGAAGGCGGGGGACGGGTCCGCATCCTTCACGAGGGTCGTGACCACGATCAGCAACATCGACATCACCACCGAGATCACCTTCTAGGGACGAAACTCCGACGGATGGGCAATAACTGGGGAGCACCCGCAAGGTCGACGATCTGGTGAAGGCGCTCGGCGCCGACACCGGGATCAGCAAGTCCGAGGTCTCGCGAATCTGCGCCAACCTCGACGCGGACGTCGCCGCATTCCGCGACCGGCCGCTCGCGGACACGACGCTAGACCCAATGGCCACGTGTTGCCTTCCACCGTCCGTGGTGCGATGACGCGCCGCGGTTGGAAGGCGGACATTGGGGACCCGTACACGTGGCGCGATGGCGACCGTGTGCTCAAGCTGTTGCCACCGGCGCGCGCTCGGGGACTCGAGTTCGACGGTGTGGTCGTTGTGGAGCCCGCTGCCTTTCCCGAGAATGTTGGTTGGCAGGGTGTGCTCTATACCGCTCTCACAAGGGCGAACCGCTTCCTTACGGTCGTCCATCAGCATCCGCTTCCACACCGAATGAAGGCTCAGCCGTAGTTGAGCGTCGAACTCAACTACTGGCGAATTTCGAGTCGCACGGGTCTTGACCGTTGGTCTGGGCAGATGAATTATTGAATGGATGACGGCCTTGTGAGGACGAACACATTACTGAGCAACGAGTGGGCGACATGAGCGGTGCAGGCGATGCCTGACCCAGGGATATCTGGGCTTGCAGACGCTTGGTTTCTCCTCCTCGTACTGGCTCTTGGCGTATTGGCACTTATCAATTGGATTAGGCCAAAATTCAAGAGGAAACCTGATCCGCCGCCCACACACGTAGAGCCTGAGTCGCCACTGCAAACCGAACGTGCGACGCCACGCCCACCCTTGGTTGTCAAGCACGCGAACCTGCGAGACGACATCGCCTCCGCTCCGGTATCGAAAGGAACCCCTGTCTCCTCAGGGTCCGAGTTGGAGTCGCCTCCCGCAATTCCGATGGTTCGCACTCGAACGACGGATGCGTCGGGTCCCTTCTGGGATCCGTGGGAGCATGGCGAACGGCCATGGACCGCGGCAGAGGATGCCGAGCTCGTTCGCCTCTACGAATCAGGCACCCAGTCAATCCGCGATAATCCAGTAATCGTGATCGCCGTCCAGATGAGAATCGATCAGCTCGAAGTAGCGCGTCGACTGATTCGACTCACCCTCGAGCCGCGTGGCGACATCGATGACGTTTCGCACGCTCCGAACCACGGTAAGCGGTACAGCGGGAACGAACGCGAGAAGCTCCTGGATTTGCACCGAGAAGGTGCGACCCTTCCAGTCGTTGCCGCTCGTGCTGGCCGAACTCAGATGGCCGCCGGCCGGCAGATCATCGAACGTTTGCACCCATCTGTCCGTGCCTCAGCACGTTCGAGAGTGCAGCATGGTCTCATTGCTCTTTCAGACGATGACGTTGTTCGGCAATCTTCTCAGTTGTGATCTGCGCGACGGCTCGATCTGCTTATCATCCGAAAAGGTGTCGAGGGAAGCGATCGTCGATGAGTGCATCGTTGCGTTCGAGAGAGAACCCTTCCCGCACGGGATCAATGAGCAACGCGAGCGCCTGGAGTTGATCGAGAGGTCCGTCGATGGCGTCAATGTTGCCTCCAGGCGCCGCGCCGCCCAGCGCGATCGCACCGAGAGTGTCGGGGTGCTCGGCCTACCCACTGTCTGTTCTTTCGGCATAACCCCATCCTCGTTTCCAAGGTCAGGAGTCTCCAACAAACTCAGGGCGCTTCAACTCGTCGGCCCCGCTGGCGCTGGGAAAACGACCGCCATGAACGCACTACGCCGGGCATGGGAAAAGGAATGGCGAAGCGGGAACAGCCGAAGCGTGTCGTTGGCGTCGATCACGGCGATGCCGGAATCTCTTGTGGCGTTATTGAAGTCGACGATCTTCGCCTAGCCATCGACTCGATCGAAGCGGAACACCAACTCGATCGTGTACTCTCTGCCGATCGCTACCGATGCGGGGGTGAGCTCGAGGCCGCTGCCCCGATCGAACGTCAGCACTGGGCGCGCCTGACCGAGCACTGCCTCGTCGACGAGTCCGGTGGCGTGAGCACCGATCGCCGAGAGCTCCGTGGCGGCGCCAACCGAGTCGGCGAGCGAGTTCTCGAACCGATGGTCAGCCGTGACAATTGTCTGACGTGGCGCCTGGCTTTCGCGCGGCGTGGATCCGAAGAACTCGCCCTTCTCTTTCGGTCGGTACACGTCGACGACCTCATCGTGGAGCACGAATCGGACCCATGGCGACAGCTCACCGGACGGCGTGGGTGGGAGCTCGTTGGGGTCGATGTCGTAATCGGCGATGGTGTCCACAGAAGGCGCCGTGCACTCGAACACCGAGATGTGATGGGCAATGACCACGGCGATGCATCGCTTATTCTCCAGCTTCGTTGTGCTCCATATCTGAAGCGGCCCGTACGAGCCGTACGAGACGAAGTCCGCGACCGTCACGTCATACTTCACAGGGACCTCATCGTCGGCAGGAATGGACGCATTCGCGGGTTGGCCCTGCGGAGTGAGTTGTGCGACCGGTGTGGGCTGGTTCGACTCATCGACGACGAAGACACGGATGCCGATGGCTGCGGCCAGCACCGCGACCACGGCGATGACCCAGGGCAGCGAGCGGCGGCGGCGCCACCACGGTGCCGAGAGGTGTCCTTCGATCGGCTCGGAATCGACGATCGGCACGCCGACCCGGTTCAGCTCGGTGACCGACCCTCCGTCAGGCTGATGCGCGGCGGACGCCCCGTTGACAGGCTGAGGGATCGATGTCGGTGCAGTTCGCGACCTTTCGAGAGGGTCAGGGACCGGGACGCGTTCCGAGACCGGGGTGGGGGCGCTGCGGCGGCATCGACGTCGGCAGCCCGCTCTCGACGTTGGGCGGCCTCCAGTTCGGAAAGTCGAGCCTGAGCCGCCGCATCCCCCGCGATGTCGGCATTCGGTCCGTACGCGCGCCGTCGCAGGCGCTGCAACTCGTCCGACTCCTCGAAATCGGCCGACTCTCCCGGCGCATCCATGCCCCTGATTATCCGCCCGGGCACAACACCGGGAATAGGGGGTGCCCAGACGACGCATGGCGTCGCCAAGACGGGATTCACTTGAGGAGGGGACAGCTCGCTCGCGGCCGCGGTTGGGAGCCCCAAGAGGCCCTCGACTGAGCCGTCGCCCTGAGCCCCAACATCAGTCACGAGAGTCAGCTCGACATCATCGGCCATCCCCCCGGCCCCAGACCGACCCTAAAAGGTCCGCTGAGGGGCTGAACTTCACCGGGAGTTCGCGGTTTCTGCCGACGGGTTCGGGGGTTCGGCGAGCAGTCCGCGCGTCTGAACTCGAGGCCACCATCCGATCGGATGAAAGTAATGCGCATTGGAGACATTCTCAAAGCAATGGCGAACGGTGACTACGACGGTGAAAGGTCTGACAGCGAAATGAACGGGGTGCAATCCGGCTTCTATATCCAAGATGGCATCCCAGCGAAGTACCGCGAGAGAACGTCGTGGATCAGCGAGGCAACTTGAATGCGGCGTGATTCCGGGAAGGGAGGCGTTCTCGTAGCCGGCCCGTGCCCAGCCCCAAGACCCGCGGTCAAGGGGTTCAGCGCCGTCCTCGGCGTGAGTTTCTCGGACGCGTTCCACAGGCGCGTCGCGTTGGCCGGATCCGATGCCCCAGGGGAGCGGCCGACCAGGATGGGTGGGCTGAAATTCCCCTACGGGCGTCGCATTCTCGTTGACTCCACGTCCGGCTCAGGCGCCGCGGGCCGCTCGCACCACCTTCGCGGCTTCTGCCCGATCCGACGCTCCGAGCTTCAGCAGCACGACGGATACATAGTTAGCCACGGTCTTGACGGACAGGTGAAGGCGATCGGCGATCATCGGGTTCGAAAGACCCCGGCTGATGAGATCGGCGATTGCGGACTCGCGAGCCGTGAGGCCGGCGAGCGCGATGGCATCGGTCGGATCGGGCGCGCGGCCGATGAGTGGCCGCGGCACGCCCGGGCCGAGCCAGAGGGCTCCCGATTCTGCGGCTGAGATGGCCGAGAGGATCTGATCTGGAGACGCCTGCTTCGTCACGTAGGCGCTCGCGCCGGCACGTAGCGCGCGAGTGACCGTAGCCTCGTCCTCGTGGAGCGTGATGACGACGACGCGGACGTCCGGGTGCGCGGCGATGATCTGCTCCGTCGCGTCGATTCCTCCGAGATCGGGCATTGACAGATCCATCAGGACTACATCGGGAACGGCGTCCGCGACGAGGGCGAGCGCTTCGAGGCCTGATCCCGCCTCGCCCACGACCTCGAGCTCGCTCGCGCGCAACAGGGCGATGAGCCCTTTGCGGAAGACGGGGTGGTCATCGACCACGATGACGCGTGTCATGGAGCCACCGACCCGGTCACTGGCAGCCAAACGCTCACGAGCGTGCCACCGCTGGACTGCTGTGAGACGTGGGCGCGTCCGCCGAGCTCGGTGGCGCGATCACGGATCGATCTGAGTCCGAGTCCAGGAGTAATGGCCTGGGGTATCCCCACGCCGTCGTCGGTGACCTCGACGCGCAGGCCCGAGCCTTCCCGGTCTACGCGTACAGTGCACGCGGATGCCGCGGCGTGCTTTCGCGCGTTGGCGACCGCTTCCTGGACGATCCTCAGCGCGGCGAGGTCGACTGCGGCCGGCAATTCTCCAATCGGACCGATCTCGATGCTCAGATCGGGCGTGGCGCCGAGTCGATCGCGGATCGCGGCTTCAAGTCCTCGATCATCGAGAACTGCGGGGCGGAGACCGTGCGAGATCTCCCGTGATCGCGCGACCGCGTCGCCGATGTCGGCCTGCAGCTCCCGCGCTGTTGCGGAGATCGCTGGGTCGACAGTTGCGGCGCGCGTAGCGATGGCCGCCGCGCTCAACGCCAGCCCTGACAGTGAGGGTCCGAGGTCGTCGTGCAGTTCGCGGCGCAGTTGTCGGCGCTCTTCCTCCCGCGCCAAGACCAGCCGTGCGTGTGCGTCGCTCAGCGCCGAGGCTGCGCGCGCGCCGTGGAGCGCGGGGCCGGCGTGCACCGTGAGTTGTGTGAGCAGCG
The DNA here is from genome assembly GCA_031428675.1 of Microbacteriaceae bacterium. Lineage (GTDB taxonomy): Bacteria > Actinomycetota > Actinomycetes > Actinomycetales > Microbacteriaceae > JANOYC01. Next base: position 2,671 of record JANOYC010000063.1, on the reverse strand, counting down.
CTCGGTCTTGCCGCGTCAGCTCGGATTCACCGGAGCGCGGCGGCACCTCGATGATGGCGACCTGCTCGCCCTGGTACACGATCGGGAACTCGTCGCCTGAGCGGAGGTCGTTTCTCCGGGGCTCTGGTGCGGGAGCGAACGCAGCCAACCCCGGCTCATCCGACCGCAGCCGCGCCCACGGCACGCCCAGGGCATCGACAACCGTCGAGGCGACGGCGGTAGGGGCGTTGTCGGCATCCGGCTCGGCGGCAAGTCGACGCCCGAGCAGTGCCACCGCCTCCTCCGGCCGGAGCCTGCCGCGCAGAACGGCGCGGTCGGCGACCAACAGACCGACACGAATCGCTGGATAAGCGGCGAGCGCGATCACCGCCGAGCAGAGGAGAGCGCGGGGCGCGGCATCCGTCATCGCCTGTGTGACCCACCAGGTGATCCAGAACAGTGGGACGAGGATGAGGCCGGCGACCCAACTCGCCAGCACGAGGCGCAGCGGCACGTCGACGTTCACCAGTCGCGGCCGAACGAATGCGATCGTCACTCCGGCTACCAGCGGGAGCAGCGCCAGGCCGGCGCGGGCCTCTGATGCCGGTCCCGCTCCGGCGACATCGCCGTCGACCACGATGAGCACTTGGAAGATCGCGACCGTGACGAGCGTTCCGAGTAACACCCAGCGGACTTGTTCGCGCTCGACAGTCGTCGATGAGCGGCGGTAGCGATGGACCTGCGCGCCGACCAGCGCGAGCATCGACGTGGGCACCAGGAACCACCAGGCTTGGGCCATGAACCACTGGCCCGTGTGGGCGTTCACGATGAGGATGACGGGATACGCGATGACCGCGTACATCGTCCAGCGCGGAACGAAGCGCCCGTCGGGAAACGTCGCCAACAGCACAGGGAACGCCACGAAGAACAGCTGCGACAGACCTTCGGCGGCGCTCGGTGGAACTGCGACCACCCAGACAATAGTCGGAAAGAGGGCCAGCACGGCCAGCACGGCTGCCGAGGCCGGCAGCAGCACGCGTCGATTCGTTGCGCGGATCGCAGCCACGAGGATGAGGATTACCGCGGCCACGCCGGCCGCGACCAGCACCCACTCGCTCGCGACCAGCATCACTCGCTCGTCCATGGTTCTGATCATGGCACTGTTCGCTTGACGCTTGACGCTTGACGCTATGCGTGTCTGCGTGACTTCGCGAGCAGCACGATGCCGAGAACGAACGAGTACAGCAGCGGGCCAATCACCCCCCATGGCGGCGAGAACGGTGTGAAGAACGGGCTGACTGTCAGCGCGGCGCAGATCAATGCGAAGACAGCCATTGGCCACCCGATCACCCCACGGCGGCGCGCGGCGATGCCGAACGCGATGAGCCATCCTGTCATCCCGACCGCAAAGGTCAGCAGCACCCCGGTCAAGACCAGACTGAACGCCGTGTAGACCGCGGCCTGCTCCGGCGCGTTCGGCACGAACTCGTTCACGAAGAAGCCGACCGACGTGTAGGGGGCCAGACTGAGCCCGGCGACCACGATCCACGACGACCCAGCCACGACACCGAGCACCTGCCCGGTCTGAAGCCAGGTGGACGACTCGGGGGTCTGCCGCGACACGATCCGGGTCGTGGCAAGGACGACCACCAGGGTTCCCACGCCGATGCCGCTGAACGTGATCGCCTCATACAATCCGTTCCACGGGAAGGTGAGAAAGTACTGGTGCGTCCCGTACAAGTCCTCCGCACCCCCTGACAAGAGCGACACAAGGATCGGTTGCAGCGCCCAGAATGCGAGCGCCATGATGCCACCGATCCCTCCCGCGATGTAGGTGCGGTGAAGACTTTGCGGAGCCGGGATGGGTCCCGTCCGACTGTAAGGTGCGGATGTCTGCGACATGGGTCCTGCCCTCGGTTGACGGTGCGTCATCGATCGATGACGCGCCTATCGTTCCGGAGGTTCATCCCGGGAAGGCAGTGAGACACGCTCACGGATCGGGGAGTCCGCGACATCCTGGATTACGAGGACTACCATTGATGAGCGACCTGAAGCCGATGCACAATCCGCCGCATCCCGGCGAGTTCATCGCCAATGTCTATCTCGAGCCGTTCGGTCTGAGCGGCCGGGAGCTTGCCAAGAAACTGGACGTCGCCCCCTCGACCTTGAGTCGTGTTCTCAGCGGTATGAGCCGAGTGCCGCCGTAGATGGCATTGCGGCTGTCCGCTGCCCTGGGACGCAGCGCGGAGAGCTGGCTGGCTATGCAGGACGCGCACGACCTCTGGGTCGCCCGGGGGACGGTCGACCTCGGCCGGATCCGCCGGGTGGAACTCGCTTCTGCTTGACGTTGCCCCACCTTCTACAACCTGTGAAGGAGAACGGGGCCCGGCGGCCTGGAAACTTCGTCTGCCTCGCCACCTCGTCAGCGGCTGCGGAAATGGCGTCAAGAACCGACGAGACCACCGGAGACGGCTGCGCACGTGCGAGGCCGCCAGGGCGAAACAAACGCGTAACGTCGCAGGCCGGTTGTTAACGATCGCGCAATGCGACCGACACAGTCGCCGTAGGCCAGGATTGAATACTGGTCGCATGACCAATACCGTAGGAGCCAGCGGCGTGAACTCCCCGCCGCGATCGCCTTCCGAACGCCCCGTTGACACGCGGCGTGACTTCACCATGCGCTCGGTGTTCG
>JANOYC010000062.1:0-5372 GCA_031428675.1 Microbacteriaceae bacterium | reverse complement strand
GAGCCTCGCGTCGTTCGACACCGACATCAAGGTGAAGATTGAGGCCGGTCAAGCGCCCGACCTCGGACTCTTCCCACAGCCCGGCGGTCTGCTCGATCAGGCCGAGGCGGCGAACATCCTTCCGCTCGCCGACATCGAGGGATTCGACATCGCAGCGCCCCAAGAAACTCTCGTTCCCGGCTGGGACACGCTCGCCGAGTATGACGGCGACATCTACGGCCTGCCGGTCTCGGCAAACGTCAAGACGCTCGTCTTTTACAACCCCAAGGCATTCGAAGCCAACGGCTACGAAGTTCCGACCACCGACGAAGAGCTCGTTGCGTTGAGCGACAAGATCAAGGCGGATGGCACGGGTTACCCATTCTGTGCCGGCATCGAGTCCGGTGGCGCTACCGGATGGGCGATGACCGACTGGATCGAGCAGTACGTGCTCGACTACAACGGCATCGACGTTTACAACGACTGGATCGCCGGCGACGTCACATTCGACTCGCCCGAGGTGACCAAGGCCGTCGAGAAGGTGGAAAGCCTTCTCCTCGCTGACGGACAGGTCAACGGCGGCGGCATCTCCATGGCCACCGACGGCTTCGGGAACACCGCTCCGTTGTTCGACCTCGGTGGCAAAGCTGCCGGCCAGTGCTTCATGATCCGCCAGGGCTCGTTCATCACGGACTTCTTCCCTGACGCGATCAAGGCCGAAGTCGCCGCCGGTGACTACACCAACGCCAATGTCTTCCCGCTGCCAGCTCCTGCCGGTGGCGAAGAGGGCGTTCTCGGTGGTGGCGACCTCGTCGCCGCGTTCAACAACGACCCCGACGTTGGCGCGGTGCTGCAGTTCATCACCTCGGACAAGGTGGGCACCAAGATGGCCGCAGCGTCGAGCTTCACCTCGCCGCACAAGACCTTCGACACCAGCCTCTACCCGAACGAACTGACGAAGACCGTCGGTGAGACGATGGCCAACGCCGCAGTCTTCGGTTTCGATGGTTCGGACCGCATGCCGTCCGAGGTGAACGCCGAGTTCTGGGTCGCAGCGACCGAGTGGGTCACGGGTCGAATCACGTGGGAAGAAGCCGCTGGACGCATCCAGAGTAAGTATTAGGCTCGCAATCAGTCGGGTGACCGGCTGAGTCCCCAAGAGGGTGCTGCGGAAGAAATTCCGCAGCACCCTCGCACGCACTCCCCATGGTTCGACAAGGAAGTAACCAGATGATTCAAGACGTGCTTTTCGGCTTGCTCTCCATAGTTTTCGGGATCGCTGCCATCTACGCCATCTACTGGGGGCTTGACCGATTAGTCGCGTTAGCCCCCGACCGCATTCAGAAAAAACTTCGGGCTTACGCCTATCTGTTGCCGGCTGCTGTTCTTCTCATCTCGATTCTTCTGGTTCCGCTCATCCAGACCGTCGTTCTCTCCTTCATGAACTCCAGCAGCAAGAAGTTCATCGGTTTCGAGAACTATCTCGATCTGTTCGGAGACCCGTCAGTCCTCAGCATCCTCTTCAACAATTTCCTCTGGATCGCGATCGTGCCCGCGGCAACCGTCGCCATCGGACTATTGGTTGCCACGCTCACCAACGGTGTCGGTCCCACACGCGAGAAGGTCTTCAAGTCGCTCATCTTCATGCCGATGGCGATCTCGTTCATCAGCGCGGCGACAATCTGGGCGTTCATCTACGTCTTCTCGCCCGAAGGACGGCCGCAGATCGGGCTGCTCAATGCGATCGTGACACTGTTCGGTGGCGAGCCTCAGCCGTGGATGCTCGTTTCGGACTTCCGCCTGAACTCGCTTCTTCTGATGATCATCGTGATTTGGATGCAAACCGGATTCTCGATGGTGTTGCTGTCTGCGGCGATCAAGGCGGTTCCGGAGGAGACGATCGAGGCGGCTCGCGTCGACGGTGCTAACGCTGCGCAGACGTTCTTCCGCATCGTGGTTCCGCAGATCCGCGGCACGATCATGGCGGTGTTCGTCACCGTACTCATCATGGTGATGAAAATCTTCGACATCGTCTTGGCGATGACCGGTGGTGGCTTCGAAACATCCGTGCTCGGCTTCCAGTTCTACCAGGAGTACTTCCTCAACTCGGACATCGGCAAGGCGTCGGCGATCGTCACCGTGCTCACCTTGCTCATCGTTCCGCTCATGTACGTCCAGATCCGCACCGCACGTCACCAGGAGAGCCTCCGATGAGCGCCACGACAACCACGTCCGCCAAGGCAACGAAACCGACCCTTCATCGCGAAACGAAGAAGTTCGAGCTGAAGAAGCTCGTTCCGACGCTCGTTCTCACGATTGTCGTGATCGTCTGGTCGATACCCACCCTCGGTCTGATCATCACCGCATTCCGATCCAAGGACTCGGCTGCGGCGAGCGGCTGGTGGGAGGCGGTGTTCAACCCCTTCGGTCAGGAGTGGAGCCTCGCGGCGTTCGACGTCGTTCTCACCAGAGACGACATGTTCGGTTCCTTTGTGAACACGATCGTGGTGGCGGTTCCGGCGACGGTTCTGCCCATTCTGATCGCGGCGTTCGCGGCGTACACCTTCACGTTCCTGGAGTTCAAGGGTCGCGAGGTCATCTTCGCCACCGTCGTCGCGCTCATGGTCATTCCGCTGCAAACGGCACTCGTGCCCGTCGTGCGCGGACTCCGTGCGATCGGTGAGGCTACCGGAATCCAGATCATCGGCTACTACCCGGGTGCGTGGCTCATGCACTCCGCGTTCGCCCTGCCGCTTGCGATTTACATCCTTCGCAACTACATGATGACGCTGCCCGTACCGCTCATCGAGGCTGCGCGCATCGATGGTGCGTCGTACTGGGTGATCTTCTGGCGCCTCGTGATGCCGATGTCCGTTCCGGCGCTCGCATCGTTTGCGATCTTCCAGTTCCTCTGGGTCTGGAACGACTACCTGATCGCGTTCATCTTCGTCGGCGACAAGCCAGTGTTGCAGACGCGGTTGCTGCGGTTGCTCGGGCAGTTCGGTGATGGTTGGCAGAACGTCGCCGCCGGATCGCTACTGGCCATGCTGGTACCGCTGATCGTGTTCTTCGCGCTGCAACGATTCTTCGTCCGCGGCCTCACGGCCGGTGCGGTGAAGTAAGCCTTCTGGGCCGCGATGTCGTCGCGGCCCAGCACTGACGAGGTCCCCCGGGATGCGACAGCGCTTCCGGGGGACCTTTTCGCGCCTGAGGTCGTTACCGTTCGACGTAGCGAACGAGTTCGCCAGCGAGCCCCGCGTACCCGCCGGGGGTCAACGCGCGGAGGCGGTCTTTGGCGTCTTGTCCGATGTCGAGGCCGTCGATGAAAGCGACGAGTTCGCTCTGACCGATGCGCTTGCCGCGGGTGAGCTCCTTGAGCATCGCGTACGGGTCGGCGATGGAGCTTCGCCCAGCGGTCACCTCGGCCCTAATGACGGTCTGGATGGCTTCGCCGAGGATCTCCCAATTCGCGTCGAGATCGGCCGCGAGGGTTGCGGCACTGACGTCGATCTCGCGCAAGCCGCGGTCGATGTTGTCGAGCGCGAGAAGCGAGTGCCCGAGGGCCACGCCGACGTTGCGCTGCGTGGTGGAGTCAGTGAGGTCGCGCTGCAATCGCGACGTGACGAGGGTTTGCGCCAGGCTCTCGAATAGTGCGCTCGAAAGTTCGAGGTTGGCCTCGGCGTTTTCGAACCGAATCGGGTTGATCTTGTGCGGCATCGTTGATGAACCAGTGGCACCGGCCTGCGGAATCTGGGTGAAGTACCCCATGGAGATGTAACTCCACACGTCGGTGCAGAGGTTGTGCAGGATGCGATTGACGTGACTGATTCGACCGTAGAGCTCGGCCTGCCAATCGTGAGGCTCGATCTGGGTGGTGAGCGGATTCCAAGTGAGGCCCAAGGAGGTGACGAACTCCCGGGAGATCGCCGGCCAGTCCTGGGTCGGGTCGGCGACAACGTGCGCCGCAAAGGTGCCGGTCGCTCCACTGAACTTGCCGAGATATTCGGTGGCTTCGATCTGGGCGATCACGCGCTCTAGGCGGCCGACGAACACCGCGAACTCCTTGCCGACGGTGGTGGGCGTCGCGGGCTGACCGTGGGTGTGGGCGAGCATCGCATCAAAACGATGGGCAATCGCCCGAGCACGCAACGATTCCACGACGTCGCGCAGGCGGGGGAGCCACACATCTCGAACCGCGTGGCCGATCGTGATCGCGTAGGCGAGGTTGTTGATGTCTTCGCTCGTGCAGGCGAAGTGGGTGAGCTCAGCAACATCGGTCAGGCCGAGTGAGGCGAGCTTGCGGCGCACCAGATATTCGACCGCCTTGACGTCGTGCCGGGTCGTGGCCTCGAGCGTCGCGAGTTCATCGATCTCGGCTTGACCGAAATTCGTCACGAACGCGCGCAGCTCGTGCGCGGGCTCGTGACCGACGCGCACGGAGCCGAACAGTTCGTGATCGGTGAGATAGAGCAGCCACTCGACTTCAACCAGCACCCGTGCCCGGTTGAGTCCGGCCTCGGAGAGGTACTCACCGACACCGGAAACCGCCTGGCGGTATCGTCCGTCGAGTGGGCTGATGGGCTGGTCGGGCAATGGGCTCATGTCGGCTCCCTGTCGCTTCGCCGCGTCGCGCGGCGTGAGTGTGTGTTGCGCCCAGCCGTCGACGCGATGGCACCGACCGTGCACGGGGGCATCCGTCTAGTCTCCCGCAGATTCCGTTCCTCCACACCGCACCTCGACATTCAGAGGCACACCGTCAGCGCCACTGGCCGAAACAACCTAGCTTCGCGGGCCACGATGAATCGTTCATAGAGACGTGTGAGGAGTGACCGTGATCGATCGAGGGACAGCGGGGTGGCTGACAGACGACAGACTATTGAGTGAGCTGACGTGGCGTCTGAGCACGCTGCGTTCGCAACTAGTCGCAGCGTCGCAACCACAACACTGGAGCGGGATGGCGCAGCGCGCCTGCTCGCGCGCCATCACGGAGGTTGTGATGAGCCTCGATCGCGCCGGCCTGGAGCTCGACGAAGCGGCGCGCTTGCGCCAGCGCGAGATCGCCAGCGAGACGGTTCGTGTCGGATGAGCTGATTGTTTCGGGTGGCGGTAGCGTCGCCGTGTCGAGCGACGAAGTCTTGGGCATCGCGATGCGCCTTTCAGGCGTGGCCCGGGATCTCGACGATATCGCTGGTGAACTCCGGTCGCTCAGCGCACTGCACCCAGAACGTGCGTCCGACGTCGTGATCGCGGGCGTCGCGCGTCGGCTGGCAATCGCGGCCGATTGTGCCCAGGCAATTTCGAGCGGAATGCAGCTCGCTTCGATTGCATACGGCAGTGTGGATGGCGGCGCCGAGCGGCTCGTGCAACAGGCGGCCGCCGTTCTGGGCTGGACC
>JANOYC010000061.1:0-5062 GCA_031428675.1 Microbacteriaceae bacterium | reverse complement strand
GCTTCGTCTTTGATCGCGATCATCGCCTCGATGAAACGCTCGATCTCGGCGAGGTCTTCACTCTCGGTGGGTTCGACCATGAGTGTGCCTGCGACGGGGAACGACATAGTGGGGGCGTGGAAGCCGTAGTCGATGAGCCGTTTTGCTACGTCATCCACCGTGACGCCGGTCGCGTCTTTGAGAGGGCGGAGGTCGAGGATACATTCGTGGGCCACCAGGCCGTTATCGCCGGCATAGAGCACCGGGTAGTGCTTACGCAGGCGCGCCGCCACATAATTCGCCGACAACACCGCGTTCGCCGTCGCATTCGCCAGTCCCTCGGCGCCCATCATGCGAACATACGCCCAGGAGATCGGAAGGATGCTCGGGCTTCCGTACGGAGCCGCCGATACCGGCCCGCCGCTGTGGCGGAACTCTCCGACACGGCCGGTCACCACGTCAAACGCGGGATGCGCGTCTGATTGAGCCATCGGATGTCCCGGGAGGTGCGAAGCCAAATGCGCTTTCGCCGCCACCGGCCCGACGCCCGGCCCGCCGCCGCCGTGCGGAATGCAGAACGTCTTGTGCAGATTGAGGTGGCTTACGTCGCCGCCGAAATCCCCGAATCGCGCGTATCCGAGCAACGCGTTGAGGTTAGCGCCGTCGACGTACACCTGGCCGCCCGCTTCGTGCACCGCATCCGTCACCAATCGGATGTCGTGCTCATAGACGCCGTGAGTCGACGGATAGGTGACCATCAGTGCCGCGAGTTCGTCGGCGTGCACAGCGACCTTGGCGCGAAGATCGTCGAGATCGACGTTTCCTAGCTCGTCGCAGGCGACCACGACCACGCGCATACCGGCGAGCACCGCACTCGCCGCGTTCGTGCCGTGAGCGCTCGACGGGATGAGGCACACCGTGCGATGGGCATCGCCGTTGGCGCGATGGTAGCCGCGGATGGCCAGGAGCCCGGCGAGCTCACCCTGACTGCCGGCGTTCGGCTGCAGGGAAACCGTGTCATAGCCGGTGACCTCGGTGAGCCAGCTCTCCAGGTGCGAGACGAGCACAAGGTAGCCGTGCACGTCGTCGAGCGGCGCGAAAGGGTGAATGTTGGCGAATTCCGGCCAGGTGACTGCCGTCATCTCGGTCGCCGCGTTGAGTTTCATTGTGCACGAGCCGAGGGGAATCATTCCTCGGTCGAGGGCATAATCCTTATCGGCGAGGTACTTGAGGTAGCGCATCATCGCCGTTTCGCTGCGATGGGTGTTGAAGACCGGGTGGGTCAGGTAGTCAGACCTGCGCTCGAGCGCCGCGTCGAATGCCGAGCCGTGCGCGACCGTGAATGACCACGCGTCGAGTCCGAAAACCTCTGCGAGGGCGTCGGTCGACTCCGCACTCGACACCTCATCGAAGCTCAGCTGGAGCACGTCATCGTCTATCGCCCACAGGTTGATGTTGCGCAATCGTGCGGCATCGAGCAATTCGCCAGAACGCCCCGCCGTGCGCACCCGAAGGGTGTCGAAGAAGCGATCGGCTTCGAGCTCGTAGCCAGCCCCTTCGAGCCGGGCCGCGAAACTGCGGGTCGCGTCGTGCACGCGTTGCGCGATGCGACGTAACCCGACCGGACCGTGGTAAACCGCGTACATCGACGCCATCACCGCGAGGAGCACCTGCGCCGTGCAGATATTCGACGTGGCCTTCTCACGGCGAATGTGCTGTTCACGCGCCTGCAGGCTCAAACGGTAGGCGGGGTGACCCGCGGCATCTTGCGAAACTCCAACCAGCCGACCCGGCAGTTGACGCTCGAGACCTGCGCGCACTGCCATGAAACCAGCGTGCGGACCACCGAACCCCATCGGAACACCAAGCCGCTGGCTCGTGCCCACCGCCACGTCCGCCCCGAGTTCGCCGGGCGAGCGCAGCAACGTGAGTGCCAGCAGGTCGGCCGCGACCACCGTTATTGCACCAGCTCCGCTCGCCGCCCGGATGACGTCAGACGGGTCCCACACGCACCCGGATGCCCCTGGGTACTGCACGAACAATCCGAACGCTTCGGGAAGCTCGTCAGGAGCGGTCGTCGCCAGATCGATGTCGACAATGTCGATGCCGAGCGCGTCCGATCTGCTCGCCAGAAGCGCGCGGGTCTGCGGAAGTGCGTCGGCGTCGACGATGAATCGGTTGGAGCGCGACTTCGAGGCGCGCCTCGCCACGAGCATGCCCTCGACGACCGCAGTTCCTTCGTCGAGCATTGACGCGTTTGCGGTCGCGAGACCGGTGAGATCAGAGACCATGGTCTGGAAGTTGATGAGCGCCTCGAGGCGGCCCTGGGAGATCTCGGGCTGATACGGCGTATAAGCGGTGTACCAGCTCGGGTTTTCGAGGACATTACGCTGGATGACCGCAGGCGTGATCGTTTCGTAGTAACCGAGTCCGATCATCGATCGGCGTACTCGGTTGTGGTTCGCGATCGCTCGCAGCTCAGCGAGGGCCTCCCGCTCGGTCGCGGCGGGCGGAATGCTCGACCGTTCCACGAGCGATTGCCGGATGGATTGCGGAACGGCTGCGTCCATGAGCGCGGTGAGGGAGTCGTAGCCGACCTCAGCGAGCATGGTCGCCTGCGCGTCGGCATCGATTCCGATGTGACGCTCGGCAAAACTGTAGGGCATTACTCTCCGACCAACGCTGCGTACTCGGACTCGCTCATGAGCTCGGGGAGCGCGGCGAAGGTCACCTTGATGAGCCAGCCCTCACCGAAAGGATCGGTGTTCACGAGTTCGGGAGTCGACACGACGGCGTCGTTGACCTCGACCACGTCACCATCCACCGGCGCATACAGCTCCCCTACCGACTTTGTCGATTCGATCTCGCCGACGACCTTCCCGGCGCTCACCGCCGACCCAACCGCAGGAAGATCTACGAAGACAACGTCGCCGAGCTTCTCGGCGGCGTAGGCGGTGATGCCGATTGTCGCGACGTCGCCGTCGACGAGAACCCACTCGTGCTCCGCGGTGTACTGCCGGTCGGTTGGTGCAGCCATCAGTTGGCCTTTCGCGTGTAGAAGGGAAGTGCGGAGACCACCGCGGGTATGCGGGTGCCGCGAACATCGATGGACAATTCCGTGCCGATCACGGCTGAAGCCACATCGACAAAAGCCATGGCGATGGGATGACCGAGCGTCGGCGACAGAGCGCCGCTCGTGATCTCGCCGACAGGGGCGTCACCCGCATAGACGCCGTAGCCTGAACGCCCTGCTCGCTTGCCCTCCGACACGAGACCGACGAGCACCCGGGCGCCGTCAGGTGCCCCCGCCTCAATAGCGGCGCGACCGACGAAGTCGCCATCTTTTTCGAGATTCACCACTCGACCGAGGCCCGCTTGAGCGGGCTGAACGCCGGTGCCGAGTTCATGACCGTAGAGCGGCATTCCCGCCTCGAGACGAAGGGTGTCGCGACTCGCGAGGCCCGCCGGGACAAGGCCGAGCGGCTCGCCCACCTCGACCAACGCGCGCCACAATTCGGGCGCGGCTTCTGGTGCAAGGTACAACTCGTAGCCATCCTCGCCCGTGTAGCCGGTGCGAGCCATCAACAGGTTGTGGCCGTCGAACTGCCCGGGTGCACTGCGGTAGTACTTCAACTCGCGCGGACCGATCGAATCAGGCACCAGCTGCGGCAATGACTCGAGAATCTCGAGAGCGGCGGGGCCCTGCACAGCGATAAGCGCCAAGTCGTCGCTCTCGTCGAACACCTCCGTGTCGAACGGCGAGGTGCGATCGAGTAACTGTGCCGCGACGACCTCTCGATTCGACGCGTTGGCGACAACGAGATAGCGGTCTTCGCCCGTGCGGTAGACGACGAGATCATCGATCACTCCGCCGTCACGACCGAGCAGTAGCGAATACTTCGCCTGGCCAACGTCGATGGAGCTGAGCTTGCCGGCAAGCGCGTAGTCGAGCGCGTCACCGGCTTCTCGACCGATGACGAGAATCTCCGCCATGTGTGACAGATCGAAGATGCCAGCTGCGGTGCGCACGGCATGGTGTTCGGCTAGATCCGAGGAGTACCGCACGGGCATCTGCCAACCGGCGAAGTCGGTGAAGCTCGCGCCGGCTTGCACGTGGATGCCATGGAGCGGCGACACACGCTCGGAGCGGAGCGGAACGGGCACTGCTATTGATTCGGGCACGGAGTCCTCCTAGCGCGCTGGGCTACGGAAAAAGAACTCCCCCTCTGTCATGGGCCTGAGAGTTTCACCGATTTCACGGCTTTCCCCATCGGCGGCCCCAGAGCGGTCAGCTCCAGGGCACTTTTCAGAGTGGCCAGTTCGATACGGTACAGATACCTGAGAGATTGGCGGGGAGGCTTGCTCCTTCGGTGCTCATCCGTGTCGGTTGAGCTCTCCCGCATCGCGTTCGCGGCCCGGTTTTCGGTTGTCCGGCCAGCTTAGCAACAGCGCCGCGGGGCGCGGGGGGCACGGCACCCGATAACGGGCGGCACCAGCACTGGGGGAATGCGCTCGATGGGGCATTCCCACTACTAATGGAGTCACACCGGAATCGACATTCCGCACTCTTATTGGCCCGACGCACGCGCCACCTATCTCGACGGGACCACCCATGTTCGTATCCGAATTGTCCATGCAAGACCCTCACCACGTCTTCGACCAATTCAAAGCCGGCATGGTTGGGGCGTTCGCCCTGGGCTTCTCGTCATCGGCGCTCACTGACCCGCCGATCGCGGGCCCGATTCTCGCGGCCGCGAAACAGCGCTTGTGGCCGCACTTGCGTGGCGACGAGGAGTTGACGACCGACCAGAGCGGTCATCTCGTCGTGTTCTTGGCGAGCGCTCACCCGCTCGTCTCGCGACACCGGATGCACGGGATGATCCGATCGCTCGTTCGCGGATCGTTCGTCACCGCCACCGAGCGGCTCACGCTCGACATCGGAGCATCGTGGGTGCGCCTGACGGGTGACGAGGATCGCGATGACGAGCGCATCCGTGCCGTGATCGAGGGAGCGACCACATCGCTCGCTTCGCGCGATGTGATGCGCTACGTGCGCCGCGCGCCCCGGCCATCGAATCGAGCA
>JANOYC010000060.1:0-3910 GCA_031428675.1 Microbacteriaceae bacterium | reverse complement strand
CGACCAGCATCTAGGAAATGCGACACTGACCACAGGCGCCGCCGACTTCCCGTCCACCCGAAGGACTGGAATGCGGGAGGCGCCTTTGGTGATTAATGGCGCTGCGTGCCTGCAGCCTCTATATCCGGATTCTCCAGAGGCATCGAGGGAATACATAGGATTCGCCAAGGTGAGTCGGCAGACTGAGAACCGTGACTACGCCAACCGTCCAGCCTCGACTCACCCGCCCCGATGGTTCGCCTATCCGAGCACTAGTCGTCGACGACGAGGAGACGCTCGGCGACCTCGTGCAGATGGCGTTGCGCTACGAAGGTTGGGACGTGCGCACCGCGTTGGGCGGACAGCAGGCGCTGCAGCTCGCAAGGGAGTTCCGGCCCGATGTGGTCGTGCTCGACATCATGCTTCCCGACATCGATGGTCTCGAAGTGCTTCGTCGACTTCGCGCCGACGGCACCGAAACTCCCGTGCTCTTTCTCACCGCAAAGGATGCCGTCGACGACCGCGTTGTCGGCCTCACCGCGGGCGGTGACGACTATGTGACCAAGCCATTCAGCCTGGAGGAATTGGTAGCGCGTTTGCGTGGTCTCATCCGGCGCAGTTCGCTCGTCGTGAGCGAAGGGGAGAACCCAGAAATTCAGGTCGGCGACCTCGTGCTGCACGAGGAAAGCTACGAAGTGCACCGCGGTGACACCCCAATCGAACTCACGGCCACCGAATTCGAGCTGTTGCGTTACCTCATGCGGAACCCGCGACGGGTGCTCAGCAAGGCGCAGATTCTCGACCGGGTCTGGAGTTATGATTTCGGCGGTCGTTCGAGCATCGTCGAGATCTACATCTCCTACCTCCGCAAAAAAATCGATGGTCTCGGCGCTCCGATGATCCACACCGTTCGAGGCGTCGGATACATGCTGAAGCCGGCCCCGTGAGGGTGAAGCAGTGACTTCGCGGCCGTGGTCGTTGGAGCGGCGGCTCGTCGTCGGCATCCTTGCACTGCTCACTGTCACGAGCATCGTCGTTGGCACGGTCAGCGCGATCGCACTCCATGGCTTTCTCCTCGATCGACTGGATACGCAGCTGATCTCGGCGACGACGCGATCGCAGGGCCAGTTGGGCGATCGCCGTGGAGACGGGGCGGGCAGAGACCCAAGCGGCGCCGGCGGACCGCGCGACGCCGGAGGCGAGTCGTTTTTGCCCGGGCAGGGGTCGGGCACCGTCGGTGCGGTCATCGAGTCGGACGGAACCGTCGTGCGGGGCATTTTCATCGACGATAACGGCACCCTGCAGGTGCTCACCGCAGAACAAGCGGCGCGCATCGCGGGCGTCATGCCTGGATCATCGCCGGTGACGGTCGCGCTGGGCGGCGAATTCGGTCGGTACCGCATGATTGCGGCCTCTCTGCAAGATGGGGCTGCGGTCGTCGTAGGGCTCCCGATGGACGAGGTACGCGGCACGATTCTCCGGCTCATCGGCATTATCGCGTTCGTTACGGCCATCGCGCTCGCGGTCGTCGCCGCGGTCGGTCCACTGGTGGTGCGCCTCGCCCTTCGTCCGCTCGGTCGGGTCGTCGCCATAGCGGGTCGCGTGGCCGAACTCCGGCTCGACAAGGGCGAGGTGGCGCTCGGCGAGCGTGTTCCCGCGAGCGACGCCGATGCCCGCACCGAAGTGGGCAAGGTCGGTGCCTCGCTCAACAGGATGCTCGAACACGTCGCGTCTGCGCTCACCGCGCGACAGGCGAGCGAAAACAAAGTGCGCCAGTTCGTCGCCGACGCGAGTCACGAGCTGCGCACACCGCTCGCGTCGATTCGCGGGTACTCGGAGCTTACGAGGCGCGGTGGTCACGATCTGCCGCCCGATGTCGTGCACTCGCTCTCCCGCATCGAGAGCGAGTCGATCCGCATGACGAAACTGGTGGAAGACCTGCTGTTGCTTGCGCGTCTCGACTCGGGGCCAGACATCCGCTTGGATCGCGTAGACCTCGGACGCGTCCTCGTCGACGCGACCAGCGACGCTTACGTGGCTGCGCTCGATCACCAGTGGGAGCTCGTCGTGCCCGAGGAACCGGTCGAGGTGCTGGGAGATGGCGCTCGGCTACACCAAGTCGTCGTCAACCTGCTCGCTAATGCCGCCTCTCACACACCGCCCGGAACGACGGTAACTGTGACCGTGCAACAGTCGGGTGCGGATGCCGTGCTGACGGTTGCCGACAACGGTCCGGGCATCTCGCCCGAGCTTCAATCGTCGCTGTTCGAACGGTTCGTGCGGGGAGATTCGTCTCGCTCCCGAGCTGCGGGGTCGACGGGGCTCGGACTCGCAATCGTGGCTGCAGTCGTCGATGCGCACGGGGGTACTGTGCGGGTGAACAGTGAGCCGGGCGCCACCGTCTTCACCGTTTGCTTGCCTCTCGCCGACGGTGCGCACTGAATGCACTGAATGCGCTGAATGACGACCGCTCCGCGATTCGTGACACGATGGATGGTCGAAACGATTCAAGGGAGACGTCATGCGCATAGTGGTCACCGGGGGTAGCGGGAAGCTTGGCCGGGAGGTCGTCAGTTACTTGCGCGAGCACGGGCACGACGTCATGAATTACGACACGGCCGGAACCCGCGAGCGGGGGTTTCTGAAAG
This sequence comes from Microbacteriaceae bacterium, assembly GCA_031428675.1. Classification (GTDB taxonomy): domain Bacteria; phylum Actinomycetota; class Actinomycetes; order Actinomycetales; family Microbacteriaceae; genus JANOYC01. The sequence goes on along the minus strand of JANOYC010000060.1, from coordinate 1,283 downwards.
TCGATCTGACCGACTACGGGCAGACGATCGACGCGATCATGGGGGTCGATGACCGGCACTCCGGCTTCGACGCCGTCGTGCACCTCGCGGCCGTGCCCGCCCCCGGAATCGTGCCGGACGCGACCACTTTCCACAACAACATGGCGGCAACCTTCAACGTGTTCCAAGCGGCTCGCCGTGCCGGGATCAAGACCATCGTGTACGCCTCGAGTGAGACCCTGTTGGGTATTCCGCTCGACATCGACCCACCCTACGCGCCACTCGACGAAGAGTTCCCGTCTCGGCCCGAGTTCATGTATGCGGTAGTCAAACACCTCGAGGAAGAACTCGCGCGGAAGCTCGTGCGCTGGGACCCCGAGCTCAGCATCTCCGGTCTCCGGTTCTCCAACGTGATGAATACCGATGACTACGCGGAGTTCGCTACCTGGCAGCACGACCCGAGCATCCGAAAATGGAACATGTGGGGCTACATCGACACGCGTGATGGCGCGCAGGCGGTGCTCAAGGCGATCGAGGCGAGCATTCCGGGCTTCGAGGCATACATCATCGCGGCGGCCGACACCGTGATGGAGACGCCGAATGCGGAGCTGCTCGCCGCTGTGTTCCCCGAAGTCCCGATCGCGCGCGAATTCGGCCCGCACGACACTCTGCTCTCCATTGACAAGGCTCGGCGCATGCTCGGTTACCACCCCCGCCACTCCTGGCGCGACGCCTAACCCCCCGTCACCCCGCGTCACCGCACCCCCACCCGCACCCCACACCCCCCGCGACTTGCCCACTTTGGACGCGTTTATCGCCGAATCCGCGACCAAAGACGGCAAGTGGAGGGTTTGAGAGGGGGAGGCGCGAACTCGTCCGCGGCTCGTGCACAGGAGGGCCGCGCATCGCGTTTCGAACGGAGTCCGCACCCAGGCGACCGCGGTGTGATCGGACGCGCACACTGCGGGAATGAACCCCTATCGGCCGCTGCCTACCGAACTGCTCGACACACCATTCACCGTCGACGTCGCTCGCCGAAACGGCGTGACACAGCGCCGACTTCGTGGATCTGATCTCGATCGGTCGTTCTGGGGCGTCCGCGCGGCTACAGCCGCAGAGGATCTCGAGGCGCGTTGCAGAATGATCCTGCTCCGGATGCCACCGGATGCGATCGTCAGTCACGCGACAGCCGCGCAACTGCACCGCATCCCGATTCCCCGACGCCTCGAGGCAGACGCGCGATTGCACATTTCGGTGCCCGCTCCGGCGCGAGCGCCCCATGCGACCAACATCGCCGGTCATAG
>JANOYC010000059.1:0-17593 GCA_031428675.1 Microbacteriaceae bacterium | reverse complement strand
GCGATTTTCAACGCGCGGCGAACCGGTGATGAGTTCATCTTCGACGGCGACCAGGTGGCAATCGACGGCGTCGAGGTCACCTACGAGTCGCTGTGCGGCGCGTGCTACCTCGATGAGAGTGGCGACGTGCTCAACAACGGCTGGCGCCCGCGTCTAGAGGCAAGTTACAGCGCCGGCCCCGACGCTGACTTCACCTGATCGGCGGCGCGGAGACCGCACCGACAAGCGAGAACGGGAGCCGCGCTCTGCGCGACTCCCGTTTCATCTGTCGGGGTGGCGGGATTCGAACCCACGACCTCTTCGTCCCGAACGAAGCGCGCTACCAAGCTGCGCCACACCCCGGTTGACGCCTCTCGGCGGACAACCTCGTCAAGAATAGCCGATATCTCCGGGTGTCAATGTCACGACGACTGCCTCGGGCGGACACGCGAATCGCACGGGAGCATAGATCGATGTGCCGATGCCTGCCGAGACATTGAGGTACGCGGAGTGGTGGGCGTGATGCCACACGCTCAACCCCTGAGCCTGCTCCGGGGGAATGTCGCAATTGGTAACCAGGGGAGCGAGCCCGGGCACGCGCACCTGACCGCCATGGGTGTGCCCCGCGAAAATGAGGTGAGCGCCGTTGGTGGTGAACGTGTTCAACACACGACGATACGGCGAGTGGGTAACACCGAGAGAGATCGCCTCCGGCCCTGAGCGGTCGTCTTGCCAACCCACGTTCTCACGCATGGTCTCGATCGCGCCCGCCAGCCGACCGAGCTCGTCCCAACCGCGGTGTGCGTCATTGACGCCGAAGAGCTCGATGCGTGATCCGCGAATCTCCATCGCTCGCGCGGAGTTGTTCAGACTGAGCCAGCCCAGCTCCTGCTCGAAATACGCCTCAAGTGCGCCCGTGTCGAGCGTCGCAGCTCGGTGCGCGTGTGCACTCGGCGCAGCGAAGTACCGCATCGGATTCTTGAACACCGGGCCGAAATAGTCGTTCGACCCGTGAACGAACACTCCCGGCACGCCAGCGAACGCGTCCAGCGCCCGTCTCACTCCGTCGAGCCCATTCTCATGACCGAGGTTGTCGCCAGTGTTCACGATCAGGTCGGGCTCGTAGAGGGCGAGCGATCGAACCCACTGTTGCTTGTTCTCTTGCCAGGGCGCCATGTGGAAGTCCGTGAGATGCAGGATCGTGAGCGGACGCGCGCCCGGATCGAGAATCGGCAGTACTTCGTGCCGCACTGTGAAACGATTGCGTTCGACGAGCGCGCCCCACGCGAACGCGCCCAGCGAGGCTACCCCGATGGCGCCGAGCGCCGTGGCCACGGCTCGTCCGCCCGACGCCGACATCAGCAGCTGGCCTTGCCGACGCCCAACGTCACGGTGTCGGTCCGCTTGGCAGTCGCTCCTGGTGCGGGGCTACTCGACACGACTTTGTCGCCTTTGTCAGGCACCTCTGCGGGGTCGAGCACGACGCACGACTCCGCGACGTTCTCGAAGCCAGCATCGGCCAGGATCTTCCGCGCGTCTGAGAAACTCGGGTTGCCCGAGACCGCGTCGGGAACGCTCGTCATCGATCCGTTGCTCGTGTACACCGTCACGGTCTGACCGATCGACACCCGCGACCCGCCTCCGGGGCTCGTGCTGACGACCTTGCCGACCTCGAGGGCAGAATCCACGGCGCCACCGTCGGCGAATCGGAATCCGAGATTCACGAGCAGTGCCTTAGCCGACTCCAGCGACGATCCGGTGACGTCGGGCACAGTGGCGCCCGCTCCGACAAGGAGGCGGTTAGCCGGTGGGTCGAACGCGCCGCCGCCGTACTTGGCGTTGGCCGCAGCCATCGTCGGCTTCATGATTGCGTGTCGCAATAGTCCACCGCTCGTGCCGGCCGCGCGGAAATTGCGAATGGGGTAGGAGCCGACGATGTTGCCAACCCACACCGCCGTCGCCACCTTTTTTGTCGCGGTGACGATCCAGGTCTGGTTCGAAGAGTCCGTGGTTCCGGTCTTGCCGATGATCGGGATGCCGTCGTTCGGGTTCGATGCTGTTCCGGTGCCACCGCGCATGACCGCAGCCATCGCGAACGCGGCCGTGTTGGCCACTTCGGGGTCGAGTGCCTGACGGCATTCCTGCTGCTGACCGGGAAGTTCGTCACCCGTCGGCGAGATTACGGAATCGATGGCGACAGGCTCACAGTAGACGCCCGCGTTTGCAATTCCGGCATATGACGCGGCCATCGTCAATGGTGCGATCTCGTTGGTGCCAAGCACCGACGATGGGTTGGTCTGGAGGTGCGTTCCGTCGGCGCGGTGAACACCGAGCGACTCCGCTGTGCGACGGATGCTGCAGAGGTCGAGTTTCAGTGCCATCGAGATGAACGCGGAGTTGACTGACTGCGCGGTTGCCCGAGCGACGGTCCACGACCCCGATTCGCCAGAGTCGTTCTTGAACTTGTAAGGGCCGGCCCATCCGCCACCGTCTTCGCAGGTGTCAGTGAAAGCAGCCTGGTTGACCTGCCGGATCGATCCGTCGACCACTTCGTTGAGACCGTGGCCGTTCTCGAGCCAGTTGATGAGGGTGAACACCTTGTAGGTCGAGCCGGGCTGGAATCCGCTCGAACCGCCATACTCGCGGTCGGTGTTGAAATTGACGGCCGTGTTCGTCGGCCCGCCACCCTCGAGGGAGTCGTTGAAGAGCTTGTTCTCGGTCATCATCAAGATGCGGCCGGTGCCGACCTCGACACTCGAGGTCGCACTGCCGAGTTGGAGCGCGGTGGCGTCATTGGGGGCCATCCGCCAGGTCTGCTCCTGAGCGTTCTGCTGCAGATCCATGTCGAGCGTCGTTCGGATCGTGTAGCCGCCGCGCTTCCAGTTGGCCAGGCGTTCCGACTCGTCTGCGCCAAGTGCTGTCAGGTTCTTCACGTTCTTGACGACGTAGTCGCAGAAGAACTTCGCGTAATCCCACGCAGCGATGCAGCCGTTGCGAGGCAGCGACGGAACGAGAGTCGACGCATCCACCGGGGTGTTCAGCGCGTCTTGGTACTCGGCAGAGGTGAGCATCCCCTCGACGCGCATGTTGCCGAGGATGGTGTCGCGTCGGTCTTTGTTCGCCGCGAAATTTTCCTCCTTGTCGAGGCCGCGCAAGTTGGGATACTGCACGATCGCGATCAGGCTGGCCGCTTGCGCGGGGTTCAGGTCTTTCGCTGGCACGCTGTAATACCGCTGGGCGGCGGACTCGATGCCGTAAGTGTTGTCGCCGAAGAACGCGATGTTCAGATACGCGGTGAGAATTTCCTTCTTGGAGTACGTCTTCTCGAGACCGATCGCGAGCTTCATCTCCTTGAGCTTGCGGTCGAAGCTCGTGGCGGTTGCCTCTTCGTAGGCCTTCTTCACCTCTTCGGGTGTGTCTTTTTCCAACGCGAGCTGTACGTAAATGTTCTTGACGAGCTGCATCGACAGAGTCGACGCGCCGCTCTCCACCTGGCTCGAGGTGAAGTTCGTCACCGCCGCGCGCACAACCGACGCGATGTCCACGCCACCGTGCTCAAAAAACCGACGGTCTTCGCCGGCGACCGTCGCGTTGACAGCGTGCGGGGAGATCTGCTCGTAGGTGACCTCTTCGCGGTTCTGGTCATAAATCGTGGCGATGACCTGTTGGCCCGCGTTCGAATTGGCGACGATCGTATTGCGTTCCGGTTGCTGCCCGATCTCGATGAATTCGGGCAGACTGTCGAAGATTCCGATCGTGTTGTTCGCTGTCATGCCGGTGATAGCCAGAGCCGGCGTCACCATCACGGTGACGAGAAGACCGGCAAGTGCGCTGAAGCCGACCATTCCCGCGAGCGCGGAAAGCGCACCACGAGGCTCGGATTTGGGGGCAGACATATGATTTAGATTACGGGAAGATTTCTTCTCACACACTGAACGGAAACTGACAGATGCCTTCCTGGGAGTACCTCACGACGCCACTGATCGTGCACAACACGGCCGCGATCCTCAACAACTGGGGGGAACAGGGCTGGGAACTCGTGCAGGTCGTGACCGGTCCCGAAGGTGGGTTGGTTGCCTACCTCAAGCGCCAGAAGGCTGACTCCTAATGGGTGTCGCCGACCGTCTGCAAGCCATGGGCCTTGTGCTGCCCCCGGTCGTGAAGCCTGTCGCCACCTACATTCCCGCCGTTGCCAGCGGAAATCTTGTTTTCACTGCCGGTCAATTGCCGTTCGTCGATGGTGTGCTGGCCCGCACCGGCAAGGTCGGCACCGACGTCACCGCTGAAGAGGCGAAGGCACTGGCCCGTCAGTGCGCGCTCAACGCGCTCGCGGCAGCAGAGACCGCGATCGGATCGCTCGACCGGGTGACGCGGGTCGTCAAGGTCGTGGGATTCGTCGCATCCGACCCATCGTTCACGGGTCAGCCGGGCGTCGTTAACGGCGCATCGGAATTTCTCGGCCAGGTGTTCGGCGACGACGGCGCCCATGCGCGCAGTGCCGTGGGTGTAGCGGTACTGCCCCTCGATTCGCCGGTCGAGGTGGAGCTCATTCTCGAATTCGCGTGAATCAGCGCGAGGTCAACTGTGCCGCGATCGCGCTCATGACAGCCCCGTCGGCGAGCGTTGTCGTATCGCCGATCGCTCGTCCTTCTGCGATGTCACGAAGAAGCCGACGCATGATCTTGCCCGATCGCGTTTTGGGAAGTTCGGGCACGATGAAGACGTCGCGGGGCCGCGCGATCTTGCCGATGTGTTCGGCCACGTGATCCTTCAGCGAACGCGCGGCCTCGTCTGGCGCCGCGTCGTTAGCGCGGTCGGATCGCAGAATCACGAACGCGACGATCGCCTGACCGGTGGTCTCGTCTGCGGCGCCAACAACAGCGGACTCCGCGACGATCGGATGCGACACGAGCGTTGACTCTATTTCTGCCGTCGACAGCCGGTGTCCGGAGATGTTCATGACGTCGTCGACCCTGCCGAGGAGCCAGATGGAGCCTTCCTCGTCGACGTGAGCCCCGTCCCCGGCGAAATAGCGGTATCCCGATGATGCGAACTTCGACCAGTACGTCTCCACGTAACGCTCGGGATCGCCCCAGATTCCCCGGAGCATCCCCGGCCACGGCTCCGTGATCGTGAGGAGACCGCCATTCGGCGCGGCGATTACGCTTCCGTCATCATCGACGATTTCGACGGATACGCCCGGAAACGGGACCTGAGCCGCGCCCGGCTTGAGCGCAATGAGTCCAGGTAGCGCGCTGATCATGATTCCGCCGGTTTCGGTCTGCCACCAGGTATCGACGACCGGCGTCGTGCCCGATCCGATTACCTCGCGGTACCAGATCCAGGCCTCCGGATTGATGGGTTCGCCGACGCTGCCGAGCAGTCGGAGGCTCGACAGGTCGAAGGCATCCGGAATCGCCCGACCTTGTTTCATGAACGAACGGATAGCCGTGGGCGCCGTGTAGAAGATGCTCACCTTGTATTTCTGGATGATCTCCCACCAGCGTCCCGCATGCGGCGCATCCGGAGTGCCTTCGTAGATCACTTGTGTCGCGCCGTTGGCGAGCGGTCCGTAGACGACATAACTGTGCCCAGTCACCCATCCGATATCGGCGGTGCACCAGTAGACGTCATCCTCGGGGTGCAGGTCGAACACCGTGCGGTGAGTGAGGGTGACCTGAGTGAGATATCCGCCGCTCGTGTGCAGGATGCCCTTGGGCTTCCCGGTCGTGCCGGAGGTGTAAAGAATGAAGAGAGGGTTCTCCGCGTCGAATGCCTCGGCAGTGTGATCGGCATCCATCGGTGCGATCTCTTCGTGCCACCACAGGTCGCGCCCTGTCGTCCAATCGATGGCGTTGTCGCCGCGCTTCACGACGAGGACATGTTCGATTGACGAGATCCCGTCGGCGAGGGCTTCATCCACCGCCGGTTTGAGCGGAAGAATCTTGCCCTTGCGCCACCCGCCATCGGCTGTGATCAGGAGCTTGGCGTCGGCGTCATCTATGCGCGCCCGCAGGCTTTCGGCGCTGAAGCCTCCGAAGACGACCGAATGCACCGCCCCAATGCGTGCGACCGCGAGCATCGCGATCACAGCTTCGGGAATGAGAGGCATGTAGATCGCCACCCGATCGCCTCGCGTGACATCGAGGCTCGCGAGCAGATTGGCCGCTTTCATGACTTCGGCCAACAACTCGGCATAAGTGAGAGTGCGGGTGTCACCCGGTTCGCCTTCCCAGTGGAAGGCGACTCGATCGCCGTTACCCGCGAGCACGTGGCGGTCGAGGCAGTTGTAGGCGACGTTGATGCGTCCATCTGCGAACCATTTCACGAAGGGTGGGTTTGTCCAGTCGAGCGTCGTGGTGAAGGGGCGATGCCAGTGCAGCTCATCTCTGGCGGCGGAGGCCCAGAACTCCACCGGGTCGGCTTTCGCTCGCTCATATATATCTGCGGGTGCGACCGACTTCGCAGCGAATTCCTCGCTGGGGGGAAAGCTGCGATTCTCGTGCAGGAGGTTGTCGATGGAAGACGTGGACATCTTTATCCTCTGTCGTTCGTGAGCTGTGCTCGTCGCCACGCGGTGGCGCGAGTGTGTTCATCTTATTCCGCGGGTATGTCTCGACTCTGGGCCGGGGAGCTCCCGAGGAGTGCATCCGGGGTCGTTCCTTCGGCCATATCGTGGCATAATCGTTACTTGAGTCACCACGATCACGCGTGGTAATGAGGGTTAGTGGTGCAAGAAAATAGTTTGCGCCACGCCGAGAACTTCGTGTCTGGACCCCCTCGGCTGGGGTACACTTGAACAATCAAATCTAATTTTGATTAGCAGTGCCACCGATTCCCCCCAATCCGGCGCTGCTGTGGCGGCGCCTGTTCCCCCCAACAGGCGCCGCCCCTCTTTTTCTCTGCTGTTTTTCGGGCGGCGCTATCTGCGGCAGCGCCGGTATCTGGGTGATGGCTCCTCCCCAGCCCCTGGTATTTCGCGGAAGTAAAGCGAATATGTCGGACGTGCGCAGGCTGACGGGCGCGGTTCCTAGCATTTCGACATGCTAGATCGGCGACCGGAAGAAACCCGAAGCTTTTCGGGTCACGGTGCATCACCGCGCAGTGGCGGAAATCCGCCATTCGTGGCGCGAAATCCGCGAATGGCGACGGCAATTCGGGGTACAGATGAATCTCCAGGGGTACGGTCGGGGCTCGATCACCGAACACGGGATGCGTTAGGGCCGTTGGCGGAGTTTGTGGCAGACCCCGACGTCACTGATGTCCTCGTCACGGGAGGTGCCGGCGTGTGGGTGGATCGGGGCGCGGGGGCCGCTCGTGTCGAGCATCTCGTGTTGTCGGAGTCAGACACACGAGACCTCGCCGAAGTGGTGATCTCGTCCGCGGGGCGGCACCTCGATGAGTCGACTCCGTGCGTCGACGCGCGACTTGCCGACGGGATTCGTGTGCACGCTGTGCTTCATCCCGTGTCGATTCTGGGTACCGCGCTCTCAATCCGCGTACAACGGCACGAATATCCGACGCTCGCCCAGCTTCACGATTCCGGCTTCTTCCGCTCCGTGCCGATAGCCATCGTGAATGAACTAGTGCGAAGCCGCGCAAACGTGCTGATCAGCGGTGCAAGCGGCTCCGGCAAGACAACGTTGCTCGCGGCCATTCTCGCGGCGGCGTCGCCTGCTGAGCGCATTGTCGCCGTCGAAGACGTTGCGGAGCTTCGAGTCGCGCATCCACATGTCATCGCGCTTGAAGCGCGTCAACCCAACCACGAGGGGCGAGGAGCCATCGGGCTCGACCGCCTCGTGCGTGAAGCGCTGCGAATGCGACCCGACCGCCTTGTGGTGGGCGAGTGTCGAGGTGGCGAGATTCGAGAACTGCTCTCTGCGCTCAACACCGGTCACGACGGCGGGGGCGGAACGTTGCACGCGAACTCCATTGCCGACGTTCCTGCTCGCTTGGAGGCTCTCGCCGCCTTGGCTGAGATGAGCCCGTCGGCTCTAGCCCGCCAAGCGGTCAGCGCCATCGACTCAGTGTTGCACGTGGCGCGCACCCCGGCCGGGCGTGAACTAGTCGCCGTGGCGCGATTACGGCTGGGCGCTCGTGGACGACTCGTGATTGACAGCCCCAATCGATAGAACGAGAGCGAATTCGGTGAGCAAGGGGCCCGATCCGGAAGCCTGGGCGGAATTGTCAGCGACGGTGCGTCAGGTAGCGGTGCTCCTCGAAGCCGGGCTGCCGCTCCGCGGCGTTTGGCGGCACGTTCCGTCCTCGGCCATCGCTCAAACGATTGCGCGTCACGATTCTCGGGGTAAAGCGCCCGGCGCCGCGATTCTCGCAGCGGCGGCAGATCACGCGGGCGACACCGACCGGTGGGTGTGGTCGTCGATCGCCGCGTGTGTGATCACGGCCAGCCGAGTCGGTGCACCGCTCGCGGCGGCGCTTCGGTATCAGGCCGAATCGATCGCGAGTATCTGCCAGGTTCGGCGGGATATCGAGGTGGCGTTGGCATCGCCAAGAGCCACGGCTCAATTGATGCTTGGTCTCCCTGTGGTGGGAGTGATCGGCTCGGCCGTTTTGGGCTTCGACACCGTCGGGGTGCTGCTCCTCACGCCAACCGGCTGGCTGGTTCTCGCTGCTGGCACGGGGCTCTTGCTCGGCGCGCGCGTGTGGACCCGTCGGCTCGAGGCCCATGCGCAACCACCGCCAATCATGCCGGGATTGCAGGTCGACCTCATGGCTATCGCCGTCGTCGGGGGAGCATCCCACAGCCGTGCTCGGGCTGTCGTCGAAGCGGCGCTCACCGAGTGTGGATTGGGAACGCCCGATCACGCGGTGGTCGACGACGTGCTCGCGTTGTCGCGGCGCGCGGGGGTGCCGGCGGCTGAACTGTTGCGCAGCGCCGCGACGGAACTTCGCTCCAAGGCGACCGCGCAAGCGCGCGCCGTCGCGGCCCGACTGACGGTCTCATTGCTGATTCCGATGGGAGTGTGCGTACTGCCCGCGTTCGTCGTGCTGTGCGTTGTTCCCATCGTGCTCGCGATCGTCTCGTCCACAGGCGTGCTTGATTGATCGAAACGCACGGTCGGAGTCGATATGCGGCGGCGCTGATTTCGTGGGGCGAAGATTGCTGGGCGTGCCACTCGCACAATCGAAGGGCCCTGATGACCGAGAAGATTCTCAAAGACGAAGCCGGCGCGGCGACGGCCGAATACGCGATTGCCACCCTTGCCGCCGTCGGCTTCGCGGGGCTCCTCGTGGCCGTCTTGCGCAGCGACGAGGTGCGGGCCATCCTCACCGATCTCATCCGCGGTGCGCTCAGCGTCGCGGGCTGACGCGCAAGCGGGCGCGGTCAGCGCGGAATTCGCTATCGCGCTTCCCGCGGTCGCACTTGTGCTTGCCGCGTGCGTCGGCGGAATCCAGGCGGCAGCGGTGCAGGTGCAACTTCACGCTGCGGCATCCTCCGTGTCTCGAGCACTCGGCCGCGGCGACGCGCCCGCGGCTGATGAGGTGATTGCGGCGACCGTAGCCACAGCAGCGGTGCGCGCGCGGCAGCAGGGGAGTCTCGTGTGCGTGGACATCGCGCAACCGTTCGCTCCGCTGCCGGCGATCGTGCTTCGAGCCTCGGCGTGTGCGCTCGCGAACGGTCGATAATGCAGGGCAGCGAACGAGGGGCGGGCTCTGTGCTCGTGGTCGCCGTCGTCGGATCGGTGGTCGCGCTTACTGCCATCGCCCTCCCGCTGTGCGCTCTCCTGCCCGTCGCCGTGCGCGCCGACGGAACAGCCGATGCCGCGGCCCTCGCCGCGGCCGACACGGCACTCGGAGTCATTTCCGGCGTGCCCTGCGAGCGCGCGACATCGGTGGCAGCGGCGATGGGTGCCACCGTAGAAAGGTGCGTGGTTACCGGCTTGACAGCGACGGTGCGGGTGCGCGTGCTCGCGGGTGTCGTTGGCGTGACCGGTACCGCTACAGCCGGTCTGCCGCCGTTGTCACGAAACGTCGAATGAGCAGATAATTCCGCCGACCTGTGTATGGTGTCGCTGACGCAGTCCGTCGCGAATGCAACGAACGCAGCGAACTCAGCAATAAAAGGAGCAAGGTGCCAGGCGCAAAGAAACTGGTCATCGTCGAGTCGCCCGCGAAAGCGAAGACGATCGCCCAGTACCTCGGCGACGACTACGACGTGCAGGCCTCGGTCGGTCACATCCGTGACCTCATTGAGCCAAAAAACCTGCCGCCGGAGCTGAAGAAAGGCTCGCTCGGCAAATTCTCCATCGACGTCGAAAATGGTTTCGCCCCGCACTACGTCGTGTCCGACGAGAAGAAGCGCACGGTCGCCGATCTCAAGCGGGCGCTCAAAGACGCCGACGAACTCTTTCTCGCAACCGATGAAGACCGCGAGGGTGAGGCCATCGCGTGGCATCTTCTGGAAGTGCTCAAGCCCAAAGTTCCCGTTCACCGCATGGTCTTCCACGAGATCACCAAGGATGCGATCCAGTACGCACGCGATCACACGCGTCAACTCGACGTCTCGCTGGTTGACGCACAGGAGACTCGGCGCATCCTCGATCGTCTCTACGGCTACGAGGTATCCCCGGTGCTTTGGCGAAAGGTCGGACCGGGACTCTCCGCCGGTCGAGTGCAATCGGCGGCGACACGACTCGTTGTCGAGCGCGAGCGCGAACGTCTCGCCTTCCGTTCGGCCAACTACTGGGATCTGACCGCACGGTTCTCTCCAGGGGCGGATGGCATCGAATTCGACGCTCGCATCGTGCGTGTCGATGGCAGGAAGGTTGCCCAAGGCGGCGATTACACCGACACCGGAACACTCAAATCTGACGCGCTCGAGCTGTCGGAAGCTGACGCGATTTCGCTCGCCGATGCGCTGCAGAACGAAGGCGTGCCCATCAGCGTCGCGAGCGTGACGTCGAAGCCGTACACCAAGCGGCCGGCGGCGCCGTTCACGACGTCGACTCTCCAGCAGGAGGCCGCGCGCAAGTTGCGCTTCACATCGCGTCAGACCATGAGCGTCGCGCAGTCGCTGTACGAGAACGGCTTCATCACCTACATGCGCACCGACTCCCCGTCGCTGTCGCAGCAGGCGATCGCGGCTGCACGCACGCAAGCCACAGCGCTTTATGGTGCCGACTCCATTCCCGACAAGCCGCGACTGTACGCCGGTAAGAACAAGAACGCGCAAGAAGCGCACGAGGCGATTCGGCCCTCGGGTGACGTGTTCCGCACGCCGACCGAGCTCCAATCGACCCTCCGCGGAAACGAGTGGAAGCTCTACGACCTGATCTGGAAGCGCACGGTCGCCTCACAGATGGCGGACGCCAAGGGGTTGACCGCATCGGTCACCATCATTGCCGGTCCGACCGCGGCTTCGGCCACTCCTGCGAGCACGATCGCGGAGTTTGCTGCCAGCGGCACCGTCATCACCTTCCGCGGCTTTATGGCCGCCTATCAAGAGAGCCAAGACGAGGAGCGCAACGCCGACGAACCGACCGAGGCGAAGCTCCCCGTGCTCGCCGAGGGTCAAGCGCTCGCGCTCACCCACCTCGAGGCAAAAGGTCATGACACCTCGCCGCCGCCGCGTTTCACCGAGGCGAGCCTCATCAAGAAGCTTGAAGAACTCGGCATCGGTCGACCGTCGACCTACACCGCGACGATCTCGACTATCGTCGACCGCGGCTATGTAACTCCGCGCGGATCGTCGCTGATCCCGAACTGGATCGCCTTCTCCGTGGTGCGCCTACTGGAGACCTATTTCGCCGACCTCGTCGAATACCGCTTCACCGCCGAGATGGAAGAAGACCTCGACCGTATCGCCGACGGCGAGGAGAACCGCGTCGAGTGGCTCAGTGGGTTCTACTTCGGCAGCGCAAAGCACCGTGGCCTGCGTACCGTCATTGACAATCTCGGCGATATCGATGCTCGCGAGATCAACTCCATTCAACTGGCCGAAGACGTCACCCTTCGCATCGGAAAATATGGCCCCTACCTCGAAGCTCCCGGCGACGATCCGACAACTCCCCGTCGCGTGAATGTGCCGCAAGACCTCGCGCCCGACGAACTCACGGCAGAAAAAGCGCGCGAACTGATTGACGCACCGGTTGTCGGCGACCGCATTATCGGCGTCAATCCGGCCAACGGCAAAGCGGTCGTCGCGAAGGATGGTCGATTCGGGCCCTACATCACCGAGCTCGAGCCCGAAGACCCGGCCGTCGACATCGTCGACTCCCAGACCGGCGAAGTTCTCGCGGCGGCGCCACCGGCCGAACCGGACGCTGTGACGGCTGCACCGTCAAACGACGCGGACGACGCAGCTCCCGCGAGTAAGTCGAAACGCAAGCCAGCCGCGAAGAAAGTCGTCGTCGTGAAGCAGCGCACGGCATCCCTGTTCGCCTCGATGGATATCGCGACGCTCGATCTTGAAACGGCACTCAAGCTGTTGGACCTGCCGCGTGTCGTCGGCGTCGACCCGGTGTCCGGTGAGGAGATCACGGCGCAAAACGGTCGATTCGGTCCGTACCTGAAGAAGGGCGCTGACACGCGGTCGCTCGAGAGCGAGGACAAGATCTTCGACATCGACCTCGCGGGTGCCCTTGAGCTGTATGCCCAGCCGAAGTATGGCGCTCGACGCGCGTCGAGCGCATTGAAGGAATTCGACGCCGACCCCGAAAGCGGCAAGCCGGTTCGGATCAAAGACGGGCGGTTCGGTCCGTACGTCACCGATGGCGTCACGAATGCGACCATTCCGCGTGGCGAGGAGGTGGACGACGTGGACTTCGACCGTGCAGTGCAATTGCTGGCCGACAAGCGCGCCAAGGGTCCGGCGAAGCCGCGGGCCAAGGCGACCACCCGCAAACCCGCAGCGAAGCGCGCCCCCGCGAAGAAGAAGTAGTGAGCGGTCTGTTCATCACGCTGGAGGGCGGCGACGGCTCCGGCAAGTCCACGCAGTCGGCGTTGCTCACCGAGTGGCTGACAACCGAGGGGCACACCGTCGTGCATTCGCGCGAGCCGGGTGGCACCGAGCTCGGTATGGAACTTCGGACGATCATCTTGCATCGTCGCGGTCACGTCGATCCGAGGGCAGAAGCGTTGCTCTATGCGGCCGATCGGGCGCACAACGTCGCCACCCGCGTGCGCCCTGCCCTCGATCGAGGCAACATCGTCATTCAGGATCGGTACATCGATTCATCGGTTGCCTATCAGGGAGCCGGCCGCGTGCTCGATGCGACCGAAGTGCGGGAGCTGTCGCTGTGGGCCGCCGAAGGGCTCTTGCCCGACCTCACGATCCTCCTCGATCTGGATCCGGCTTTGGCGCGGGATCGGCTGAGCGCTGTGCGCACCGAGTATGACCGGCTGGAAGCAGAGAAGTCAGATTTTCACGAGCGAGTGCGAAACGGGTACTTGCAGCTCGCGGCCGTTGAGCCCGACCGTTTCCTCGTGATCGACGCCACCCGAACGGCGCGCGACATCGCTGCGGTAATCGCTGAACGCGTTCGCCCGCTTCTTGCCGCTAGCGGTCTGGCGTGACGACGCCCCGAACGCGCGGTCGTTCGTCAGTGACCCCGCTTATGCTGACCGAATGAGCGTGTGGGACGACCTGGCGGGCCAAGCCGACGCCATCGCATCGTTGCGCGCCGCTGCGGGGTCGACGACCGCAGGGATGACTCATTCCTGGCTCATCACCGGACCCCCCGGCTCGGGGCGGTCCAACCTTGCGTTTGCGTTTGCGGCCGCACTCCTCGGCGACGAGAATGATGGACCGACGGCCGCGCTCGTGGCTGCGCGCACGCATCCCGACCTCGCTGTTCTCTCCACAGAGCGCGTCATCATCTCCATCGACGAGGTTCGGCAGCTCGTGGCGAGTTCGCAATTCTCGCCGTCGGTGAGTCGGTATCGCGTGATGATCATCGAGGACGCCGATCGGATGACCGAACGCACCTCGAACGTTCTGCTCAAGGCGCTGGAAGAACCGCCACCACGCACGGTATGGATTCTGTGCGCGCCCAGCGAAGCAGACCTCATTCCGACGATCCGGTCTCGAGTGCGATCGGTGCGACTGAAGGTGCCCGCTGTCGATGACGTGGCCGCGCTTGTCGCCGCTCGCGGCAACATCGACATGCCCACCGCGACGCGAGCGGCACGCGAGGCACAGAGTCACATCGGCATGGCCCATCGGCTGGCCACGAACGACGACGCCCGCTCGCGCCGCGAGCGCACCCTGAAACTCGCGCTCGGCATTCGATCGGTGTCCGCCGCGATCATTGCGGCGGCGACAATGCTGGAGATTGCGGGCGACGACGCCACGGCGATCACCGCCGAACGGGATGCCGAGGAACGCGTCGGAGCTCTGCGCTCGCTCGGCGTCGAGCCCGGGGGCACCATCCCGCCTGCGCTCCGCAGCCATCTGAAGAATCTCGAAGACGACCAAAAGCGACGAGCCACCAGGAGTCTTCGTGACGGGATTGATCGCATTCTCGTTGACCTGATGTCGCTCTATCGGGACATCCTGCTGCTGCAATTGGGCGTCGACGGCGAACTCATCAACCTGGCCATTCATGCCGACCTGCTGGGCGCGGCTCGGGAGTCCGGCGCCGCGCAGACCCTCGCCACGCTCGACGCGATCGCCGCCGCCAGAAAGCGCATCGACGCCAACGTGAGCCCCGCGCTCGCGTTGGAGGCAGCGCTCGTGGCCGCAGTGCGTCGGGAAACGAGCGCGCGATGACTCGCACAGCGCACCTTGCTCGGGTAGTTACGGCGGTCGCGCTGGCAACCGCGTTCTCACTGACTCTGACCTCGTGCGTCAGCTGGTTCCTCCCCCCGGAGGTGCGGTCGACATCGTCGCCCACCGGTGAAGCGGTCGATGCCGAGCTGGAGCCCTATTACAGCCAGATTCTTCGGTGGTCGCCGTGTGAATCGGGCATGCAATGCGCGACCGCGACGGCACCGCTCGACTGGAGTAACCCGAGCGGCGATTCCATCGACATTGCCCTCGTGCGCCAGCCGGCGACCGGCGGCACGAGTCGCGGGTCGTTGCTCGTCAACCCCGGGGGGCCGGGCGCATCCGGCTATGACTTCGTGGCGAACAGCGTCGATTTCGCGACCAGCGATCGGCTGCAGCAGAACTTCGACATCGTGGGATTCGATCCCCGAGGAGTGAACCGGTCGTCGGCGGTGACGTGCTACGACGACCCGTCGGTGCTCGACGAACACCTCTACGCCATCTCGCCATTCCCGTTCGGCAGCGACGAGTGGATCGCCGACGTCACCGCCGATGCCACCGCTTTCGGGCTATCGTGTCTGAAATTCACCGGACCGCTGCTGTCCAATGTCGATACGAACAGTGCGGCGCGTGACATCGATCTTCTCCGGGCGGTGCTCGGCGACGAGAAGCTCCACTTTCTGGGCTATTCGTACGGCACGCTCCTCGGTGCCACCTACGCGGAACTGTTTCCCGGTCGCACGGGTCGGCTGGTGCTCGATGGCGCTCTCGATCCCGCAACGACCGAGTTCGACGTGACCATGACTCAAGCGATGGGCTTCGAAAGCGCGATGCGGGCGTATCTCGACACCTGCATCGGTGAAGTGGACTGCCCGTTCCGAGGTTCCGTCGACGAGTCGATGGATCGCGTGCGTGCCCTGCTCGACCAACTGAACGCGAGTCCGCTCCGCAACGACGACGGTCGTTTTCTCGGCAGCGGAACGATGTTCACGGCCATCATCCTGCCGCTTTACAGCAGGAGCACGTGGCCGTACCTGCAGCAACTCTTCGATGAGGTCTTCAGTGGCGAGCCCGAGTTGGCCTTTTTCCTAGCTGATAGCTACAACGAACGAAATCCCGACGGCACCTACATCGACAACTCGACCGAGGCTTTCATTTCCATCAATTGCCTCGACTATGTCGTCGACAGCGACATTGAGGTGATGCGTGCCCAAGCGGAGGAATTGAAGAAGGCAGCACCGGTATTCGGGCCGCAAATGAGCTACGGGGCCACCGGATGCGCGAACTGGCCAGTCGAAGCGACGCGCGATCGGGTGGAGATTGTTGCGCGCGGGTCGGCAGACATCCTGGTGATCGGAACCACGAACGACCCCGCGACTCCCTATGTCTGGGCACAGAATCTCGCGGCTCAATTGGAGAATGGCCACCTGGTTACCTACGACGGCGAAGGCCACACGGCTTACAACAAGTCGAACGATTGCATCAAGAACACGGTCGACGACTACTTCCTCGACGGTCGGGTGCCCGGTGGCGACCCGCTCTGCTGAGCGAGCGTGCAAAATTGCGTGTTCTGCAATAATCGGTGGAATGGTCGAAACCACCACCACCGGTGAACTAGGACTTCGCGAACGAAAGCGAAGGGCGACGCACCGCGCCATTCAAATCGCAGCGCTCACGCTCGTGGCCGAACGTGGACTCGACAAGGTCACGATCGACGACATCAGTCGCGTCGCTGACATTTCACCCCGGACGTTCTTCAACTACTTCGCGTCGAAAGAGGAGGCTCTCGTCGGTGAAGGGCCACGGCTTCCGGACGACGACGCAGTGTCTGCTTTCGTGAATGGTTCGCCAGACGTTCCGCTGCTGGCGGGCATTGCTGAACTCATGGTCTCGGGTGCCGAAACATCGGCGAGTGACCGGGAGACGGTCACGTTGCGCCGTGAGGTTCTGAAGGACTACCCGCAGTTGTTCGCCATGCGCATGTCGCACATGCACCAGTTCGAGGCGAGTTTCGAGGAGGTCGTCGCTCAGCGCATCGCGGTTTTGGACCCGGCTGCCCACAATGGTCCGGAACAATATCGGGAGCGGGCGAACCTTGCGGCCATGGTCGCTGTCGGCGTGATGCGTCACGCCTGGCTCAGCTGGGCCGACTCCGGAGAGGGCGAAACTCTGGGTAGCCGGCTGCGCGCATCCTTCGATGCCTTCGAGACGTTGTCGCGAACCGGACTGCCGTGAGTTTGGGCTAAGCTAACGTGCTGTGCCTCCGGCTTGCCGGTGTCACGCCGCCTTAGCTCAGTCGGTAGAGCATCTCACTCGTAATGAGAAGGTCGTCAGTTCGATTCTGACAGGCGGCTCGTTAGGGTATCGAGGGAAAGAAAAAAGCCGCCGATCTGTGCTTCCACAGGATCCGCGGCGAACTGCGGGTGAGGTCAGGCGCTGGCCGTCGAGCGCTGGTGATAGAGGCGCGTGAGTCGGTCGTCATCCCACCTGTCGTACGCTGCGAGGGCTTCTTCAAACCGACGCGGACGGAAGATCATCAGGGATACGCTCGGAAATTTGGGACGTTCGTGCATTGGGCTTCTCCGTTCTTCATATCGTGGTGATCGGTACGCTACCTCGCCGGAGTGGAGCGCAGGTTACCGCCCGGTAACCGCTTCTTGAACTGCCGATTGCTGTCGGCTCGTCGGCCCGCACGCGCGACTGCGCGTGTGGCTTGCTAGCGTTGCGCCATGACAGACAGACTTCGCTGGGGCATTCTCGGCACCGGCGGTATCGCCCACGCTTTCGCTGCCGACCTTCTGCACGAGGGCCTTTCTATCGCCGCGGTCGGGTCGAGATCGCAAAGCGCGGCAGACGCGTTTGCTGCAGAGTTCGGGATTGCCGTCG
>JANOYC010000058.1:0-2320 GCA_031428675.1 Microbacteriaceae bacterium | reverse complement strand
GTTCCCGCCGTCGGCGTGCTCGCCGGGGCTTCGCTATTCATCTATCTCGTGCAGTGGCAGGTCTACCCGTGGCTCGAAGACGACTTTCCGCTGGCGGCAACGCTCGCGTCGTTCGCTGCCGGAATCGTGGTGTGGAAGCTCAACGCATTCGTGCGGATGACGTGGTCGCGCCTCCGCGACCGCGTCCTTCCGAACCGCTCGGTGCGGCAATAGCCACGACAACGCCCACCACCGTCGCGGCGATGAGTGCCACCCCTGCCACGACGAACACACCACTCGGCTTTACGATCGACTGGCCGGCAAGCGCTTGGGCGGTGACGAGCGCGAGCAAACCCGAATAGCCCGCAACGGCCACCCACGCGAGCCGCCTCCGCACCTCTGAACCCGACAACGCGTTCCATCGCCGCCCCAGGAGCTCGGTGGCGACGATCGCCAGCGGCAACACCTGGAGTGCGTGCATGCCCACGAAATGCGGGATCCGCAAGTCGCCAGCGACCGTGCTCCAGCCGAGAATCGGCAGGCCAGGTCCGCCATCGGCGACACCCACGGTGTGCGCGCCCGCGATTCCGACGAAATTGTCGAGCTGCACCGCTGTCGGCCCCGTCATGAGAAACGCGAGCCCCATTCCTACGAGCGCGATGGCGGCACCTGCGCGAATCGCCACCGTGCGAGCCAGGTCACCCAGAGAATTGCGAAACAGCGCGATGCTCACGACGAACGTCATGCCCCACACAACGACGATGGATGCCGCCATGACGCTCCATGCCGCCGCATGCAGCGCTGTCGAGACATTGAAGTGGCTCGTGTCACCGACCGCCGCGAAGCCAATGATCACGACCATTTCCACGAGCAGCGCGATGGCGCTCAGCGTACCGGCGACCGCGGCGATACGGCGCCCGCGAACGAGTTGGCCGATAAGCCACGACAACGTAACGGCGTAGATCACGATGGAGAGCGCGAACTTGAGGGGTTTGAGCCACACGCCGAGCCCGGTGACCTCACGCGAGTCGATGAGCGACCCGATCGTCGCCGCGAGCGCGACGGAGACCATGAGCGCCGCGAGTACAAGCAGAGGGCGATGCCAGTGCCGCAGTTGGTCGGGATTGGCGGGTGCTTCGGCGGCAAACGCACTGGTCGTCATTGAGAAGCCTCTGTCTGCTCGGAAATCGGGATGCGCGCGGGGTACCGACGGTGCGACACATGCTCCTGCGCGATGCGCCTGAGGCCCGCGAAGAGAGCGTCTCCCAACACGGTGCCCACAACAACGGTCTCCGTCATCAGTGCGCGATCAGGCCGCTCCGATACGGATGCGAGGTCAGCTTCGGCGACGATCGCCGCGGCATCGGCATAGGCGGAGAGCGATGCCGTGAGCTCGACCTGGCCGACGGCGCGATAGCTCTCGATGACGCGTGCTGCCATGCGCCGCCCGGGATTATCGGGCACGACCCGCCAACCGCGGCTCGCGATCAGCTCGTCAATGACCATCGAAGCCTCGGTCGCCACTGGCGTCACCTCGTGCCCAAGCGGAGTCGCTGCTCGTTGCGCGATCCCAAACGCCCAATCAAGGGGGATGTCAGCGTCGATGGCACCGAGGACATCGCGAGTCGCTCCGACGGAGAGGCCGCCGACATCGGTAAGGGCACGGATCAGACGGAGTCGTTCGAGGTGCGACCCGTCGTAGGTCGATTGATTGGGGCTCGTGCGTTGGCCGGCGGGGAGGAGCCCTTCCCGCAGGTAAAACTTGATCGTCGGGATTGCGACGCCACTACGATTGCTGAGTTCGGCCATCCGCATGACGGATAGTGTAACTATCGATAGCTTCGCTGTCTATATTTTGCTGTGGCTGGCTTCGCGAAAGTTCGGCGCGGCGGTGCTACTCGAGCGCTCGAGCGCGCTTGAGCGCGTCTATGCGAGAGGCGAACTCTTGCTCGTCGATGTCTCCTCGAGCAAATCGCTCTTCCAAGACCGTCTCAGCTCGGCTGGTTGCGGACGCCGAGGCAGATACAGGGGTCGCGCTCCTGCTCGAGCGAGCGAGGAAGATCACGGCCACGACGATCGCCGCGACGATGATAACGAACAAAAAACCCATGAGACCGTAGCCCCACCATCCGCCCATTCCGAAACCGCCCATGTGATATCCGTCCACGTAGTCGCCGTGCAGGCGCATGGCACACTCCTCGTCTCGCGCGGTGACGCCGAGTGCGACGCCGACACGATCAACTGTCGTCCACAACCGCGACCGGAGTTAGGGGCAAACGTCCCGAAGAGGACTACCGGCGCAGTCGCAGGCTATTGCCGACCACGAACACCGACGAGAACG
>JANOYC010000057.1:0-30823 GCA_031428675.1 Microbacteriaceae bacterium | reverse complement strand
CCCCCCCCCCCCGCCGTGCGGCCCCGCGCGTGGGCGGGGCGGGGCGGCCCCCCCCCCCCCCCCCCCACGACAGTGAGGTGTCGACCAGAGTGTTCACGCAGGAAGCGATCAGTGAAACGTAGCGCCATCGGAGCGATTGTCGCCCAGGGATCCCAAGCGCTCGCAAGCTTTGTGCTTCAGGTGCTGGTGGCGCGCATTCTCGGTTTGGAAGGACTCGGCGTCTTCGCCATCCTGTACGGCGTGATCGTGCTCGCGTCGGGAGTGTTGAGCGGGTTCGTCGGGGATTCCCTGGTCGTGCTCGACCGGTTTGACCGCTCGATCCGCTCGGCGTTGCAGCAGTACGCGCTGGTGCTTGGCGTCACCGTCGGCGGCGTGTCTGCGCTCACCGCTGCAGCGTTTGGGCTCATCAGCACGACCGAGGCGATACTGTTCGGCGCCGCCATCGTCGCCTTCGTGCTCGAAGAACTGCTGCGCCGAATGCTGATGGCACATCTCGCGTTCTTCAGGGTCGCCGCGGTCGACCTGCTTGGCTTCGTCGCCGCGTTGGGCGTTCTCGGAGCGGCAAGCCTTGTCGGCGACCTCTCGCTATCGACGTTCTTGCTCGCGCTTGCGATCGGTCAGACGTTCGCGCTCGTCGCCGCCGCGGTGATGCTCCCGCGCGAGGATCGTTACCTCGTGCGCTTCGTCGCTGGCGGCTACCGAGCTGTCGCCGCTTACGGCATCTGGCGATCGCTGCAGCAGTTTCTCCGCCCCGCACTTCTCACCGTCGTCAGAACACTCGTGACACTCTTCGCTGGGCTCGCAGCGACCGGTCTGCTTGAGGCTGCACGAATCTACGTCGCGCCCGCGCTGTTGGTGATCAGCGGCTTGTCATCGTTTCTTTTCGTCTCATTCGCACAAGACAAGAAGAGTCCGATCGCCGGTCGTCTCCGCAAAGCCGATCGCGCCGTACTCGTTCTGGTCGGCGGTACGCTGGCCATCGGTGTCGTCGCCGTGCTGGCGCTGCCGGTGGCAGGTCCCCTGCTCTTCGACGCGACCCCTGACCTCGTCGCTGTTCTCGGCTGGCTCGCGTTCGCCGCATCGGTCGCGGCCGTCACCCCGTATGGCGCACTGGCCGCGGTAGCGGGAAAGCAAGCGACGGTGTTCGCTGTTCGCGTCGGCGATACGGTCGTCTCGGCCGCTCTGGTGCTCGTCGGCCTGGCGGCGGGAATGGACGTCGCGTATGCGGCCGTCGTGCTGTCGCTCGGCTCACTCGCGGGTGGCGCGGTCCTGCGGCTGTTCGTGCTCCGTCCACTCGCCGGTCGCGCGTGACACAATCCCGCCTCGAGAGGCTAACCCGCTTGGCCGGTTGGGGTGCGCCACGCGCCCAACACTGACAACCCCAAGCGCACAGAAGCGATCTTCGCGATCTGCTCTGGTAGTGGAATGGCCGTTGCGTCTTCCAGCGAGCGCACCGTGTCGGTGAGGGTTCCTGTGGGCGTTGCGACAACGTCCCCGGTGACTTCGCGACCCCCCTTCTCTTGGCCCGTTGCCGATCGAAACGCCGCGACGCTCGTGAACACCGCCGGATTCACTTCGCTGCCCTTGGACCACACCACCGCCCAACTGGGCGTTGCGGCGTCGGTGCGCTGGTAGAGGTTCGCATCTGCGGTGACACCCAGTTGTTCGGCGGTGTATTCCTTCGAGTAGTCCTCGATGCACAGCAAGCACTTGCCGGTGGAATCCGCCATCACGTTGTTGCGCACGGTCACCGACGAAATGATCCAGGACATCGTCGGGTCGGGGAATGGCTGGCGAGGATCATGTCCGGGTGTGTCCTGGTCTCTGGCCCGCCGACTGTCTTGAACGATGTTGATGGTGCGACCGTTGCCCACGAGCGTGTTATTCCACACCTCGACGTTGCTCGTGTTGTTGAGCTTGATCCCGTTCTGAGCGTTTCCGGCAACGATGTTGTTGACCACGACGAACGAGGAGGAGATTTCCATGATCAGGCCGTGGCCCGCGTTGCCCGATATCTCATTTCCGGCTGCTATTCCGTCAAACGTCGACTCGTCGAACCAGAGCCCGTGTCCTCCGTTGGAATCGAACACTCCATCGACGACGCGCACCGAGCGAGACCGCGTAATCTTCACCCCTCCCGAGACAGGGGACGTGTTGAACCCTTCCGTGTTGTTGTCGACCGATACGACCGAGTTGAGAACGAGATCGTCGGCATAGGACACCGCGATTCCAAGCATTCCGCTGCGGGCAACGGTCACGTGCCGGATGCGCGAATGCGGGTCGCGGACGAACAACCCGGTCGTTGCCGAATCGACGATGGAGACGTTCTCGATGCGGGCCGATGCGGCTTCCGCCCGCACGGCTCCCAAGTGAGGAACTGACGGTGAGTAGCGACGCACGCCGAAACCGCGGAGCGTCGCATCCGTGGTGCGAAGATCGATGGCGCGCGCGAGATCGCTAGCCCTGACCACCCGGCCATGCGGGTCGGTGCCGATCGTCAAGGTCTGGGATTCGTAGTCGACGAAGAACGTGCCATGGACAACCTCGTCGAGCGAGCCCACCTGCGTCTGGGCGCGACCGTCGATCCACACCTGATCAGGATGCGCTGCCATTGGCTTGTCAGGATTGACGAATTGCCAGCCGGGGGTCTCTCCGTCTGGCGCACCCGATGTGTAGGTGGGACTCGAGTCGAACCTCGTCGTCCAATCGGAGGAGATCCACACGTCTCCGGCTTTTTCCCACCGGTCGACCACGACGCTTCCGTCGAACCACACCTCTTCTCCCGGCGCGGATTGAATCGACAAGTGCGATGACTCGGGAATGGTGATGTGCTCGTGATAGTTTCCCGCCCGGAGCACGATGGTGCCTCCCGGCGTTGCCCGCGTGATGGCCTCGGTGACCGAGGACAGCGGCTCTTCGATGGTTCCGGGCGCACCCGCGATGCCGTCGGGAGCTACCACGATGGCGCCGGACGGCATCGGGTAACGGGTGGTACCGGGCGCCGCCGCCCCGGCATTCTCGCGCGCAACGCCGTCGCCCGACGGGCCATCGTGAGATGGCGCCGGCGTCGCCGCCGCGCCTGCTACGCGAACCGTCACGGGCACCAGGGAGAACGCACGAAGATCGTCGACGACCACGGATGCTGCGGCCGCCTCGTTCGTCGGCACGGTGACGTCGAATCCGACGGAGCCGTCGGCAGGATGCAGCGCAACGCCCTGGTCGGTGACCGCGATTTCGGACACCTCTGCCGCGGCCGAGTCCACCCACGCGCGCGCACGCAATTGCACTTCCTTCGTGCCCACGACCCGAAACTCCACGATGATGCGATCTGCACCGGTCACGTCGAAGGGAAGGACTGCCCACATGAGCTTCTCGGCTTCTGCGCCGGTTCGGAAGATCGCAAGTTCCGGTCGCCTGCCGGCGTCGAGAGTCACTCCTGCGCGATAATCCCCGGCCTCCGTGCCGCGAGAGTGCAGGAACGCCGAAACCGACGTGTCCTCCGCATCGACGAAGGTGAACGCCGCCGACGACACGACATCTCGCGCGAATACCTCGGGCAGGGTAGCCGTCGCCGCTTCAGCGCCGGGCTCTGTCGTGACGCGCACCGCCCGGTTTTCGGTGACGAATGACGCCGCCGGTTCCAAAGCATACTGACCGCCGATCAACGCTCCGGTGTGGATGCTCGTGTCCATGAAATCCAGGGCGGCCGTCGACTCGACCACGTACTTCTCCCGCTCGGTCTCTGTGCCCAGAATGACGGCGAGCACGCTTGCGACGAGCACGATGACAACAGCTGCCGCGATGGCAGCGAGGACATCGGGACGAAGGCGCTCGCGCCTTCTCGGCGACGCGTCGCTGTGGCGATTTCGCGCTACGCCGAAACGATCGCTGCGTCGGTCGCTGGGCATGGGGGCTTTCGCGGATCTGGCTTGGGGGAAGAACGGGTCGTTATATTCTCGCAGAGCGTGTCTGGGAATCCGGCGGCGACCAGATCCCCCCCTTGTGGGGGCTCCAGATGTGGATTGCTCTGTTAAACTGATTCTTACTCCCCGGCTGTGAAGAACCGGTGGTGGCATCCCCGCGCACGCCGTTGTTGCAGCAGCCAGTCGCGGCTGTGCGCTGTCGGGGGCGTCTCCACTTCGGATCAGCGCGAACCGATTGGACCCGAATCTTCATGGAAAATGCCGGATATTTCAGCATCTTTCGCGAGCGCTGGCTCGTCATCCTGCTTTCAGCGATCATTGGTTTCACAATCGCGACGGCGACGGCAGAAAACCTCGAAAAGACGTACCAGTCGAGCGCAACCCTCTTCCTACAGGTCGATGCTCCAAGTTCCGGGCTAAACGAACAATCCCAGTTCAGCCTGTCTCGGATCAAGTCCTATGTCGACCTCGTTTCGAGCCCCGACCTGCTCGACGGTGTCGTGTCGTCGCTCGGCCTCGAAATGACATCCGCGGAGCTCAAGAAACAATTGAGTGCCGAAAACCCGCTGAGCACGGTGTTGCTCGTCGTGACCGCGAAAGCGGACGATCCCGAGCTTGCAGCGTCGATCGCCAATGCCGCAGCGGCGGGCCTCTCGGTGAAGGTCGATCAGCTCGAGAATTCCACGCCAGACAGTAAGTACGCGATTCGCCTCGATGTCACGTTGCCCGCGCAAGCTCCGAGCGGTCCGTCGTCGCCTAACGTTCCCGTCATCGTCGGGCTCGGAATCATTGGAGGGCTGGCAGCCGGACTGATCGCGGCAATCCTCATTGAGCGACTGCGCCCGCGGGTGCGCACGGCAAGTGACGTGCGGCGCATCACCGGTCTCCCGCTCATCGCACAGCTGCCCCGCCGCTTCTCCAGCAACGGCGGCGGAACCGGGCGCGTCGACAATTCCCTCCGCACCGCGGCGTCAAACCTCCGTGCAATCAGCCGCGGTCATCTCCCGCCGGTTATTGCTCTCGTTCCCGTCGGCGCTCGTCCTGCCCGTCCGACAACTCGGTTGGGGCTCGCGCGCGGACTCGCGTCCACCGGTCGCGCGGTCATTCTGATCGAATCTGACGTCACTGCTCAGCGTGCAGCTCGCTTCCCGTTTCCCGACTCGACTGTCGGCCTATCGGAGGCACTTTCGGGCACGATCGACGTTTCCTCCGCCCTCCAGACACTCACGTCTGAGCAATTCCGCGTTCTGCCGGCCGGCAGCCCGAATGCCGTACCCACCGAGTTCGTCACCGAGCGCAACATCGGTCGCGTGATGGCCGCTGTCGCCGAGAACGTCGACATCGCGGTCCTGCAAGTGCAGGCCTACTCCGAGCCACTCCCCCTCGAGGCGGTTGCTCCGGTAGTCCGCGGAGCCATTCTCGTCACGTCGTTCTCCACGACCACGGCGCGCCAGCTCAAGCGTGAGCTGTCGATGCTCCGCATTCTCAATGTCGTTCCGATTGGCGTGATCATGACCGATGTTCCGGCGCTGCGCCAAGTCAGCCTGCTGGAAAGCTGGCAGGCACAGGACTTCGTGACCATCAGCACCGAAGAAGATGAGGCGATGCCCACGTCGGTTGCCGCGAAACCCCGTGCACGCTCCCGCACCGCCGCGAGCCGGGCGCGGGCGAAGGCGAGCGCTGCCGCGGCAGCAGCGCAGGGATCCACGCCCACGACAGCGCACGATGACACCGATCGCGAGATCGCGGGCTTCCTCGACTTCGTCGACTCGGATACGCCCGCGCGCGCAGGCGACGAGTGAGCGCGGCGACGGTAGTCGCCCAGCCACGTCGGTCACCGTGGCCACTGCTCGTCGTGTGGCTACTCGTCGTCGTGAGTGTGATTTCGTGGCGACGTGGATCGATTTTCACCGGCACCGTCGACATCGTCGTTGTCGCTAAGGCCGTACTTGCGTCGATTGCGCTGCTCGTCGCGGCCCTGCTCGCACTCACCGCGCGCGCGCGACGACGAATAGGAGTGCTTGCCGCTGGCTTCATGGCGCTCATCGTTGCAATCTCGATCCTCGGGGCGATCAGCACCGGCGATTACCTCCCCTCGCTCATCCTGGGGGCGCGAATCGCGCTCCTCGCGACAACGATCCTGCTGATCGTGAGCACCTACCAGACCCACACAATTTTTTGGACGCTACTGACGGCCATGGGATCGGTTGGCGTCTTCGCCGCGATCACCGGATACCAGAGCTACCTCGAACGGGGTCGACTCACGGGCGGGATTCCCGAGCTTCAACCCAATGAAGTCGCTGCTCTCGTGCTACCGCCGGTGGTTGGCCTGGCTTTCCACATCGTTCGGCGAGGGTTTCGATGGTGGAACGTTGCGTCCATCGTCACACTCATGACGATTACCTACCTCACTGGATCGCGCACGGGACTCGCGGTGATGGTTGTCGGCATCGTGCTCGTCGTGCTGTTTGCGCGGCCGCTGACGAATGCGATCGTGATCGCAACGATCGCGATGGTCCCGCTGGCGTACCTCGTCGTGGGCTTCACCGGCACTCTCGAACAGGTCATTTCACGGGGCGCCGAAGATCCAACCGCGAACTTGCTGACTTTCAGCGGTCGAACCCGCGCCTGGGATGCCGTGCTGAGTACTCCGAGCGACGCGTGGACGTGGTGGCTCGGGGCGGGCTTGTCGGTCAAGCGGGTCGCGGTAGTCGGTCAATACTGGGACACACAAGTCCTCGATAGCAGTTGGATCTCGTCAATAGCGCAGTCAGGCATGGTGGGCACCGTTCTGCTGGCAGCTTTTGTTGTCACGACGATGGTGATGAGTTGGCGCTCGCGAGAACTGCGCAGCCTGACCATGCCGCTGATCGTTCTCATCATCGGACGCAGTTTTCTCGAAAACGGACTTGTCGAGTCGAGTGCGATCTTCACGCTGTTCTTCACGATGGCGGTGCTCCTCGATCCGGGCACTAGTCGCGAGTTCTACGCTGTTACTCGCCGTGACGATGCGGTTCCGTCGCCGATCGGATATTCCAGACAGCTTGTCTACCCCCGAACGTGGCTCACCTAATAGCCCACTAGGTTCTCGCCAGGCGGGGCTGTGTACTAGTAAAATTATCCTCAGGCGCCGTTGCCTACCCAGCACGGACACTTCACCCAGATCTGCACGAACGCCTCGTTATCGACCCGAAAGAGACGCTTTTCCTATGACCCGAAAAATCGGCTACGCCGCAGGTGGCTTCGACCTTTTCCACGTCGGCCACCTCAACATCCTTCGCCACGCCAAGACCCAGTGCGACCATCTCATCGCCGGCGTCGTCTCCGACGAGATGATGAAGCTCACCAAGGGCATCACGCCCGTCGTGCCCCTCGCTGAGCGCATGGAGATCGTCAGTCACATCTCCTACGTCGACGAGGCCCACGCCGAGGTCGTTCCCGACAAGCTCGAGACCTGGAAAGAACTTCAGTTCGATGTCTTCTTTAAGGGCGACGACTGGCGAGGCACTGAGAAAGGCCTCCGCCTCGAGCGGGAGTTCGCCGCGGTCGGCGTCGAGGTCATCTACTTCCCCTACACAATGCACACCTCGAGCACGCGACTTCGCAAGGCGCTCGACCTCATCTCCGGTATCAGCCCCGACACGCTCGCGTTCGAGGCCTAGCCGAGACCGACATACCCAACAAAGAAGGAGTGGAGCGCAGCGCGCTCCACTCCTTCTTTGTGCGGAATTGCCGAGAGCCCTGCAGCAGCTAGCCGAAGAACGCGCCGAGGTGGCGGGCGCCCGCTGGCTTTCCGGTGAGAGACGCGACACGATCTGGAAGTGGCTGTGCGATGGTTCCCGCCTGTGCGGCGACAACTGGAGCCGCAGACGCATTCGCCGCGACTACGGGCGAGCCGACGACATCGAGGCTTGCCTTCTCCTGGCCCGTCGCCGCGATGAATGACGAGAGCGTCGTGTAGACACCGGGGTTACCAGCGCCTTTCGACCAGATCGCGATCCAGCTCGGTGCCGTCGAGCTAGGGCGCTGGTATACGTTCCCCCGTGTGGTCACCTTGAGCTGTTCCGCGCTGTACTGGCGGGAGTAGTCCTCGACACAGAGCAGGCAGTTGCTCGTGCCCTCACCGACGATGTTGTTGCTCACCGTGACGGGACCGATGATCCAGGTCATCGTCGGGTCGGGCAACGTTTGACGCTTGTCATGTCCCGGCGTCGACAGGTTGCTGGCCCTGCGATTGTCTTGCACGATGTTGATCGAACGGCCGTTGCCGATGACCGTGTTGTTCCACACCTCGACGTGCGAAGTGTCGTTGATCTTCATGCCGTTGTCGCGGTTGCCCGAGACGATGTTGCTCGCGACCGTGAACTTCGCCGAGATCTCGAGGATGAGACCGTGACCCGAATTGTCGATGATGTCGTTGCCCGTGACAGTGCCGTCGTAGACCGACTCGTCGAACCAGAGGCCAGGACCGCTGTTGTGCGTGAAGACGCTATTGGTTACCGACACTCCGCGCGAACGAACAACCTTGAAGCCGCCCGAAACCGGGGAGTTGTTGAAGCCTTCGGTGTTGTTATCGCGCGAGAGCACACCGGTGATCGTCAACGAATCGGCGGTTGACGCGCTAGCGCCGAGCATCCCATTGCGCTCGAGTGTGACGTTTCGCACAACGGAACCAGGATCTTTCACAAACAATCCGGTCGTCGAGGTGTCTGCGATCACGACGTTCTCGATCGTGATGTTGCGCTTCTCCGCAGTTACCGCGCCCATGTGCGGAACCGACGGCGAGTACCGACGCACACCCACGCCGCGGACGGTACTGCCCTCAGCGCGAATGCTGATGGCCGTTGTCCTGTCGCTCGCGCGGACTGTCTTGCCGTTCGGGTTAGTACCCAGGTAGAGCTTGCTTGCCGCGTAGTCAACATAGAACGTGCCGGGCACGACCTTCGAGACGTCACTCACCTGCACTTGAGCGACGCCGTCGACCCAGACCTGGTCGGGGTGTGCCGCGAGTGGCCGAGCAGGGTTCACGAAGGTCCAGTTGGCCGTGGTTCCGTCTTTGGCACCAAAAGTAAAGGTTGGGCTGGAGTCGAACTTCGTCGTCCACCCCGAGGACACCCACGCCGCTCCAGACCCCGCCCACGACGACACCACAGTGCTGCCGTCGAACCACACTGCTTCGCCGGGGTAGGACTGGATCGTGATGCGCGACCGGGTCGGCGGAACGGTGACGCTTTCGTGATAGTTGCCAGCGCGCAACACGATCGTGGTGCCGCTGGCCGCTAGCGCCAGCGCTTTGGCGACGGTACGAAGTGGCGCGGAAATCGTGCCCTTATTGGCATCGTTACCGCTCGAGGAGACGATGAGCGCACCAGAGGGCACCGCGTAGCGGGTGCTGCCGATCGGAGCGGCACCGGCAATCACCCGCGTCGCCACGGCGCCACCCATGGTCTGCACGGCGGGTTCGGGAGCAGGGGCGGCTGCTGGTGGCGCCGCGGACGGAGAGGCAGACGGCGCGGCAGTCGGTGTCGCGGTCGGTGTTGCCGTGGGAGTCGCGGTAGCCCTGGGCGTTGCGGTAGCGGTCGGAGCCGGCGTTGGGGTAGCGGTGGGAGCCGGCGTCGCGGTAGCGGTCGGCGCGGGTTCGGTCGTTGCACCTGGCGTGCCCACCGGCTCTACGGTCGAAGCGGGAGTTTCTCCAGGGGCCGGGTTGGCGGTAGCCGGTGGCTCAGTCGTTGCCTTCGGCGTCACCGGTGCCTGCGGAGTTGCCGAGGCTGGGGGCGCCGGCACCGACGTGCTCGGGTCAGGTTCGCTGCTCGTCGACACATTCGTGCGCGGCTGCATGGAATCGGAGGTTGCCGACCCAGAAGCGGTCGGTGACTCCGGAGCCACGTGTGATTGTGGATCAACCTCGGCGCTCACCTGTGCTGCTGGCGGCGCTACTACTGGCGGTGCTTCGACCTCCGGCGCCGGCGAGTCTGCGGACTTCCCGGCAGACGACGAGGGCGTTGCCGAGGGTGCCGCCGGCGCCGGCTTCGGCGAGACTCGCGCTGGGGCGTTCGTGTTCACGAGCGACACAACGCTCAGATCATCCACCGTCAGCACAGCGGCGTGCGAACCTCGGGAAGCATAAGACCAGATGACCACCTTGCCCGGGTCGGTAATTCGACGCGATGATTCGTCGGCGACGACCACCTGCCACTCCGGACGGGTCGAACCGTCGAGCCACGCTCGGGCTTGAAGGTTGACACTGCGCGAGCCGGTTGCTTCAAAGTCGAAGACAACGGTCGAGCCAGCAGCCACGACGAAGGGAAGGGTGATCTCGCGCAGAACGCTCTGGGACCGGGTGGATCCGTTGACGCGCAGAACCGAGAGCGTCGCGACACCTCCGGGGGCCAGGCGCACAGCTGCTTGGTAATAGCTGGTGCCGGAGCGACGCAATTGCAAGCCTGCCGAAACGCCGTGACCCGACGTGGGTGCGTCGGCGAAGCTAAGGCTGAACGAGCCGCGAGTATCGGCTGCCGTGACGTCCGCTAGCACGGCACTTCGGGATTGACCGGCGGACGGGATCCGAATGACGCCGCGCGTGCCGTTGATAGCGAAGGAGCGGGGGTCGGTGTGGGAGTATGCGGTGCCCCAGCCACGGGCGCTCGAGCGCGTCATGCTGTCGCTGAGGAGCGTGGATCCGACCGCATAGGCGCCGGATTCGCTGCCGATGAAGGGAATCACCGCGCCGGTGATGACTGTGAGCGCGACGGTGAACGGCGCGACCGCGCGAATGAACCGCGTGCGAAGGCGGTGAAAACCTGAACTGTGCCTCGCCGTCGAGGAGCCGGTCGGTGGTGCGACTACTTGTCGATGGCGCGCACGTGTCGTCATATTCTGTTGTCTTTGTCCTTCGACGGAATTCGTTCGTTGGGCACTACGGAGGCGAGCCGGTCGGAGAAGAAACTTCTTCAATACTTGACGCGTCATCTGCCCGTTGTCAAATCGTTATCAGGAATTGACCCCCAATTCGGGTGACGTTGGGGCGCGAACGCTATCCCCGACGCTCCACAGCGCATATTCGACATGAACCCCCCGGTCCGTCGTAGGGTCGATGCATGTCGTGCATTCGCTTCAACACTCAAGCGCAACGCGCCCAGCTGCGAGCCATGGCCCCATCCATGGTCAGCGCGGCCGAGGCTGCACAACTGCATCCATCCCCACCCGTTACTGCTTCGAAGATCGCACGACTGCGTCTGCTCGCAAAAGACCCCAGTCCGGGGATCCGGCAGAGTGCCGCGAGCAGTCGGTATGCGCCGGAAGACCTGTATAGGATGCTCGCCGCCGACCCCGACGAGTCAGTGCGGACATCCATTGCTCGCAACGAATCGGTGTCGTGCGACATTCTCGGCTCCCTCGCCGACGATCCCTCAGAGCGCGTTCGCGGATTTCTGGCGCTGAACTTCGCTGTGCCCGCCGACGCAATGAGAAAACTCGCCGACGACGACAGCCAGGTCGTGCGCGGGCTCGTGGAATGGAAGTCGGCGCTCGCTGCAGAAATTCAGGCCAGCACCGCAACTCAGTAGATGAAGATCGGCAGCCAATCCCGGTTGTGCGCGTGCACGAGGGTGAGGAAAAGTACGAGGTCGAACAACAGGTGCACGGTCACGACATAGGTGAAGGACTTAGTGAGAGTGAAGGTGAACCCCTGCAATAGCGCAAAGGTGAAGGTAAGCGCAGGCCCCCAGGCTTCGTAACCGATCTCCCACAAGAATGACGAGAATACGACCGCCTGCAGCAGGTTGGCCTGCCACATCGGAAAATGGCGTCGGAGCAGGGTGAATGTCGTGCACACGAAGAACAATTCGTCCCAGATGCCGACGGCGTTCACTCCGATGAACAACCTCACGAAGATCGACGAATCGCGAGCATCCGGCCAGTTCGCGTAGACACCCGTCGAGATTAGATAAACCGGGAGAATGGCGTAGCCGAGCACCAGCACGAGCGCGAGATAGCCGAACTCACGTCGCCCCCAACGCTTTCCGGTAAGCATCGGAAATCGAATCGAATGCTCTTTGTAGCCGAAGCGGGCGATGAGATACGGCAACGCCACTGCGAGTGTCAGAGCGATTCCCATCTGCGCCATATGCGCGATGCTGAGGTCAGCGTTGAGCGGCACCGAGCTGATGATGACAATCCCGAGCGCGATAAGGGCGAGGTCGCGAAACAACCTCCGGTCAACGAGGAAGCTCACAGCGAGGCTCGACGCGAGAAGCGCATAACCCACAATCGGCAGTTGCAGCATGAACAGCGCCGGTCCCGCCGCGACCAACAGCACCGCGGGAATGATCGACCACGAAAATGCCCGCGGTTCGCTGGCAACGCTCGGCGAGCTGCTCACGGGAGTTGGCACTCCCCCAGCTTCGCAGGCGAACGCACCGCGACCAAACCGTGCGATTGCCGAGTCGCTTTACACTGCAATCGTGGATGCAACGACGGTGCGGCTGGATGCCTGGATCTGGGCCGTTCGCGCCGTGAAGACCCGGTCGATGGCGACCGCCGAATGCCGCGCCGGTCATGTGCGGGTGAACGGGGAAAAGGTCAAGGCGGCGCATCCGGTGCGGGTCGGCGATGAAGTACGCATCCGAATTGCCGGCTTCGATCGGGTGCTCGAGGTGCGTCGGCTGCTGGCCAAACGCACGAGTGCCGCGATTGCAAACGAGTGTTACATTGACCGCAGTCCCCCTCCACCTGCTCGCGAGGAGCGACCGATCGCTCCTGCGCGCGACCGCGGTGCCGGGCGCCCGACCAAGCGAGAACGTCGTGAGCTCGATCGATTGCGTGACCGCGCCGAAAGCTAGGGTCGAGGGCTGGTGACCGGAGTCAGCGAGGCGTAGCATGACGATCAAACTGCACAGTCACCGCCCTACGGATGCGACACCGTCACCGCCCACATCGGCCTGTGACTCCCGCTCCGGCGGACGAGGAACTCCGATCTCGACGATGCCCTCGCGAGCCGATCTCGGCATTCCCACCTTGAATGCACCGCTCACTTCAGACGAAGAGATGGTTCTCAATGCTCAAGCAATCTCACGCCGTGCTTCCAGCTGCTGACCTGCAGCGCGCACGCACCTTCTACCACGACAAACTCGAGATGGACCCCAGCGACGAGCACGAGGGAATTCTCAGCTACCGACTGGGCGATTCCAGCGCCTTCGACATCTACGAAACATCGAACGCCGGCACTGCGCAGAACACGCAGATGTGTTGGGAGACCGACAATCTGGCCGACGACATGGCCCGGATGCGCGAACGCGGCGTTGTCTTCGAGGAATACGACACCCCCGAATTCCGAACAGAGAACGGCGTCGCCACCATGGACGGGCTGAAGACCGCCTGGTTCCGCGACAGCGAAGGCAACTTCATTTGCATCAACCAGATGACCTGACGGACACGGGTCATTCCGATGTCGACCACAGGTCCCGGGATGACCCGCTCCCGCCGTTACCCCCGATCCAGTCGTTCTAACCCCACCCAGTGAGGTGATTTTCGTGCACGCGACCGTAGGCGCACACATCGTCGTCCATGGCAAAGCCGTAGGAAACCCCGACCGCCACGGTTCCATCGTTGAGGTACGCGGATCGAACGGTGAACCGCCATACCTTGTTCAATTCGACGATGGTCATCAGAGTCTGGTGTTCCCGGGCCCCGACTCGACGATCGAAACCCACTCACCGCACTGACATTCGCCACGCGCGAGGGCGGGACTTTCGACACTTACCCTGCGACTCGGTATCGGCAACGGTGAGAGTAGCGAGTGT
This sequence comes from Microbacteriaceae bacterium, assembly GCA_031428675.1. Taxonomy (GTDB): domain Bacteria; phylum Actinomycetota; class Actinomycetes; order Actinomycetales; family Microbacteriaceae; genus JANOYC01. The sequence continues at coordinate 17,100 of JANOYC010000057.1, read as the reverse complement.
CGAAGGAGTGCGCCATGAATGGTCACATTGTCGTCGGATTCTCCGGCGATTCATCGGATTCAGCTGCCTTGCGGTGGGCCGTCGAGTACGCGACCCCCCACCACATCGACGTGGAACTCGTGCACGTCATGGACGACTCGTGGGGTGCCATCCCGCCGAATCTGAGCAAAACTGCTCTCATCCAAGCGGAACACCACATGCGCGAGGTCGCGCGACGCGCGCGTGAAGAGAATCCCGCGCTGACCTTCCACACGCACGTCACAGTCGGCTCACCGACAGAGACGCTGTCAAGCCGATCCTTCGGCGCCGCACTGCTCGTCGTGGGCACTCTGGCTCATGGGCGCCTCGACGAGCGGCTGTTCGGAACCCGCGGCGCACAGATTGCGGCACGGGCACACTGTTCCACGGTGATTGTGCCCGAGCGAGAACGTCCGACGGGCTCCGGTGTTGTTGTCGGGGTCGACGGATCGGACGCATCCGCCGCCGCAGTGGAGTTCGCCGCACGCTATGCGGATCGCTACAGCGAACGGCTTCATGCCATCTATGCGTGGAATCCGCCGATGCCTTTCGGAGGATTCGACTCATTTCAGTGGCCGACGACACCCGACGATGACGATCAGCGTGTGCTCGCCCAGTCGGTCGCGGGACTCGAGAGCCAGTATCCACGTCTCGAACTCGAGTTGACCGTCGCGACCGCATTGCCCGCCGACGCCCTGACGCAGGCCGGGCGTGGCGCTCGGCTGCTGGTCGTCGGTACGCACGGTCGCCGCGGGATATCCAAGCTCTGGCTCGGCTCGGTTAGCCGCGACGTGGCGCAAGTCATGCCGTGCCCGGTTGCGATTATCCGCTCGACGGGAGAGCCGCCTGCAACAGACTGACGACTTCGTCATCCGTCGTTGGGCGAAAATCGCGATAGTGCGCGCCCACGGCCCAGAACCGCGTCGGCTGGAGCACGCAGAACACGTCATCCGCCTCGGGGATGAGGCGTGCGGCATTCACTGGTCCGACCGGCGCCGCGACGATGACGGATGCCGCGCCCAACTGACGAGCGACCCGGCAGGCGGCCCGCGCCGTCGCACCTGTCGCGATTCCGTCGTCGACAATCAGGGCAGTCCGGCCTGCAAGGTCAATGCGGCCCCGCGCGCGCCGGAAGCGCGTCACTCGGTCGGCAAGGGCCGCCTCCTCATCACGTTCGACGACATCGAGTTGCGCGGCGGAGACTCGCGCTCGCGCCATCATCTCGGTGTCCACCACGCGCGTGCCACCTTCGCCTATGGCTCCCAGGGCGACCTCGGGCTGATGTGGGATGCCGAGCTTACGCACGACGATGACGTCCAGCGGAGCGAGGAGCGCTGATGCCACTTCGTTGGCAACCGGCACACCGCCGCGCGGGAGCCCCAACACGACGATGTCACGCCCTTGGAGTGCGTGCAGCGTCTCCGCGAGCCGGCGACCGGCATCGACGCGGTCAGTAAAAACGCCGTCAGGCGGAACGCTTGAGGGCCGCATTCGGCGTGGCGAGCGAGAACGGAATCTCTCGCGATACCAACAGCAACTCCACGCCGTCGCGGTGAAGCAACGGCACAAGTTCGCTCGCGCCCGCCTCAACAACGCGTCGCGCGCGCGCGAAGAACGCGTCGGCCATCGCCCGCGAGGCAACGAACTCACGACCTCCGTAGACGACTACGACCAAGTCAGGCCGGAGTGTTCTCGACACCACCGTCTGCATCATGACAAACCCACCATTGCGCTGCGACCCCCAAAGTCGTAATCCACCCGAATGCATGTGCGACGCATGACCTGAGGGAGAAGAATTCCGGGACACCGTCGTACTTACTCCAGTGTGCGACATTTGCTCAGCTGATTCCAGAGGAACTGACAATTGTTTACCTGCTCGACACTTGGTTCGTTCGGAGTCGCCGCTGTTTCTTCCGATGCAGTTTCACCTGATCACGTCAACCCCTATTTTTATGACGCAGCCTCTTCTTAGCCTGTCAGCAAGGACGCCCATCGGGCACGTCCGGTTGCGAGTAGGCGTCGATCCCGAACCACGATCGGCGCCGCTCGCACGCCAGCCCCGCCACGAAAGGACAGTCATGCGCCACGCAATCGACGCCGATGTAGAAGTTGCCGTTCCCGCGAACACCGCCTACACCCAGTGGACGAAGTTCGAGTCGTTCCCCCAGTTCATGTCTGGGGTCGAGAGCATCGAACAGGTGTCGGACACCAGAACGCACTGGGTTGTCAAGATCGCAGGGGTGGAGCGCCAGTTCGACGCCGACACAACGGAACAGGTTCCAGGAAAACGCGTCTCGTGGACCAGCATCAACGAGCCCCACCACTCAGGCACCGTGCAATTCGAGACGCTCGAGAACGGCCACACCCGAGTCGACCTGCACATGGAATGGGAACCGGCCGGCTTCGTCGAGAAGGCGGGAGCCGCTCTCCAGATCGATGACGTTCAGGTTCGGGCAGATCTGCACCGCTTCAAGAAACTCGTCGAATCACACTGAGCGGCGCGGAGGCGTCGTATTCGTCCCGCGGCGCCTCCCCGTCTCGGCTCGCGGCTCGGCTCTCGGCTCTCGGCTCACTACTGGGACATTGACGTCGTCGCCCGCTCCAATGACACTCTTCATATGACCACCCACATGGATGACGAAGAAGTCATCAAAAACGTTATCGATAGTGTGGCGAAGAAATCGGACCTCTCCCGCGACCAAGTCGAAACCGCCGTGCGCGAGGAGTACGACGCTCTCGCGGGCCGCCCAGTGCGGGACTACGTATCAATCCTGACGGAGCGCGCGGTTCTCAAGCGATTCAAGACGGCGCGGAAACGCGCGACAGCAGCCAACGAATCCCCGTCCTAACGCGCTGACGGTGCGTCAACTCAACCGCAAGGATCTCAGATGTCGTTTCAGGCGTACCTCGACGCCGTCGAGGACAAAACCGGGCTCACTCCGCGCCAGCTCGTCGAAATCGCAACGCTGAAGGGGCTGGATGACCCGGCCGTCAAGGCGGGGGCGGTCCTCGAGTGGCTGAAGACGGACTACAACCTCGGCCGCGGCCACGGCATGGCGATGGTTCACGTCATCAAGAACGGCGCACGTATCGCTTCGAAGCACGTCGGGAGCACGGGCACGCACCGTGATGAGTCCGACTCGTTGTGGCTCGAGGGCAAGTCAAGCAACCCGTCGGGCACTGCCAGGTAACCCGTCGACGCGGCGCGTCGATCAGTGATGTCCGGTCGACTACTCCACGAAATGGGGCAATTCGCGGTTTCAGCCGTCAGCAGTGTGCAGGTGCGCGACGGTCTCAGCGATGTCGCGCTCCACCGCCTCGGCGACATACAAGCGAAGAGCATGCTCTATGCGCGGTCGATCGCCATCAATCGCCACGACAATCTGATCGAGAATGCGCGGGCGCACGTGTTGCAGAGCGTCTCGGGAGAGGTTGTAGCCCTCGAGGGCTTCGTCGAGGTCGTCGTGGAGGAGAGCCCGTAACTTGTGGAATACCGCGTGCGGGACCGTGATCGACATGTCCGGAAGGATGACCGGCGAAGTCGTGCACAGCTCGCAGCGACGCCCGGCTGGCACCGATGCAGCGCGCTTCCAGCGTTCGTTCGATATCCACTCGAACCACTCCTGGAGCATGTCAGCGACGATCTGTTTCGCCATCGGACCGACGGCGCAGTCTGCAGGCACCCCGACCAATTCGGCAGCGTCGCGAATCAGGGCGAATCGCTCGGCGTCAAAGAGCACCTCGCAGTCGTGCGCAATGTCGTCACCGACGCAATCCATGGCTTCGGCGAGCGCCGCGCGAGTCGCCATCACCATCTTTCCGGGGGGCGCGAGGAACTCCCACTCGGTCACGAATTTCTCGAGAAGCTCATGCAAAGTATGAGTCACCCGGTGCGGCGCGTCGTCGAGCACACCAAGGTGGTCTCTAAACGGTGACGTGCGGCAGGCGTGGCAAATGCCGCGAACGGGCTCATCATCATATGGAGCCCAATTCATGATCTCGCCCCGCCAACCGGCGAGCACGGTCCACAGCCGGTCGATCACCGAGTTTGAGTCTGAGTTCACGGAACGCTCCCTGCTCCCCCGATTGCCTACTGGCCGGCCCCGTCAACGATTCGACCACGGGGCGGCGACATTCAACAGTGCGCACGGCGTGTCTCGCGTTCCGCGAGTCGCGGGTTCTCGTGGAACGTTGCTCGTCTACACCGCGGTTCCCGATATTCCCACCGCTGTTGCCCCGCGGTTGCGTTCACGCTTGATCGATTCCATGGCAGCGATAGCGCCGTCGGACTTGATCCTGGCGCGCGCGTTCACGTAGGCACTGCGGAATCGTTCGTTCTGGCCCAGATCACCAAAAATCTCTCCGAGGTCGAGCAGCGCGCCGGGTGCCATCACTTCCGCGCGAACGGCATGCGTCAACGCATCCTTTCGCACGTCGTGAATCATCACCCCAAATCCGGTCTCGGTGACGCCTTCCAAGAAAACGCTCCACGAAGCGATGACGAAGGCGCAACGACGGATGTCGCCACCCATAGCCAGTTGCTCACGCACAACCGGAAGCAAGAATTTCGGGATGCGCTCCGAGCCGTCTACGACCTGTCGCTCGAGCGTGTCGGCGATCGCCGCGCTGCTGAATCGCGCGATGAGTTGATCGCAATACTGGTTCAGATCGATCCCCGGGACTGGCCGAAGCGTTGGAGTGGCTTCTTCACGCATATATTCGCGCAAGAATGCCGCGATAGACGGCGTTCGGCATACCTCGTGCACATGAGCGAATCCGGCGAGTATGCCCACATAGCTCATCGCCTGATGCGACGCATTCAGGAGTCGAAGCTTCATGAGCTCATACGGTTCGACGTCGGACACGAGCTGTACACCTACGGATTCGAGATCCGGGCGCCCCGCGGTGAAGGCATCTTCCAACACCCACTGCTCAAATGACTCGGAGACAACCGGCCACGCGTCGTCGATCCCGAATTGCGTCGCTACTTCTGATCGCACCTCATCTGTTGTTGCAGGGGTAATCCGATCGACCATGGAATTCGGGAACTGGACGTTCTGCGCAATCCAATCCCCCAGCTGTCGATCCTTGAGGCGAGCAAAAGACGTGAGTGCTGTGCGAGCGATGTGGCCATTGCCCTGGATGTTGTCGCACGACATAACGGTAAATGCATCAACGCCACGATCCCGGCGTCGGCGAAGTCCTTCGGTGATGAGCCCGAACACCGTGCGCGGCGCCTCCAGCGTGAAAAGGTCGTGTTGAATGTCCCCGCTCGTCGCGTCGAACTCACCCGTGGCGTTGTTCACGGAATACCCGCCCTCGGTGACCGTGAGCGACACTATTCGCGTGGCCGGATGCGCAAGTTTCTCGATCACGGCATCCGGATCGTCCGGCGCGAAAAGATATTCGGTGATCGAGCCAATCACGCGAGGATCGACGCGACCATCTGGATGCTTGACGACGAGTGTGTAGAGGTTGTCCTGAAGAGCGAGGATGTCTCGCATTGTGGCGTCTGACGGAAGCACTCCGACTCCGCAGATCGCCCAATCAAGCGTGCTGCCGCTCGCGAGTAGCCGGTCAATGTACATGGCCTCGTGCGACCGGTGGAACGCACCTACTCCGAAGTGCACGATTCCTGTCGTAGCGGCATTCCTGTCATAGTGGGGCACTGGAACGCGCTGACCGATCGACGACAGAGTTGCGTTGTTCACCGTGACCATGGCGTGCTCCTTGTGGTTAGTGTGAACGAACACGGGCTCCCTCCGATCTGTGATGGGAGAGAACCCGTGTCGTTCTAGCTTGTTCGTGACGTGGCTAGGTTCAGCAGCTGGACTTGTAGACGTAGTCGGCACCGTCGGTGTCGATGTTCTCGAGGGTGAGCACCTGGAAACCGGTTTGAGTCTCCGCGGTTACAGACTCGCCCTTTAGCGCTGCGACGGCTGCCTTCACGCCTTCCGCACCAATCAATGCTGGCTGCTGCGCGACGAGGGCCTGGATGATGCCATCCTTGAGCGCCTTCACTTGCGCGGGGCCCGCGTCAAATCCGGCGATCTTCACCGTGTCTTGCGCACCCGCCTGGCGAACGCCGGTCGCGGTTCCTTCTGCAGCGAACAGGTTGGTCGCGAAGACGCCGACAATGTCGGGGTCTTTTGCGAGCGCTGCCGTCATGAGTCGGGCCGCCTCGGCCGGGTCATTGTGGCTGTACTGCACTCCAACGTAGGTGAAGCTCGAGTCGCCCTTGATGGCCTCTTCGAAACCAGCAATGCGCGCATCCGTCGTCGAAATTCCGGGGTCAGTGGCCATAACGAGCACCTTGCCGCCGTCCGGGTTCAGTTGCTTGATGGCGTCAAATGCCGCCTTGCCGCCACCGTTGTTGTCGGAGGAGATTTGAGCGGTGGCGAACGACGGGTCACCCACGGTCGTGTCAACGAGTACAACCTTGATTCCCGCTTCAGCAGCCGCGTTTAGTGGTGCCTGCATGGCGGTCACATCGGTCGGGGCGATCAGGATCGCGTCGGGCTTCGACGCGACGACGGAGTCGACGATCGGCTTCTGCAACGTCGGGTCGAACTTCGCCGGCCCTTGGGTGTTCACCGTCACGCCTAGCTTCTTGGCCTCGGCCTCGATGCCACACTGCATGGAGATGTAGAACTCGTCACCCGCGACGCCCTGGATGAACGACAACTTGTAGTCGCCCGACGCATTGGGGGTGGGCCCGGTGTCGGTGCCGGCACACGCGCTGAGCGAGAGTGCGGCAACCGCGCCGATGGCTGCTATGGAGACGAGGCGTCTCTTTGACTTCATTGTTAAAGCTCCTCTTGATGGTGGGATTCTTCTGACTTGGGTTTTCATTTTTTCTTTGACCAGAGATTGGCCAGAGAAACCTTTGACTTCGACCCCGCGCCTCGGGCCGCGGCCTTGCGACGACGCTGGTCGATGAAGACGGCAGCAACAAGAACGGCTCCCACCGCTACTTGCTGCCAAAAGGGCTGGACGCCCACGATGACGAAGCCGTTCTGCAACACCGCCGGGATGAACAAACCGACCATGGTGCCGAAGATCGTGCCGAGACCGCCGAAGATGCTGGTGCCACCGATCACGACTGCCGCGATGACATTGAGGTTCGTCTGCGATTGTCCGGCGATCGCGGTCGTGCCGTATTGCGACAGTGATAGAAGTCCCGCGAACCCGGCCAACGTCCCCGAGAGCGCGTAGATCGAGATGAGCTGCTTATCGACCTTCACACCAACGCGGAGAGCTGCTTCCTCATTAGAGCCAACCGCGAAGGTGTAGAGGCCGAACTTTGTTTTGTGCAAGATGATCCCGAAGATGACGACGATAACGAGCGCTACCAGCGAGATGAGCGGAATCGTCGTTCCAAACACGTTGCCATAGCCGATCGTGTCGGTAAGGACGACAGGGACTTCGCGGATGTCGACACCACCGGTGATGACTTGGGCCAACCCGAGAGCAGCTCCCAGCGTTCCCAAGGTCACGATAAGCGGGGGCACCTTCGCTTTCGCGACCAACACCCCGTTCAAGAGTCCCCACAGAGCGCCAACGACGAGAGCAACGAGCAGGCCAACGAGGGCCGTATCCCAACCTCCGCCGCCATAGGCGACCATCGCCTTGGCCGAAACAACCCCGGAGAATACAAGAACAGATCCGATCGACAGGTCGATTCCCGAAGTTATTATCACGAAGGTCATTCCGATTCCGAGCACGGCGAGAATCGAGACGTTCTGCACTATTTGGCGGATGTTCGTCCACTGCGGGAAGATCGTCGGGGCCAAAATGCTGAAGATCGTGACGATGACGAGCAGCACAAGCAGGATCTGGAATGACTGGATGCCGGTCAAGTGTGCGAAGAAATTCTTCTTCTGGCCGTCGATCGGGTTCGGTGCCGCCGCAACGCCTGCGGCGGGTTTGGTCTCTGTCATGCTCCTGCTCCGTCCAGTGCGCCGGTCATTGCCGCGACCAGTTCGCCCATGTTTGTTTTGTTCGCTTCGAAGGTCGCAATCCGACGGCCCAAACGGAGCACCTGCACCCGGTCAGCCACCTCCATTACGTTTGGCATGTTGTGGCTGATGAAGACCACACCCACTCCCTTGTCTCGCACGCGGCGGATCGTCTCGAGAACATTCTTCGTTTGCACGACTCCGAGAGCTGCGGTCGGTTCGTCGAGGAAGATCACGCCCTTCGCCCATGCAACAGAGCGCGCGATGGCAATCGCTTGGCGCTGTCCGCCCGACATGCTCCCCACAGGGTCCGAGAGACTGCGCACCGTGGCGCCCAGTTCGTCAAACGCGGTCTTCGAACGAAGGCGCATCGCTTTGTTGTCGAGGAACCCGAACTTGCCGAGCAATCCGGGCGCGGGAATTTCCCGACCGAGAAACATGTTCTGTGCGGGGTTGAGGTGCGGCGCGAGTGCGAGATCCTGGTAGACAGTTTCGATGCCGAGCTTGCTTGCTTGAGCCGGCGTGCTGAGGTCTACCTTGCCGCCGGCGTAGTAAATCTCCCCGGTATCCAGCGCGAGGTTGCCCGACAGCGCCTTGACGAGTGTCGACTTTCCCGCACCGTTGTCGCCGATGAGCGCGACTACTTCGCCCGCGTAAATGTCGAAGTCCACGTGATCGAGTGCCCGAACCGCTCCGAAGCTTCGGGTCAGCCCTTTCGCCTCGAGAATCGGAATCGTACTGGTCATGCGCGTTCCTCCTGTAGATCGTGCCGAGCGTCGGTCGGTGTGGTGTCAATTCGTTGTTGGGTCATGAGTGCGCTCCCTCGCTTGAGACATGCCGCGCGGCGGGGGCATCCGTGAGTTCGACGATCACGTCCGCGCGAGTCTTCATCTCTTCGACGCGCTCAGCGTTCTTCATGTCGACATCGGCCACCCAGCTTTCGGCCGCGAGCGGGGTCCGACCGTGCGCTTGGTGACGCGTCACGAGTCGGCTGCGCAGTTCCTCACGAGGAACGTCGAGGTACCAGATCTCATCAATGGCAAGACGGGCGTCTTCCCATCCGTCGGAGTCCAGTAGCAAGTAGTTGCCTTCGGTGATCACCAGGGACACCGTTGGGTCGATTGGCACGGCGCCGGCGATCGACTCCTCGATTTCACGTCGGAAGACAGGTGCATATACCGTCATCGTCGAATTACGAAGTCGAGTCAGTAGTGCGGCATATCCGTGAGGATCAAACGTGTCCGGAGCGCCCTTGCGTTCGGCTCGACCGAGTCTCTCCAACTCGACATTGGCGAGGTGGAAAGCATCCATGCCCACGATCGCCGCGTCCGCACCGAGCGCCGTGACCAGAGCATCGCACAGCGTCGACTTTCCGGCTCCCGGCGCTCCGGTGATGCCGAGGATGTGGCGCTCGCCAGGGATGACCATCGAACGTGCGCGACCGACGAGCTGTGCCATCGAGGCCCGCGTGACAGCCGGATGCGCCGGCATCTCGGTGCTCTGCGTTTCGATCATCCTGCGCTCCATTGGTCGGGACATCACCGGAGCAGGACAATCGCTGCGGCAGTGAAGGTTGTCAGTGTGCGGAAACTGCGTCCGGAACCCACTTGCGGATCCGCGGATTCAACAACCGCTGGGTGTGACGTTAGGCGACCATGTCACGGGTGTCAAGCCAATCCGAAGAAAATCATGTCACCGATGACAAAAGCACTCGATTTGTGGTTACTATGAGCGTGCAACGCCGTGGACCGACCGGCACCGCCGCCCTTCCGGGCACATTTCAGAGCTGAAAGAAAGAGACCGAACCATGACCGATTTCAATGGCCGCCCGATTCTCGTCACCGGAGCAAGCGGTGGCATCGGCGGCGAGACCGTCCGACAACTGATCACAATGGGTGCCGACGTCATCGCCAGCGGGCGCTCAGAGGACGCATTGACCTCTCTCGCGGAAGAGACGGGAGCGCGAACCCTTCCCTTCGACCTGACGTCCGAGGAAAGCGTCAAGGGCGCACTCGACGGACTCGACCTGTGGGGGGTCGTGAACTGCGGCGGCTGGGGCGGCGAGATTGCCGGGCCGACCGACACCAACATCGATGTTTTCGACAAAGTCATGAGCATCAACGCCAGAGGGAGCCTCCTCGTCATCAAGTACGCAGCGGCATCCATGATCCGGCTTGGCAACGGTGGATCGATCGTCAACGTATCGAGCCAGGCTAGTCTCGTCGCGCTCACCGGGCATATCTCCTACGGATCGTCAAAGGCGGCCCTCGACAACATCACGCGCGTCGCGGCGCTCGAACTCGGCAAGTACAACATCCGCGTCAACAGCGTGAACCCCACGGTTGTAATGACCGAAATGTCGGCGTTCTACTGGGGTCGCCCCGATATCGCCGGCCCATTCCTCGACCAAATGCCTCTCGGGCGCTGGGCGACAGAAGCAGAAATCGCCGCGCCGATCACCTTCCTCTTGAGTGACGCCGCGTCTATGATCTCCGGTGTTTCCCTCCCGATCGACGGGGGCTACACCGCGCGCTAAACAGGAAGCCACGGGCTAGCCGTCTGCATGTCATCGATGCCATGCAGGCTATGCCGTGACAGGATAACGTCTGATAACCCTGAAACTCCGCCTCGCGGTTCGTGCACAATAGTGCACCACGTTGACGAACCTCGACCGGCACGATGGAGGTGACGCGATGGCAACGATGCATGATGTGGCAGCACTGGCGAACGTGAGCGCGAAGACGGTGTCCCGCGTGTTCAACAACGACCCACACGTAGCTCCGGCCACGCGTGAGCGTGTGTTGAAGATCATGGCAGAAGTGAACTACGTTCCGAACACCTTGGCGCAGAACTTCCGCACTGGCCGAACTCCCGTCATCGGTGTCGCCGTGCCTGACATTGCCGATCCGTTCTTCTCTGCGATAGCGCGTGCGATTGAAGAAATCGCAGCCGAGCAGAGCATGGCAGTCTCCGTGACAAGCCTCGGGCAAGACATCGCGCGCGAACAGCCCGTGCTCGATGCGTTGCTGAAGTTCCAGTTGAGCGGGCTCATCGTCGCCCCCATATCGTCAGACCAGTCATACCTGAACCGTTGGACGGCATCGACGCCCATCGTGTTCGTCGACCGCGCGCCGACCAAACTGGCTGTCGATTCTTTTGTCGAGGATGACCTCGGTGGAGCGCACGCGGCGACCACGCACTTAATCCGACATGGGCACCGACGGATTGGTTTCGTGGGCGACTCCCCGAATATTCCGACGTCCCACAATCGACTCGAGGGTTACCGGCGCGCCCTGAGCGATGCGGGAATTGCGTTTCACCCGGAGCTCATCACGTTTGGCGCGAGCCGTGGCGAAGGCGCCAACGCTGCGCTCAGGCGGTTGATGGCGCAACCAGCGCCGCCGACTGCACTCTTCTCTTCGGATGCTCGCTGTTCGATGTCTTTGATCCCAGCGCTGCAGACGGCCCACGAGACTAATCTCGCTCTCGTCGGGTTCGGCGATTTCCCCATGGCTAGCGCGTTGACGCCCGCGACCACGGTCGTTGACCAAGACCCGGCCAACCTGGGTCGGCATGCGATCAATCGCATTTTGGAACGCATCGCGCACCCGCACAAGCGCTATCGTCGCCGCAACATTCTGCCTGTCGAACTTGTGGAGCGAGCGTCGTGTTTCGTCCCGTGGCCTGCGACCGACGCAGGGCTTCGGACTGTCAGCGTCGCCGGATAGCGCTAGGGCCAGGCCGAGACAGAAGCACCGCATCGATCGTGACCCGAAGGCCACGATCGATGCGCGCAGATTGCTCGACGCGGGCTGGCGTTAGACGTGGGCGGGCTGGCGGTCGAGCACGGTTTCGAGCTCCTTGAGACGCGGTAGCGCTTTCGATGTCAGGAGGTTCTCGCGAACCGTCTCCGAGACGGCAAGGCTGTCCTTCCAGAGCGAACGTCCCGCCATGGCGCCGCTCGCGCCGTTTTCGACCGCGATCGCAACCTGCTCGATGAACGTCGAGTGGTCCACTCCCGCCGACAACACAGCCCACGGCGCCCCGTCAGCAGCGGCGGTCACGGCAGCACTCGCTTCAGCAGAACCGGGGTACTGCAACTTCAAGACCTTGGCACCCGCGCCAACCGTCAGCGCAGCCGAATCCACGACGAGCTGCGGGAACGCGGCACGATACGCCTCGTCGGACTCACCGTCGAGCTGATACGTAAGGATCTCAACGATGAGGAGCAGTCCTTCGGCGGCACATGCGTCAACGAGGTCGCGAATCTCTTGAACAACACGCGAATCGGCACCCTGCTTGTCGGGGCGCATGTAGAACAGCATCTTGGCCGCGTCGCCGCCCAAGTCGCGAACGATGCGAGGGGTGATGCCGGTCGAGTACCGCGTGTACTGCAGGCCGTCGATGGTGTCGAAGCCAGACGCGTCCATGCCGACGACCAGTCCAGTGTCGCTCGCAATGATGCCCTTGTCGACGATCATCGGCAGGCCGACCTCGGGATCAAGAAGGATCGCGGGGCCGTTGTTCGCCAGGAAGGTGACGATGTCGGCTTTGGCATCTGCCAGCTGCTCGATGGTGATCGACGAGGGGCCATCGGGCGCATCCGTCATTACGGCCTTCATCCCATTGCGCTGGTCGGCCGCGACGATGAGCATCCGCCCGCCGGGGGTCAGGATCCTCGACATTGCCCGTCGTTCGAGCGTGGTCAGTTCATTCATGGGTATCTCCTTGTTTCTAGTGAGTTGGTTCGGTGATCTGTTGTGAAATCAAGCGCGCCGCGAACATCACGGCGCCGTACGACGTGTCTTGTGAACGAGTCGAAACGACGATCTCGGGCAATACCAGTGCGCGAGCACGCTGAACGCTCGCCATATCGGCCCATCCGCCGGTGAGCACGGTGGAAGTCGCGGGAGACAATTCCCGGTCCATTGCGTCGATCAAGAGCTGAATCTCATCGTTGCCATGGCGTAGCACCGCGGCGAACAACTCGGCGGGACTGATTCCGTCGGATCGTACGGTCACCGCGAGCACACCGTCATCGTTGCGAGCGCCACGCACGTCAATTGCGCCGTCCTCGAGAGCGCCGCCCGCTGGCAGTTCCATGACGAGCGCGTCGAGGCGATCGCGGCCGGCACGATCAGTGACACCGCACATCTGGAGGGCCCGGCGCATCAGGAGGCCTGTCTTTACTCCCGCGACGAGCACGAACTGGCCAGGCACGACGTGCCGCACGCAATTGATGAGCTTGTCGGCCAGTCGCGAGCGCGCGGCGATCGAAAGTGGCGCATCCAATACGCGGAGCAACACTTCAGCGGTGCCCATAGAGGAGTGGTAGCGATTATCGGCCACAGCTCCGCCGGAGACCGACGATACGAGGTGATCGTGGCCTGCGACGGTAAGCCGGGTCCCGGCGAAAGCGGGCGCGACCCAGGTTGCGGTTGCGGATCCGAGGTCGGTTCCAGCGTCAACGAGGGGCGGAAGGAAGTCGGCATCGACCCCGAGGTAATCGAGCAATTCTGGCCACGGCTGACCCGAGTCCTGATCGAGCAGTCCTGTGCGCGATGTCAGCGAGTAATCGCTTACAGCGCGACCACCCATCGACAACGCAACAAACTCTGGCAGATTGAACCACCGCGCCCGCCGCAACGAGACACCGGTATCGCGGAGCGCGAGCAGCTTGGCAACGGATACTTGCACCCCCAACGGCAGACCAGTTCGACCAGCGAACTCGTCACGAAGACGGGCCGGCATTGCATCGACCTGTTCCTGCCCGCGGGGGTCGAACCACGCAATCCCGGGCGCGATAGTGTGCCCGACGCCATCAACCAGAAAGCCGGTCTCCCCCATCCCAGAAATAGCGACACCCGCAACGGAGGCAGCCGGATCGCCCGTAATCTCGCTGAGTCTCCTCGAAGCCGTCGCGAGCAGCACGCCGATGGACTCGAGAAGAGCCATCCCGTCGAGATCCGTAGACCCGCCGGGCCCCGGTCTCCACGGTGTCGAAACCTGCTCGACGAACAGCTCGGCACCAGTGTCGTCGGCAACCAGGATCTTCAACCCGGTGCTCCCGAGGTCGAGCCCGGCGACGAATTGGGTTGGCATTAAATCTCTCTTTCGGCGCTGAAAAATGTGAGCGGCGGAACGTCCCGAATTCGAATCGTGCGGCGCCGCCTGACCCAGTGAAACACATTCTGGAGAAAAATGTCACCGGTGACATAAAAAATCTTCGAAATCTTGACACCCGTGACATGGTGGCCTACCGTCAGACTGACAACAGAGGCACTTGGCGACTTCGCGCGCTTTAAACAAGGCCTCGAACCGCATAACGGCATTGGAGGCAAAATGGATGCGGTCGCGCACTGGCCGCCCCGTGGCGCCGGCACTAACGGGGGCGGTACTGTGCAGGTCATCGTGATCGCCGGAGTCGCCGGAAGCGGCAAGACAACACTGGGTCGACAGGTCGCGCAAGCCCTGCGCGTTCCGATTCTCGACCTCGACGAGCTGACAAACCCCGTGCTCGACAGCCTCGGCGACGTTATTGCCGGGCCACACTGGCTGGACTCGCCGCACAGTGCGACGATCCGCGCGGGTCGCTACGCAGCTCTGCTCGCGGTCGCGAGGGACAACGTGCGACTGGGACTCGGATCGGTGCTCGTTGCCCCGTTTACCGCAGAACTGACGGGCGGCACAGAATGGCAGACGCTCAAGGCGACACTCGCACCGGCAGAGATACGCGTCGTGCAAGTCGACGGTGATGCGGCGCTACTCGCCCGGCGGCGGGCGCAACGTGGCGCGGTTCGCGACGCGTTTCGATCAGTGGATGCCCCGGTCGCCACGCCCATGGTGCCGCATCTCCGCATCGAGGCCGCTCTTTCGTCGGCCCAGCAACTGGATCGCGTGCTGCGGGACTTGCGCGAGCGTGCGCCGCTCGACCCGCGTCATCCGCTGTTCGCTGCGTCGTTCGAGGCGGTCTTGTTCGACTTAGACGGAACCCTCGTCGACTCCACCCCTGCCGTGCTGCGAAGTTGGGAAAAAGCGGCGGCGACCTTTGGATTTGACGCAGACGAGGTGCAGTCCAACCACGGGCAGCCCGCAGGGGCTCTTCTCAATCGATTGCTCAGCGCGACGGAAGCGGCCGAAGCCGCGGCGTTGCTCGCGCACCTCGAGACGACGGATGTGAACGACGTGATCCCCACCCCGGGGGCCGCACGTTTGCTCCAGTCGTTACCCGATGGCGCAAAAGCGATCGTCACATCGGGCAGCCGTGCCGTCGCAACAGCGCGACTAGTCGCGAGCGGCTTGAGTGCGCCCGCCACGATCATCACGGCGGACGACGTGTCGCGCTTCAAACCGGATCCCGAACCCTACCTGCTCGCCGCTCGAACGCTCGGCGTGAACCCCGAGCACTGTCTTGTCGTGGAAGACGCGCCGGCTGGCGTTCGGTCGGCGCGATCCGCCGGATGCCAGGTGCTCGGCGTCGGCGGCACGACCGACAGCGGCACTCTGGCTGCCGACCTGTGGATCGATGCTCTCGACCAAGTGGAATTCGAACGACGACCGGGCGGTTTCGGGTTGCGCCTGCGTGCATGATCCCCAATCTCTTCCGTCGCGTCAACGCACGTGTGCGCTGACCGTTGACGTCAGAGCCAATCGGCTCGGCGTTTGCGACTAACGTTTAGGCCATGACCGACACCGACACCGACACGAACGTCCATCTCGACGACGCCGCACCCGCCGCCGAGCAGACCTTCGCCGACCTCGGTTTGAGCGACGCCGTATTGAAGGCAGTGCGGGAGATCGGCTACGAGATCCCGTCTGCCATCCAGTCGGCAACGATTCCCGTTCTGCTCACCGGCCGCGACGTCGTGGGCCTCGCACAAACCGGCACGGGCAAGACCGCGGCATTCGCGTTGCCGATCCTGTCGCGGCTGGATGTGTCGCAGAAGAGCCCGCAAGCACTCGTGCTCTCCCCCACCCGCGAACTTGCATTGCAGGTCTGCGAGGCGTTCGAACGGTACGCGTCCAACATGAAGAACGTGCACGTGTTACCTGTCTACGGCGGCCAGGCCTATGGCGCGCAACTCTCGGCACTGCGCCGAGGCGTACACGTCGTGGTCGGCACCCCCGGACGCATCATGGACCACCTCGCTAAGGGCACTCTCGACCTCTCCGAACTCAAGTACCTGGTGCTTGACGAGGCCGACGAGATGCTCAAAATGGGGTTCGCCGAGGATGTCGAGACTATTCTCGCCGACACACCCGACGACAAGCAGGTGGCCTTGTTCTCCGCCACCATGCCAGCCGCCATCCGCCGGATCGCGAAGCAGTACCTGCACGATCCCGAAGAAATCACCGTCAAGAACAAGACGACGACGTCTGCCAACACTACCCAGCGCTACCTGATGGTGTCGTACCCGCAAAAGGTGGACGCGCTCACCCGCATTCTCGAGGTCGAAAACTTCGAGGGAATGATCGTATTCGTGCGCACCAAGAGCGAGACCGAGACCCTCGCCGAGAAGCTCCGCGCGCGCGGCTACTCCGCGGCGGCAATCAGCGGCGACGTCGCCCAAGTGCAGCGCGAGCGCACGGTCGGACAACTGAAGAGCGGCAAACTCGACATTCTGGTAGCGACAGACGTCGCGGCTCGCGGTCTCGACGTCGACCGCATCAGCCACGTCGTGAACTTCGACATCCCGATCGACACCGAGTCATACGTGCACCGCATCGGACGCACCGGCCGGGCCGGACGCAGCGGCGCAGCGATCAGTTTCGTCACGCCGCGTGAACGACGCCTGCTTGGCGCAATCGAGAAGGCCACGCGCCAACCCCTCACTCAAATGCAGTTGCCGACGATCGAAGACGTCAACGTCACCCGTCTTGCGCGCTTCGATGACGCGATCACCGAAGCGCTCAATCAGCACGACCGCGTCTTGGCGTTCCGGGACATCATCGCCCACTACGTCGAGCACCACGACGTGCCGGAGGCGGATGTCGCTGCCGCACTTGCAGTGGTGGCGCAAGGTGAGACGCCGCTGCTGCTTTCTCCCGAAGACGCCCGTGCTTTCGGTCACGAGCGCGACGAGCGCGGCGGCCGCGATGACCGCGAACGCCGGGGCGAACGTGG